>DATFGA010000285.1:0-2437 GCA_035249775.1 Nocardioidaceae bacterium | reverse complement strand
TGGTGCCGGTAGCGCATCAGCGCGAAGCTCTGCAGGAGCGCCGGCCAGCGCGGGCCGGGCGGCAACGCTCTCGCCGGGATCCTCGGCGCGGCGCCGGCGTTGAACGGCCTCATCTTGGTGAAGCGGTCATCGGTGACCGTCATGGCGGTGGATCACATCCCCGGAGTCGGCGTTGTTTGCATACTACGGGTATGTGACCGACGTTTGGAAGGGTGCATGAGGGAGCCCGAGCGGCTCAGACACACAGCGACTCAGTTGCAACGGCAGCAAGAACCATCCGGCTGGGATGCCGTTGCGACCGAGTGAGCAGCCCAACGCGTCCGGACACGGATACGACGTGACAAGAAGCATGTGGGAAGCACCCCAGAACCTGCGTCTTGTCACGTCGTACCATCGCTGCTGCTCTGCGTCACCGGCTGCGGCGGACCGACCCGCGACCCGTCCGCCTGCGTGCGGAGTCAGGGCTGGGCGGCGCGCAGCTCCCGCTCGAGTACGGCGTGCGGGTCGGTGCGCGCGTCGTAGGACCAGAAGTCCCGCAACCAGAGGGCAGTCGCGGCCACCCCGGCCACACAGAGCACCCCGCCGCTGGCGATCGACCCGCGCACGCTCCACATGTCGGCGACCAGACCGGCGCGGGCCTGGCCGCCGAGCGGGCCGAGGGAGTAGGACAGCATCTCGATGCCCGCGAGCCGGCCGCGCATCGAGTCCGGGATGGTCTGGTTCCACACCGTCGAGCGGAAGATCCCGCTGATCATGTCCGCGGCACCGGCCAGCGTGAAGCAGACCAGCACCAGCCACATGCTCGGTGCCACCCCGGCCAGGGCGACCGCGGCGCCCCAGCCCATCGCGGCGATCACGACCGCGCGGCCGTGGTGGTGGACGCGGCCGGTCCAGCCGGAGGTCGCGGTGGCGAGCAGGGAGCCGACGGTGCCGGCGCTGTAGAGGAGGCCGAGCAGGCCCGGCTTGTCGAAGACGTCCTCGGCCAGCGCCGGGAAGAGCACGGTGGGCATCGCCATGAACATGGCGACGATGTCGACCACGTAGGTCCCGAGCAGGTCGCGGCGGCGCAGCGCGTAGGTGAGCCCCTCGGCGATCCCCTTCAGCGACGGCGGGTTGCTCCGGTCCGTCACCGGGTAGGGGCGGAGCGCGGCGAACAGGGCGGTGGCCACCAGCAGGGCGACCACGTCCACCAGGAAGCACCAGCCGATCCCGACGTAGGCCAGCAGCAGACCACCGACCGCGGGACCGGCGAGCAGGCCGACCTGGATGCCCAGCGAGGACAGGGCGCTGGCAGCGGTGATCTGGTCGTGCCGGACGGTCCGCGGCTCGAGCGCCTCCTTCGACGGGCGCTGCAAAGACTGGGCCGCGGCGAGCAGGGCGCCGAGGACGTAGATCGGCCACACCCGCGGGTCGGGGAGGAACGCGTTGACGGCAAGGGCCGCGGCGAGCACGACCTGCGCGACGCCGGTCACCACCAGCATCCGGCGGCGGTCCACATGGTCGGCGAGCGCCCCGCCGTACAGCCCGAACACCACCAGCGGCACCAGCTCGACGATGCCGAGCGCACCGACGGCGAAGTTCGAGCCGGTGAGCTGGTAGATCTGGTACGGCAGCGCGACGTAGGAGACCATCCCGCCCAGGTAGAACACGGTGCCGGCCCAGAACAGCAGCCGGAAGTCGCGGGACTCCTTCAGTGGAGTGGTGTCGACGCGCAGCGCACCGATGCGTTCCTTCAGCTTCACGGCGCGAATCTTCTCACCGGCAGGGCGGTGCGGCGACCGAATTCCGGGGCAGCCGGATGTGATCTCAGCCGTCGAGCAGGTGCTGCCGCCGGGCCAGCGCGGCCGCCTCGGTGCGACCGCTCGCGCCGAGCTTCGCGAGGATGTTGGACACGTGCACGCTGACCGTCTTGGCGCTGATGAACAGCTGCCGCGCGATCTCGCTGTTGCTGCGTCCGTCGGCGACCAGCGCCAGCACCTCGAGCTCACGGGAGGTCAGCGACTCGCCGGAGCGGGTGCCGTCCGCGGTGCGGGCCGGACCCGAGCCGAGGGTGCGCAGCTCGGCCAGCAGCGGCTGGGCCCCGAGGCGGTGGGCGGTCTGCCGGGCCAGGTCGGTGAGCTCGCGGGCCTCGCCGGTGCGACCGGCGGCGCGGAGCACAGCCGCGAGCCGGGTCCGGGACCGGGCCACCTCGAACACGTGACCGAAGGCCTCGAACGCGGCGACGGTGCCGGTCCAGGCTTCGATCAGGTCGTCCTCGGAGGTGTCGGCTCCGGCGAGCCAGCGCAGCCGCAGGTTCTCGGCGCGTCCCCGGGCGATCCAGGCCTGGCCCTCGACCCCGATCCGGCGCTTGCGCCTCCTGGTCCGGTCCTCGGTCTCGACCGCGGCACGCACCAGGTCGTCGGCGCGGGCCAGGCTGCCGCCCCGGGCGTCGGCGGGG
>DATFGA010000284.1:0-3267 GCA_035249775.1 Nocardioidaceae bacterium | reverse complement strand
TTCCCGGACCGAGGGTTCGGCAAGCACGTTGTCGGTGCGCGGTGTCGACCGGCGCGGGTCCTCCAAGGCACGTCCTTCCGGGCTGACTCGCGAGGGGCTGTTGGCGGAGGCGGACGGGAATCGAACCCGCCTGACCGAGATGCTCGGTCACTACGGTTTTGAGGACCGCGCCCGTCACCAGACGAGAAACGCCTCCGCGGTCACTCTAGGGCTACGTTGAGACCATGACCACCATCGACTCGGCCGTGCGCCTGACCCAGTACGCCGCCGGGGGCGGCTGTGCCTGCAAGGTTCCGCCCGGCGAGCTGGAACGGGTCCTGGCCGACCTCCCGACCAGCCGCGAGGGCGGTGACCTGTTGGTCGGCCTGGACAACGGCGACGACGCCGCCGCGGTCCGGATCGACAACGACCGGGCGGTGATCGCGACCGCCGACTTCTTCACCCCGGTCGTGGACGACGCCTACGACTGGGGCCGGATCGCCGCCGCCAACGCGCTTTCCGACGTCTACGCGATGGGCGGAACGCCGGTGGTCGCGGTGAACCTGCTCGCCTGGCCGCGCGACCGGATCCCGTTCGAGCTCGCCGCCCAGGTGCTGCACGGCGGTGCCGACGTCTGCGCCCAGGCCGGGGCGCACCTGGCCGGCGGGCACAGCATCGACGACCCCGAGCCGAAGTACGGCCTCGCGGTCACCGGCATCGGCGACCCGGCACGGCTGCTCCGCAACGACGCCGCTGTCGCCGGGACCCCGCTCACCCTGACCAAGCCGCTCGGTCTCGGGATCCTCAACAACCGGCACAAGGCGACCGGTGAGGTGTTCCCCGAGGCGGTCGAGGTGATGACCACGCTCAACCGGGACACGTCCCGCGCGGCACTCGAGGCCGGCGTGCGCTGCGCCACCGATGTCACCGGTTTCGGGCTGCTGGGACACCTGCTCAAGCTGGCCCGGGCCAGCGGCGTGGGCGCCGTCATCGATGCCGCGGCGGTGCCCTACCTGGACGCCGCCCGGCCGTCCCTGGCCGCCGGGTACGTCCCCGGCGGCAGCCGCCGCAACCTGGACTGGGTCCGTCCGCACGTGCGCTCCACGGTCTCCGACGACGAGCTGCTCCTGCTCGCCGACGCACAGACCTCCGGCGGCCTCCTGGTCGCCGGTGAGCTCCCCGGTCACCCCGTGATCGGGGAGCTGGTCGCCGCCGGTGAGCAGCTGATCGAGGTCCGCTGACCCTGTGACGTTGCCGGTTCGGGCATGAGGAACTCCCGCGCGGCCCTAGGATGTGGCGACACATTTTACTTCTCGGGGAGAACCAACCGTGACCACACGCGCCCTGCTGCGTGCCCTCACCGCCACCACGCTCAGCGCCGGCCTGGCCGCGACGATCCTGCCGACCAGCGCGGTGGAGACGACGGCCGGTTCGAGCCGGTCCGGTGACTCCCTGTTCCCGTCGATGGGCAACGGCGGGTACGACGTCACCCACTACGACATCGACCTCAGCTACCGGCCCCGCAACGAGCGGATCGTGGCCACCACGGCGGTGCACGCGGTGGCGAAGCAGAACCTGACCTCGTTCAACCTGGAGCTGCGCGGGCTCGAGATCACCAGGATCACCGTCGACGGTGCTCCCGTCGAGCACGTCCGTGACCGCGCCGAGCTGACCGTGGAGCTCCCGGAGGCCGCTCCCCTGCCCGCCGGTGAGCCGTTCACGGTCGTCGTCGAGTACGCCGGCCAGCCACATGCACTGACCGGCGGAGGTCTCGGAGGTGAAGGCTGGATCACCACCCCGGACGGGGCAACGGTGCTGTCCGAGCCGAACGGCGCGATGACCTGGTTCCCGGTGAACAACACGCCGCGCGACAAGGCGACGTACGACATCTCCGTCGACGTGCCCAACCGGCTCAAGGCGGCCTCGAACGGGCTGCTGGTCGGCCGCGACCGCGGACCGCGCCGGACCACCTGGCACTGGCGCGAGACGCGACCGATGGCGGCCTACCTCGCCACGGTCTCCATCGGCAGGTACCGGATGTTCCGGGACACCACCGCGTCGGGCGTGCCGCTGATCTCCTTCGTCGACGTGAAGGCCGGCCGGGCAAAACGGGAGCGACGCAACCTGCCGAAGGTGATGCGGTTCCTGGAGAAGCGGTTCGGGCGCTACCCGTTCGCGTCCTCCGGGATGATCATCGACAACATCAACGTCGGCTACGCCCTCGAGACCCAGGGCCGCCCGGTGTACCCGCACGACGCGCCGGCGTGGCTGATGGTGCACGAGCTCGCGCACCAGTGGTTCGGCAACTCGGTGACACCGCGTGACTGGAGCGACATCTGGCTCAACGAGGGCTTCGCGTCGTACGCCGAGTGGCTCTGGCAGGCGAAGGTCTCTCAGCGGAAGCGTCAGGTCGAGCAGGAGATGTTCGACTTCTTCTACGAGGTGTACGGCCCGAAGAACCACCTGTGGCGGATCACCCCCGGCGATCCCGGTGTGCCGCGTCGGCTGTTCCACCAGGCGATCTACCTGCGCGGCGCGATGACCCTGCACGCGCTCCGGATGGAGGTCGGCGGGCGCGACTTCTTCCGGATCCTGCGGACGTGGGCACGCCGCTACGAGCACGGTTCCGGGACCACACCGCAGTTCAAGCGGCTGGCCGAGGAGGTCTCCGGTGAGCAGCTCGACCGGCTGTTCCGGGTCTGGCTCTACACACCGCGCAAGCCCCGCGGCTACTGACGCGCTGCGCCGTCGGGCGTTAGGTTGCTGTCCATGTCCTACCCCGAGCCGCGCTACCACGGCGAGACCGGCGAGGCGAGCGGCACCCTCCGCCGCGCCGACACACCCCCGGACATCACCTACGCCTCGGCCGGTGGCGTGCGGGCCCACTACCTGGCGACCGGCGCGATGACCGGCCACCAGTTCGGCCTGTACCACTGGGACATGGGGCCCGCGCCATCCGGCCCGGGGCCGCACTTCCACCGCACGATCACCGAGTCGTTCTTCGTCCTGTCGGGGACGGTGCGGCTCTACGACGGCGACAAGTGGGTCGACGCCGCACCGGGTGACTTCCTGTTCATTCCCGAGGGCGGGATCCACGGGTTCCGCAACGAGTCCGGCGCCCCCGCCTCGATGCTGCTGCTCTTCACACCCGGTGCCCCGCGTGAGGGCTACTTCGAGGGCCTGGCCGAGATGGCGGCCGGGCGCTGGCAACCGGACGAGGACGAGTACGCCGACTTCTGCCTGCGCCACGACACCTACTGGCTCTAGACAGCGGCTGGACGCCAGGCG
>DATFGA010000283.1:0-4555 GCA_035249775.1 Nocardioidaceae bacterium | reverse complement strand
CACCTGTGCTGTTTTGGTCGGGCGGGTGGTTACAAGACTCTCGCCGCGCGGTCTACCACCTAAGGATGTGTCTCTCGCCGCCGACTCGGACGTAGGTGCGATCCCCGACAGGACACCGCGGCAGAAGCAACAGCCGGTGGGAACCAGTACGGCGAGGGCGCGCCCGAGAGGGTCACCGTCGCCCGCACAGTGTGCGGTTGAATGCAGTAGTGACGCGCACGGTTGCGCCTCCCTGTCTCGGTCAGCTTGGTCGCTTCCGGCGCTAGGGCGAGCACCCGTGCGCGTCCTGCATCACCCCCGCGACACCCGAACCCGCCAGCTCACCGGCCCACCGCCCAATGCAGGCGGCTGAACCCATGGAAGCCGTTGAAGCCCCACACCTGTGCCGCTTGGTCGGCAGGAGCCGACTGACCGTCGCCCGCTCGTCGATCGTCACCCGGTCGGCGGCTCAGCCGAGCTGCAGGGCGGTGCACTGCCAGCGCCCGCCGGTGAGCTCGAGCCGGGCCGCGAGTGCCCGCGACCGCTGCCCGTGCCGGACGTGCACGCTGACCTCGGCGGTGTCCGGCGTGGGCTGGAAGACGTGCACGCTGCGTACCTGGGGTCGCACGGTGCGCAGGCGCTGCTGGACCGGTGCGTTGCGGGCCAGGATCCGGACCCGCCGGCCGAGGTCGAGGTAGACCCGCTTCGACGTCCACCGGACCAGCTGTGGGAGTGGGCGGTCGCCGCCGAGCACCTCCACGACGGCCTGCGCGAAGCGGGCAGCCCAGGCCTGGACCTCGTCGGCGGCTCTCCCGTTGCCGTCGACGACGTTGAGCCGGGGTCGCAGGTGCGGCGTGGTCGGCATGCCGGCACAACCGCGCAGGTCCAGCGCCAAGGTGCCCTGCACCGCGGCGATCGGCACGGGGCCGGGCTGGCGTGCACGTCCGGCATCGAGCCGGGTCACCGTGGCCCACTGGTCCGGGGGCGCAGGTGGACGTCGCACGGGCGGGTTCGAGGTCGGTTCGGGCTGCGTGTGGGCGGTCACGAGGACTCCTTCCGGTCGGGCGGGTCGAGCTCGGGAATGTGCAGGATGGTGCCGGGGAAGATCAGGTCCGGGTCGGAGCCGACCCGGTGCTGGTTTGCGCGGTGGATGGCGTGCCAACCGGCGTCGACCTCCGCGTCGTCGGCGTGCTCGCCGAGGTGGTCACGGGCAATCGACCACAGGCTCTCTCCGGGCGCCACCGCGTGGAGCGCACCGCCGGTCGGCCGGTCGGGAAGGTCGAGCCCACCGAGCCGGACGGAGAGGACAGCGTCCACCGGTCCGGAGCTCCCGGGTGGGTCCGCGGTCGCCGGCGCGGACGCCAGCCCGGCGACCATTGCCGCCCCGCAGCCGGCCAGCAGCAGCCGGCGCAGGGGGAGCGGACACAGAAAGCGGGCGGGTGCCGCCGGCCCGGCGAGCGCTTCGAGTGCCACCAGACCGGTGACGAGGACCAGCCACGCCGCGCAGAGCAGGAGGGCGACCGTGCAGACGGCCACCAGCACGTCCTCGAACGCGACGGTCCCGAGCATCCCGGCGCCGCCGCTGCGGAGCCCTGCCACGACGTCGCGCACGCTGCTGCGCCCGAGGAGCCAGATCAGATCGGCCGCGACTACGAGGCCGCCGATGAGGCAGCCGGTCCGCGCGACGACCAACGCCCGGCGCACTCGACCCATCACTTCGACCCCTGACCTGTGCGTTTGCTTCCGTTTGCTTGTTCTATCCCTCGTTTCACCGAGCCGTCAACCGTTTGTCCACAGGCGTTGACAGAGGGCGGGGTGACCGGAAGGGTCCCGGTATGCGGTGGGACGACAGGCTGGTCCAGCTCTTCGAGGACCTTGAGCAGCAGGCGGAGGGGATGCACCTTGCGGACCGGGACGGTGAGCTCGCCGACCGGAGCCGTGCGGAGTACTCCTCGGTCAGCTTCGAGGCACGCGTGCACGCGTCGGTGGGCGCACGGCTTCGCCTATCGGTGTCAGGCGTGGGCGCGTTGGCAGGCACGCTGGTCCGGGCCGGCAAGGGATGGCTGCTGCTGGAGACTTCGACCCCTGGTCAGGAGTGGGTGGTCTGCCTGGATGCCGTCACCCAGGCGGCCGGGCTCTCCGGGCGTGCCGTCAACGAGCTGGCGCGGCCGGTGTCCGGCCGGTTACCGCTCCGCTCCGCGCTGCGCGGGTTGGCCGATGCCCAAGTCGTGGTGACCGTGCATCACTCGGACGGGACGCAGAGCGCCGGGAGACTGGGCCGGGTCGGTGCGGACTTCGTCGAGCTGCTCGACCGGGACGGCGACGTGCTGCCGTTGGCGATGGTGTCGGCTGTGCGCAGGACCGGCGGTTAGTGGGCGTCCGGCTCCGCGTCGACGACCGCGCTCTCGACGAACGGGTGGTCATCGAGGTAGCTCGCGGTCTGCTGGTAGGACCGCTCGATGAACTCCTCGAGCCGGCTCGCCTCGACCCGGTACTGACCGCGGCCCCCGATCTTGATCGCCGGCAGCTCCTTGCGCCGGACCAGCGCGTAGACCTGGGCGGTCGAGGTGTTCAGGATCTCCGCCACGTCGGCGAGGGTCAGGAAACGGGGTGTGCTGGCAGGACCGGCCATGGCACCACTCTGCCACGAGTTGGTTGCGTTCTCGACCAGTTGCCTCCGTTTGCCTGTGGACAACCATGTCGGAATCTGCCCGGAAAGGCCATGATGTCCCGGTGAGCACCCAGACCCGCCTCCCGACCGGTCAGCCCGTCGTCGCGAGTCCCGCTGCCCGCCGCTCCGCGGCGGCGAGCTGGCGCGACCCGCGTCTGGTCGTGGGCCTCGTGATCGTCGCGGTGTCGGTGCTGCTCGGTGTCCGGTTCGTCGGCGGTGCCGACGACACGGTGTCGGTGTGGACGCTGCGAACGGACCTGCCGCGTGGTGCGACGCTGGGCCGGGACGACCTCGCGGCCACTGACGTCCGGTTCGCTGATTCGGTCGAAGCCAACCGGTATCTCTCCGCGGGGTCCCCGCTTCCCCGGGACGCAACCCTGCTGCGCGACGTCGGGGCAGGCGAGCTGTTGCCTCGGGCAGCGCTGGGAACCGCCGGGGCGGCGACCCGGGTCGAGGTCCCGGTGGCCGTGGCCGCCGAGGCTGTGCCCGCCACCGTGCGCGCGGGGTCCGTGGTCGACGTCTGGGTGACCCCGGAGGCATCGTCCGGGACGGAGCCGGCCGCCGTCCTGGTGTTCGACGACGTGGTCGTCGTGGCCGCGCCGCGATCCGGAAGCGCGCTCGGACCGAGCGCGACCCGGCAGGTGATCGTCGGCATCGGCCCGGACGAGCAGCGCGACCTCGGTGACGCGTTGGCGACGGCGTCGACCGGTGCGGTCGTGATCACGAAGCAGGGCTGAGATGTCGGTCAACGGCCGGATCCCGGTCCTCGTCGCGGCAGGTGGAGCCGGCTGGGAGGCCACAGCGTTGCAGCACCTCGCGAGCGCCGGGCCCGGCATCGTGCTGCTCAAGCGTTGCGTGGACCTCAACGACCTGCTGGCGACGGCCACCACGGGCCAGGCCGGTGTCGCGCTGCTGGCACACGCTCTGCCCGGCCTCGACGGGGACAGTGTCGAGCTGCTGCGCCGCTCCGGCGTCGGACTGGTGCTCGTCGCGGAGCCGGTCGACCTGGGCGACGGCGAGGAGGCCCGGCTGCGTCGGCTTGGGGTCCGGCACGTGCTCCACAGCACCGATCTGAGCAGCCTGCCCGGCACCGTCGTCTCGGCTGCCGAGGACTCGGGGCCGGCGGCTCCTGCGCCGGTCGAAGACCCGGGAGGTACGTCGGAGCGCGAGGTCGGCACCGGCCGGACGATCGCCGTCTGGGGGCCGGCCGGGGCGCCGGGGCGAACCACCGTCGCGGTGAATCTTGCCGCCGAGCTGGCGGCGCGCGACCTGCAGACGTTCTTGCTCGACGTCGACGGCTACGGCGGAGCGGTCGCCCAGCACCTGGGTGTCCTGGATGAGATGTCGGGGCTGCTCGCGGCGTCCCGGATGGCCAACGCCGGCCAGCTGGACCCTGCCCGCCTCGGCACGCTGGCCCGGGCGGTGAACCCCTGCCTGCGTCTGCTGACCGGCCTTCCCCGTGCCGACCGCTGGAGCGAGGTCCGGGACACGGCGTTCGAGCAGCTGCTGGACCAGGCCCGGACGCTGGCACGGTACGTCGTGCTGGACACGTCGTTCTGTCTGGAGGAGGACGCCCGTGCTGCCTTCGGAAGCGGTGCCCCGCAGCGGAACTCGATGACGCTGGCCTCGCTGGAACAGGCCGACGAGATCCTCGTGGTCGGCTCCGCCGACCCGGTCGGCCTTGCCAGGCTGGCACGCGGGCTGGTCGACCTGCTCGAGGCCGTTCCCGGGTCGTCCCTGCGCGTCGCGGTGAACCGGTCGCGGCCCTCGCTGGGCTGGGGTGAGAAGGAGGTGCGGGCGATGATCGAAGGGTTCGTGACGCCGCGGAGCGTGCACTTCCTGCCCGACGACAGGGCGGCCGCCGACCGGGCGCTGGTGGCGGGCAAGGCCCTCGTGGAGCTGAGC
>DATFGA010000282.1:0-4464 GCA_035249775.1 Nocardioidaceae bacterium | reverse complement strand
TTTACAGGACGGCGTTCCGGGTTGTGACGTAGCCGAGGTGTTCGTTGAGCCGCAGCATCGACGTGTTGCCGACCTGGGTCCAGGTGTAGATCTGCCTCGGACCGTTGAGAGCAGCCCAGTGCAGGGTTTGGCGTCCAGGTGTGAGGCGACACCCCAGACGCGCCGATGCGCATCGATCCGTCAGAGAAGAACAGGGCCGACTTCCCGATGGGCCTCGACCTGGCGGCGGGCCCGCCGGCCGGACGGTGCGTCAGTCCTCAGCGAGGCTCTCCGTGACGACCTCGTGGTAGTAGGCGATGCCGGCGGCCAGGGTTTCGTCGTTGAAGACGTAGTCATGGCTGTGGAGTGGGACGCCACCTGCGCCCGGCTCGGTGCCGTTGCCGAGGAAGGCGAGACAGGCCGGCACATAGCGAGCCAGGACACCGAAGTCCTCGCTGGCCATGATCGGCTCGGAAGCGGTGTCGACACGGTCCTCGCCGAGGGCTCGGTCCGCGGCCCGACCGGCGATGTGCACGCACCCGGCGTCGTTGACGGTGGTGGCGAACTCGTGGGTGTAGGTGACCTCGACCGTGGCGCCGTGGGCCGCCGCGACACCGTGGCTGACCTCGCGGATGCGTCGCTCCAGGAGCTCTTGGACCTCGGTGTCGAAGCTGCGCGTGTCGCCGGTGATGGTGACGTTGGTGGGGATTGCGTTGCGGGCGCCGTCCGTTCGCAGATCGGTGCAGGAGAGCACCGCCGTACGCACGGGGTCGACGCTGCGGGCGACGATGTGCTGGAGCGCGAGAACGATCTCGGCGCCGATGACGAGCGGGTCGATCACCAGATGCGGTGCGGACGCATGCCCGCCGCGACCGCTCACGTGAATGGTGAAGTTGTCCTCGCTGGCCATCACTGGCCCGGGCCGCGTACGAAGGTGCCCGGCCGGCGTACCGGGAATGTTGTGGATCCCGAAGAGCCGGTCGACGGGGAACCGCTCGAACAGGCCGTCATCGACCATCGCCTGGGCCCCACGGCCGGGTTCCTCGGCGGGCTGGAGGATGGCGCGGACCGTGCCGTCGAACCCGTCCTCCTCGGCCAGGAGCGCGGCGGCCCCCAGCAGCATGGCCATGTGGCCGTCGTGACCACAGGCATGCATCGCGCCCGGGTTTCGCGAGGCGTAGTCGACGCCGCTCCCCTCGGTGATCGGCAGGGCGTCGATCTCCGAGCGCAGCCCCACTGTCCGGCCCGAGGTGCCGCGGGTCAGGGAAGCGACGAGTCCGGTACCCCCGATGCCAACGGTGACGTCATACCCGAGCTCGCGGAGGACCCGGGCGACGTACGCGCTGGTCTCGTGCTCGGAGAACGCGGTCTCGGGAATCCGGTGCAGGTCGTGCCGCCAGACGCGGGCACGGGTGATCAGGGAGCCGGGGACGATGGGTCCGGTCATGCCTGATTCCCTTCGGTGCTGAGGAGGACGACGATCGCGTCAGAGGGTAGGTCGAGCGCCGCGCGCCGCGCCGGATCGGCAAGGGCTACGCGTACGCCGGCCAGGGTGGCGGCGCCGCTGGGGCCCGATGAGAGACCGAGCTTCCCGAGGTCGGCGACCGCGCGTCGTGCCTCCTCGTCGCTGACTGCGACGGCGGCGTCGCAGCCCTCGCGCAGCACCGGCCATGCCGAGCTGGAGACGGTGCCGCAGTTGAGGCCGGCCATCACCGTCGACCCCGTAGGCACCGTGACCGGCTCGTCCGCGATCAGGCTCGCCAGCACGCAGGCGGCGGTGTCGGGCTCAACTGCCAGCACGCTCGGGTGCGAGGCGTCGCGTCGGCGGTGGTGACGCACCACGGCCTCAGCCAGCGACCCGACGCCCGTCGGCACCGTGACCAGGTGCGGTGCGCCGCCGAGCTGCTCGTCGACCTCCTCGAGCAGGGTCCGATAGCCGTCGACGATCCACGCCGGCACCTCGGTGTAGCCGGCCCACGCTGTGTCCTGGACCAGCGCCCGGCCGTCCGACTCCTCGGCGTACGCCGCAGCGGTACGCACCGCATCGTCGTACCCGACCTGGAGCCGGACCACATCCGCGCCCTCGGCCTCGATTGCCACGGCGGTTTCAGGGAGCATCACGTCCGGCACGAACACCGTCGCTGCTACCCCGAAGTGCTGGGCCATCCGGGCCACCGCTCGGCCGTGGTTCCCGTCCGTCGCGGTCACCAGCTCGGCACCCGGCTGTCGCAGCAAGACCTGGTGGCAGGCCCACGAGGCGCCCAGGACCTTGAACGCCGGCAGCCCCAGCCGCGACGACTCGTCCTTGACCAGTACCCGCCCGACACCGAGCTCCGCAGCCAACGCAGGCAACTCGACCAGTGGTGTCACGGCGTAGCCAGGCAGTGAGCGGTGAAAATCGCGCGCGCTCCCATTGAGGTCCGGCGCGGTCCACGCGCGGGCGGACGGAGCACTGAACCAGGTGGGCATGTATCCATCCTCCTTGCGCTCGACCGGTCACGTCTCACGCGATCCGAGCCTTCGCCACCATTCGCCGGGCCGACGTCCCATCCGGTGTCACGCCACGCAGAACTCGTTTCCTTCTGGATCGTGCATCACCACGGAGTACCGCTGCAGGGTTTCGGTGTCGGTCCGGTTCACGTGATCCACGGTGGCGCCGAGGTCGACCAGTTCGGCCACCTTGGCGTCGACCGTCGAGACGATCTCCTCCATCGGTGCGGAACGGTCGGCCACGAAGACGTCGAAGTGGAACCGGGTCTTGCCGGTCTTCTTCTCCGGCACCGGCTGGAACCAGATCCTCGGCCCTTGGCCGGCCGGATCGACGAGTCGGTCGATGTAGTCGTCGGGGTCTCCACCGAGACCCTCTTCCGGCACGACGGACTGGTAGTAGGCCAGCCAGGAGTCGAAGCCGTCGGGCGGCGCCTCGGGCACATAGCCCAACAGCGGAGCCCAGAACCGCGCCATCCGCGCCGGCTCGTTCGAGTCGATCGTGAGCTGCCATGTCACCATGCTGAAACCCTAAACCGGCGCACCGACCGAAGCCCGTCGACCTCAGCCGTCACCAATGGTCAGTTCCACGACCTGCCCGACCTCGACCACGGTGCCAGCGGGTGGATGGGTCCCGGTGGCGTAGTGGGGGAAATTGACATCGGGCGCATGCCCGACCAGACCAGCTTCAATGAGTTGCTTCTCGGCTTCTACGACGGAAGTGCCGTAATCGATCAGCGGCACCGTCGTCTGGCCGGACGGCAGCCGAGTCACGGAGCGAAACACACCGTCGACGAACGCTTCGGCATCCGCGCCTCGATAGATGACGTGAAAGGCGGCGTCGGCGCCGGACACGACAAAAGTCAGGGTGCAGGGGCCGGTCAGGGCGGCCCTGCACGCGATCCCACTGTGGCTTATCCGGAGGTCGTTCACCTCAGCGCCCAGATCAACGCGTCGGCCCAGCGACACCGCGCCGCTGCCGGCGGATGTGATGGTCAGCGACGAGACATGTGCCGTGGGGACCGTCGCACAATCGAGAACGGCCGAAGAGGGACCGATGAAGAAGACCGTGTCTCCGACCGGCTCTGCGCAAGGCTGCGTCTCGGTGCCCCATCGTTCCGGCACTGCGACCACGACATCGTCCATGCCAACCCAGCGTCGGTCCTCAGGCGGCTGGAGCACCGTTCCGCCGGCCGAGGTAACGGCGGGGGTCGTTCCAGACGATGCCGACGTGCCTTGGCCAACGGATGTGCCGCTCCCGCACGCGGTCAGCAGCAGCACCGCTGTCAGCGCCGCCATCAGCCTCATTTCCCGTCCCTCCTCCTCGCATCTGACGCAACGTCAGTAGGTTTGGTTCCGCCTCGTTCCTGTGGGAGCCGACTCATCTGCTCGTTTGCCACCGATGATTTTGGGCGTGCGCGACGGTCTAATCCGTCGTACCCGCAAGCGCAGGAGGAACCATGGGCAAGGTCATCGCCGCGATCACGACCTCGGTCGACGGTTACATCGTGGGGCCACAGGACGGCCCGGAGCACGGCCTCGGCATCGGGGGTGAACGTCTCCACTACTGGGTGATGGGTGGCCCGTGGACATACGCCGACGACGGTCGCGACACGGAGGGCATGCACGGCGCGGACCGGGAGTACTACGAGTCGCTCACCGAGGGGCTGGGGTGTGGGATCGTCGGCCGCAACATGTACGACGCCGCCGGCGCCTGGGGCGGCACCAACCCGTTTCCCGGCACGCTGATCGTGCTGACCCACCGCACCGAGGACCAGCCCGACCCGAGCACGGGCTTCCTGTTCATCGACGGCTTCGACGCCGCGCTGAGCAAGGCGCGCGAGCTCGCCGGTGACGGCGGGGTCTCCCTCGGCGGTGGTGCCGACCTGATCCGCCAGGGCCTCGCACGGGGCGTGGTCGACGAGCTCGCGATCTCCACCGCACCGCTCGTGCTGGGAGGCGGAAAGCGGTTGTTCGAGGGATTCGAGCAGGACCTCG
>DATFGA010000281.1:0-10681 GCA_035249775.1 Nocardioidaceae bacterium | reverse complement strand
CGGGCGATGGCGACCCGCTGGGCCTGCCCGCCGGACAGCTGGTGCGGCCGCCGGTCGGACAGCGCTCCCACACCGACGCGTTCGAGCCACTCGTGCGCGACCCGCCGCGCCTCCCGCCGCCCGCCGCCGCGGTTGCGCGGGCCGAACGCGACGTTGTCGAGCGCGTCGAGGTGCGGGAACAGCAGGTGCTGCTGGAAGACCATCCCGATGTCGCGCTGCTGCGGCGGCGTCGACGTCCCGGCGCCCGCCCAGGTGACGCCGTCACAGGTGACCGTGCCGGCGTCGAGCGGCAGCAGGCCGGCGAGCGCGCGCAGCAGCGTGGTCTTGCCGGCACCGTTGGGTCCGATCACCGCGACCACGTCACCGGGCTCTGCGGCCAGGCTCACGTCGAGCGTGTGCCCGGCACGCCGGACGACCACGTCCGCCTCCAGGAACGCGCTCATCTCGCCGCCTGCCCGAACCAGCGTTCCCGGAGCAGGGCCAGCACGACCACCGAGACGACGAGCAGGATCAGCGAGAGCACCACTGCGGCCTCGGGGTCGGACTGCAGCGCGGTGTAGACGGCCAGCGGCATCGTCTGGGTGCTGCCCGGGTAGTTGCCGGCGAAGGTGATCGTGGCCCCGAACTCGCCGAGTGCACGCGCCCAGCCCAGGACCAGGCCGGCCGCGATTCCCGGCAGAGCCAGCGGCACGGTGACCCGGGCGAAGATGCCCCACCGGTCGGCGCCGAGGACCGCCGCCACATCGTCGTAGGCACGGTTCGTCGCGCGCAGAGCGCCCTCGATGCTGATCACCACGAACGGCAGCGCCACGAACGTCTGGGCGAGCACCACCGCGGTGGTCGTGTAGGGGATGGTCAGGTCGAACCAGTCGCGCAGCGGCCCGCCGATCACCCCGTTGCGGCCGAACGCGCTCAACAGCGCCACCCCGGCGACCACCGGCGGCAGCACCAGGGGCACGGTGACCAGCGCCCTCAGCAGCGACCGGCCCCGGAACGCGGTCCGCGCCAGCACCCACGCCAGCGGCAGTCCCATCACCAGGCACAGCACCGACGCGATGGTCGCGGTCACCACCGAGAGCCGCAGCGCCATCAGGATCTGGGGGTCGGTGAGCCGTTCGGGCAGGGTCGCCCACGGCGTCCGGGCGACCATGGCGGCCAGCGGGGCGAGGAGTACGACGAGGCCGGCGACCGCGGGCAGGACCAGCCGGAGCGGTGCCCGTCCGGTCGAGGCCGGCACCGCGCTCGTCGAGGGCCGGCTCACGGTGCCCGCCGAGGGGCACCGAGGCCGGCGTCGCGGAGCACGGCCTGGCCCGGCTCGGAGAGCACCAGGTCGACCCAGGCCTGCGCGAGGTCCGGCTGCTCGCTGCGCCGCAACGGCGCCAGCAGGTAGCGGTTGACCTCCTCCTCGGCCCCGGGGATCGACACCGTCTCCACGGCGTCTCCGGCGGCGACCGCGTCGGAGGCGTAGACCAGGCCGGCATCGGCCTCATCGAGGACCACCTTGTTGAGCACCGCCTTGACGTCGACCTCGAGGCTGCTCGGCTCGTTCTCGATGCCGTTCGCGTCGAGCAGCGCCTGCCCGAGCGCACCGCACGGGGCGGAGTCGGCGCAGGTCACGAAGGCGACGTCGTCGCGGTCGAGATCCGCGAAGGTTTCGACACCGGCCGGGTCGCCTGCCGGCACGACGAGCACCATCGTGTTGGTGGCGAACAGCGACGGCTCGCCGGCGGTCGCGTCGGCGGCGACCACCTCGGCCATGGTGCGGTCGTCCGCGGTCGCGAGCACGTCGGCCGGAGCTCCCTGGACGACCTGGCCGGCGAGGGTGGCGCTGGAGTCGAAGGCGAGTCGGACCTCGACACTCGGGTTCTCGGTCTCGAAGGTGTCGGCCAGGTCGGTGAACGGCTCGGTGAGCGAGGCGGCCGCGAGCACGGTGAGCGTCCTGCCCGAGCCGGGGGGAGCGTCCGTCGTACCGCCGCAGCCGGCGACGCAGAGCAGCAGCGCCATGGCCGGCGCCCACCTCACGGCAGCTCCACGACCACGTTGGTCGACTTCACCGACGCGATCGCCAGCACCCCGGGGGCGAGGCCGAGCTCGTCGGCGGCCTCGGTGCTCATCAGCGACACCATCCGGTAGGGGCCGCAGACCAGCTCGACCTGGGCCATCACGGTGTCCCTTTTGACCGAGGTGACGATCCCGCGCATCCGGTTCCGGGCGCTGACGGAGCCGGCGCGGGCGGCGTGACCGACGCCCTCCGGTGCGGTGTCGGCCAGGGTCTTGGCGAACGCGGCGAGGTCGGCGCCGTCGATCGCGGTCCGGCCGTCAGCGCCCGGCGAGGCCGCCAGCCGGCCGGCGTCGACCCAGCGGCGCAGCGTGTCGGTGCTGACTCCGAGGACATCGGCGGCTTCGGCAACTCGGTAGGTCGTCACGCTCACAGTGTGCCGCAGATGCGGCTCCTGGTGCCAGTGTTCAGCCGCAGTTGCGCCTATTCGGGTGGGTGGCGCTGCTGTGGGTACGAGATGCCCGACCCCTCGACTGGAAGGACCGCCGCATGCCCCGCTTCGGCTACACGTTGATGACCGAGCAGTCCGCACCGCGCGACCTCGTGCGCTACGCCGGCGCGGCAGAGGCCGCCGGGTTCGACTTCGAGGTGATGAGCGACCACTACTTCCCCTGGCTCGAGGAGCAGGGCCATGCCGGTTACGCCTGGAGCATGCTCGGTGCGGTCACCCAGGTCACCGAGCGGGTGGAGCTGATGACCTACGTGACGTGTCCGACCGTCCGCTACCACCCGGCCGTGGTGGCGCAGAAGGCGTCGACGATCCAGGTGCTCAGCGACGGCCGGTTCACGCTCGGCCTCGGCGCCGGGGAGAACCTGAACGAGCACGTCGTCGGCGAGGGCTGGCCGCCGGTGAACGTCCGGCACGAGATGCTCGAGGAGGCGGTGCGGGTCATCCGCGACCTGCTCGGCGGTGGCTACGTGAACTTCGCCGGCCGCCACTTCCGGGTCGACTCGGCGAAGATCTGGGACTTGCACGACGAGCCGGTCCGGATCGGCGTCGCGGTCTCCGGTGACCAGTCGATCGAGACCTTCGCCCCGCTGGCCGACCACCTGATCGCCGTGGAGCCGACGGCGGGTCTTGTCGAGCAGTGGGACAAGGCGGCCGGCGGTGACTCGCGGAAGATCGGGCAGGTCCCGGTCTGCTGGGACACCGATCGGGACCGTGCGGTCGAGCGGGCGCACCGGGAGTTCCGCTGGTTCGGGGGTGGCTGGAAGGTGAACGCGGAGCTTCCCGGGCCGGCCGGGTTCGCCGGGGCCACCCAGTTCGTCACCCCCGACGACGTGGCGGCGTCGATCCCGTGCGGTCCCGACGTCGGCGCGATCGTGCAGGCGGTCGACAGGTTCACCGAGGCCGGGTTCACCGACGTCGCGCTGGTGCAGATCGGTGACGAGGGACAGGAGGAGTTCCTGCGGGTCGCGGAGGCCGAGATCCTCCCGGCGCTGCGCGGCTGACTGGGGTCAGGACATCGACGTGTCCTTGTTCTCGCTCGGGATCCACAGCCATTCGGTGATCTCCGGCATGTCCGCACCGTGCTCGACGACGTACGCGCGGTGCTTGGTCCGAAGATCCACCATCTTCTGGCGGACCACAGCCGCCTTCCGGGCCAGGCCGGGGACCCGGTCGATCACGTCCATCACCAGGTGGAACCGGTCGATGTCGTTGCGGACCACCATGTCGAACGGGGTGGTCGTCGTACCTTCCTCCTTGTAGCCGCGCACGTGCAGGTGCTCGTGGTTGGCCCGGCGGTAGGTCAGCCGGTGGATCAACCACGGGTAGCCGTGGTAGGCGAAGATCGTCGGCCGGTCGGTGGTGAACAGCGCGTCGTACTCGGGGTCGGACAGCCCGTGCGGGTGCTCGGTGCCCGGCTGCAGCCGCATCAGGTCCATCACGTTGACCACCCGCACCCGCAGGTCCGGCAGGTGCTCGCGCAGCAGGCTGACCGCGGCCATCGTCTCCAGCGTGGGTACGTCCCCGGCGCAGGCGAGGACGACGTCGGGGTCGCCGTCGTCGTTGCCGGCCCAGTCCCAGATGCCGATTCCGCGTACGGCGTGCAGGCCGGCCTCCTCGGCATTCAACCAGGACGGCTGGGGCTGCTTGCCGGCCACGATGACGTTCACGTAGTTCCTGCTCTTCAGGCAGTGGTCGACCGTCCACAGCAGGGTGTTGGTGTCCGGCGGCAGGTACACCCGGATCACCTCGGCCTTCTTGTTCACCACGTGGTCGATGAAGCCGGGGTCCTGGTGGCTGAACCCGTTGTGGTCCTGGCGCCACACATGAGAGCTCAACAGGTAGTTCAGCGACGGCACCGGGCGCCGCCACTCCAGCTCCCGGGTCGTCTTGAGCCACTTCGCGTGCTGGTTGAACATCGAGTCGACGATGTGGATGAACGCCTCGTAGGAGGTGAACAGGCCGTGCCGGCCGGTGAGGTTGTAGCCCTCGAGCCAGCCCTGGCAGGTGTGCTCGGACAGGATCTCCATCACCCGCCCGTCGGGGGTGAGGTGGGTGTCGGTCGGGTACTCCGGCAGCGTCCAGACCTTGCCGGTCACGTCGTAGACGGCGCCGAGCCGGTTCGACTCGACCTCGTCGGGTCCGAACAGCCGGATGTTCGTGGGGTTCGCCCTGATCACGTCACGCAGGTAGGCCCCCGCCGCACGGGTGGCCTCGTGGTTCTCGGCGCCGTGGTCCTTGACCTCGACGGCATAGTCGCGCGGGTCCGGGAGCACCAGCGGCCGGGTGACCAGACCTCCGTTGGTGTGCGGGTTGGAGCCCATCCGGCGCTGCCCGAGTGGTGCCCACTCCAGGACCGCCGCGACCGGGGTGCCGTCGTCGTCGAAGAGCTCCTCGGGCCGGTAGGAACGCAGCCACTCCTCGAGCTGGCGGCGGTGCTCCGGGTTGTCGCGGACCTGGGACAGCGGCACCTGGTGCGAGCGCCAGGTGTCCTCGACCGGCAGCCCGTCCACCTCCTCGGGCCCGGTCCATCCCTTGGGAGTTCGCATCACGATCATCGGCCAGCGCACGGTCCCGTCGGCCCGTCCGCTGCCGCCACGGGCCGCGGACTGGATCTCCTGGATCCGCGCCACGCAGGTGTCGAGGGCGGCCGCCAGCTGCTGGTGCACGTCCTGCGGGTCGTCACCGGAGACCAGCAGTGGTTCCCAGCCGTAGCCGCGCAGCATCGAGTCGAGGTCGTCCTCCGGAATCCGTGCCAGCAGGGTCGGGTTCGCGATCTTGTAGCCGTTCAGGTGCAGGACCGGGAGCACCGCGCCGTCGGTGACCGGGTTCACGAACCGGCAGCCGCTCCACGACGTGGCCAGCGCGCCGGTCTCGGCCTCGCCGTCGCCGACGACCGTGGTGACGATCAGGTCCGGGTTGTCGAAGGCCGCGCCGAAGGCGTGCGAGAGCGAGTAGCCGAGCTCGCCGCCCTCGTGGATGGAGCCCGGAACCTCGGGCGCCACGTGGCTGGGGATGCCGCCGGGGAAGCTGAACTGCTTGAAGAGCCGCTGCATCCCGGAGGCGTCCATCGTGGTGCCCGGGTAGGTGTCGGTCCACGACCCCTCGAGCCAGGTCTGCGCGACCAGCGCTGGTCCGCCGTGGCCGGGTCCGGTCACGTAGATCATGTCCAGGTCGTGCTGCCGGATGACCCGGTTGCAGTGGGTGTAGACCAGGTTCAGCCCCGGCGTCGTACCCCAGTGCCCGAGCAGCCGCGGCTTGAGGTGCTCCGGCTCCAGTGGGTCCCGCAGCAGCGGGTTGTCGAGGAGGTAGATCTGGCCGACCGCCAGGTAGTTGGCGGCGCGCCAGTGCGCGTCGGCCTGCGCGAGCTCATCGGATGACAGTGGGCGGTCCTCGATAGTTCGCATGAGGCCTGCCTACCCCCTCCCAGGACCGGCATGCAAGGGACGAGAGGATGGCGGGGTGAGTGGACAGCCGGGCCGGTACCAGCGTTCCGCGCCGGGAATGATCGGCGCGATGCTGATCCTGCTCGCGGTCGTGGTCGGGTTCGTGCTGCTGCGCGACCTCAACCGCGCCGACCCGGAGAGCCCGGTGCGGGCGATCGACTACCAGCGGACCGTCGACTTCGCCAGCGAGCAGGCGGACTTCGACATCCTCGCGCCGGAGTCACTGCCGGCAGGCTGGAAGGCCACCACCGCGGGGTTCACGCCGGATCCCGGAGACTGGCACCTCGGGGTGCTCACCGACCGCGGCAGGTACGTCGGCATCGAGCAGTCCACCCGCTCGGCGCGGTCGATGCTGGAGACGTACGTCGACCCGTCCCCGACTCGTGCGGGGGCCGTCACGATCGATGGTGCCCGCTGGCAGAAGTGGACCGACCCGGGCGGTGACATCGCCCTCGTCCGCACCCGGGGTGAGGTCACCACGCTGGTGGTCGGCACCGCGGAGCAGGACGTGCTCGTCGACTACATCGAGTCGCTGCGCTGACCGGGCGGTCTTTCACCGCGTGCGGAGATTCAGCCAGGTGGCACTGAAAGTGCACTACGGCTTCGCGTTGGTTGCCTCCGGGCCGTGTTCGGTCCCGAACGGCTCTCCGCTGAGGCGCGGGACTGCCATGTGGGACCGAACGCGCGGGGGGTCGGTCAGAGGCCGAGCTTGCCGGCGATGCCGCCACCGGCGCCGCCGAGCAGGTCCTGGACGTTGATCCCGAGCTTGTCCAGCAGCCCCGCGTCCTTCTCGGTGTCGACCTGCTGCGGCAGCTCCTGGCTTGCCTGGTCGGCCTTCGCGTCCTCGCCGCGGGACTTCAGGAAGTCGATGACCTGGCTCTTGTCGATCTGCATGAGATCTCCAATCGTTGCGGATGGAGCTCGGGCGTACCCAGTTCGGGCCGGCCTATCGGTCCGGGTCGCCCTCACCGGCCGCGATCGCTGCGTCCAGCCGCTTCTTCGCGCCGTCGAGCCAGCTCTGGCAGACCTGGGCGAGCTTCTCGCCGCGTTCCCACAGCGCGAGCGAGTCCTCGAGAGTGGTCCCGCCGGTCTCCAACCTCCGGACGACGTCGACCAGCTCCTCGCGGGCCTCCTCGTAGCTGAGGTCCTGGTCGCCCGGCTGGATTTCCTCGGACTGGTGCCGCTCGGTCACTGGTCTTCCCCTTCGTCTCTCCCCGAGTTGTCAGGCCCTGTGTGCGCTCTGGCGCTCGCAGCGCCTGACAAGTCGGTGTCGGTCTTGTTCACGACCACGTGGATGCGGCCGTCGCTGACCCGCACTTGCAGGTCCTGCTCGGGTGTGACCTGGCCGGTGCTGGTGACCACGTGCCCGTCGTGGTCCTGGAGCACCGCGTAACCGCGCTCGAGCGTGGCCAGCGGTGACAGGCCACGCACCCGGGCGAGCTGGTGCGTCAGGTCGTTGTGGGCGCGGTCGAGCTGGTGGTGGAAGCAGCGGCGGGCACGGGCCCGCAGCTCGTCGACCTCTCCGGCGCGGGCGTCGAGGCCGCTGCCGGGATCGGCCAGGCTGGGGCGGGCCCGGATCGCCTCCAGCTGGTGCAGCTGCTGGGCGAGCCAGCCGGTCATCATCCGGCGGCCACGGTCTCGCAGGCCGGTGACCCGGTCGAGCTCCTCGGCCACGTCGGGCACCACCAGCTTCGCGGCGTCGGTCGGTGTGGACGCCCGGACGTCGGCGACCAGGTCGAGCAGCGGGGTGTCGGGCTCGTGGCCGATCGCGCTCACGACCGGCGTACGCGCCTTGTGCACCGCGCGGATCAGGCCCTCGTCGGAGAACGGCAGCAGGTCCTCGACCGCGCCGCCGCCGCGGGCGATCACGATCACGTCCACGTCGGTGTCCCGGTCGAGCGCGGCGAGCGCGTCCATCACCTCGCGGGCGGCGTTCGGACCCTGCACGGAGGTGTTGAGGACCCGGAACTGCACTGCCGGCCACCGACGGCGGGCGTTCTCGAGCACGTCGCGCTCGGCCGCCGACTCGCGGCCGGTGATCAGCCCGATCGTGTGCGGGAGGAACGGCAGCCGCCGCTTGAGCTCGCGGGCGAACAGCCCCTCAGCGGCCAGCAGCTGACGACGGCGCTCGAGCCGGGCGAGCAGCTCACCCAGCCCCACCATCCGGATGTCGGTGGCATAGAGGCTGAGCGTGCCGCGGTTGGCGTAGAACGACGGCTTGGCGTGCACCACCACGCTGGCGCCCTCGACCACCGGCGGGTTCAGCGAGTCGAACACCTGCCGAGAGCAGGTGACGGTGACCGAGATGTCGGCGACGGTGTCGCGCAGGGTCATGAACACGGTGTTCATCCCCTGGCGCCGGCTCAGCTGGGCGATCTGCCCCTCGACCCACACCGGGCCGAGCCGGTCGATCCAGCCGGAGATCGCGTTGGCGATCTGGCGGACCGGTGCCGGCGACTCGGGAGAGGTCTGAAGTGCCACGGATGGAACCCTATGGCAGACCACCTACCATGGACGCCATGAGCACTTCCGACCTGGGGATGCCCCCTGTCCTCGACCCGGCTGCCGCCGACTCGCGAAGCGTCCTGCTGGCCGCTCCGCGGGGCTACTGCGCCGGCGTGGACCGGGCGGTGATCACGGTCGAGAAGGCGCTGGACCTGTACGGCGCGCCGGTCTACGTCCGCAAGCAGATCGTGCACAACAAGCATGTGGTCTCGGACCTGGAGTCCCGCGGTGCGATCTTCGTCGAGGAGCTCGTCGAGGTCCCCGAGGGCGCCACCGTCGTCTTCTCCGCGCACGGTGTGTCGCCGGAGGTGCACCGGCAGGCCCAGGAACGTGGCCTGGAGACCATCGACGCGACCTGTCCGCTGGTCACCAAGGTGCACCACGAGGCGAAGCGGTTCGCGGGCGACGACTACGACATTCTGCTGATCGGGCACGAAGGGCACGAGGAGGTGGAGGGGACCGCCGGTGAGGCGCCCGGCCACATCCAGCTCGTCCAGAGCCCCGGTGATGTCGCCAACATCGAGGTCCGTGACCCGGCGAAGGTGGCCTGGCTGTCCCAGACGACGCTGTCGGTCGACGAGACGCTGGAGACGGTGGCCGCGATCCGGGAGCGGTTCCCGCAGCTGCTCGACCCGCCCTCGGACGACATCTGTTACGCCACCCAGAACCGGCAGATGGCGATCAAGGAGATCTCCGCGAACGCGGATCTGGTGATCGTGGTCGGGTCCGGCAACAGCTCGAACTCGGTGCGGCTCGTCGAGGTCGCACTAGAAGCGGGCGCCAAGGCTTCCTACCGGGTCGACGACGCCAGCGAGATCGACGAGGCCTGGCTCGACGGCGTGCAGACGGTCAGCGTGACCTCGGGCGCCTCCGTGCCGGAGGACCTGGTCCAGGGGGTGCTCAGCTACCTCGCGGACCGCGGCTATCCCGACGCGAAGGCGGTGCACTCCGCGGAGGAGTCGTTGATCTTCGCGCTTCCACCGGAGCTGCGCCGCGACATGCGCGCGGCCGAGAAGGCCAACGTCTGAGCCCCAGCGGCTGCGGGTCAGAGAGCACGGGGTCGGGCAACAAAGGAGCATCCTAGGCACCAGGCGACTGAGATGCTCCTGAGCCGGGGGTGATGAGCCCCGGTGGCTCAGGGAAGGGCGTGTGACCGGTTGTCTCGCCGGTCACCGCGGATCCGGCCGGCGTTGCGCATCGCCAGCTGCCGCAGCGCGAGGATCCCCAGCGTCAGCGCGTACCCGGCGACCAGTCCGCCGGCGCGGTGCGCGAGACCGGACACGACCGCCTGGATGAGCCCGTCGCCCGGTTCGGCCACGGCCCCCGGTGCCAGCAGCGCGAGCACGGTCACCGTGGCGAACATCAGCAGCGGCGGCAGCACCCCGACCGCGAAGAAGTCACGGGGCCGGACCGCCAGTGCTGCCACGATGCAGACGACAACGAAGCTCAGGTCGTAGAAGAGCGTGAGCCGACCGGACATCAACAGGTCGAGCGCGACCACCAGCACGGACGATGCCACCGCGAGGGTGACCACCTGACGTCCAGGTTGCCGGCCCTCTTCCCACAGCGTGCGCCCGTTGCTCACGGTCCCAAGTTATGGCCCGTTTCACGGACGCGCACCGCGACGCGCCGCACGTGCTCCGAAACCGCTGCCCACGCTGACCCCGGGGGAGTGGTCAGTCCGCGGCGCGCAGCGACCGGTCGTGGGCGCGCGGACCCGGCTCCTCGACCAGGAACGGCTCACGTTGCTCGGCGACCGCATCCATCAGCTCGGCCGCGGTCAACGGGCGCGCCGAGTCCGACACCGGTACCGGTGACACGAGGTCGCGGTCGCTGACCTCGAGCTCGGCGAACCGGCGGGCCGAGACCAGCACCCGGGTCTCCAGGGAGCCGACCGCCTTGTTGTAGCTGCTCACCGCCGACGTCAACGAGCGACCGAGCTTGTCGAGATGGGCGCCCATCGACCCGAGCCGGTCGTAGAGGTCGCGGCCCAGCGCATGGATGTCTTGGGCCCTGTCGGCGAGCGCCTCCTGGGTCCACGCGTAGGCGACCGTGCGCAGCAGGGCGATCAGCGTGGTGGGCGTCGAGAGCACGACCTGCCGAGTGGCGGCGTACTCCAGCAGCGTCGGCTCGGACTCGAGGGCGGCGGACAGGAACGACTCGCCCGGCACGAAGAGCACCACGAACTCCGGGGTGGCCGGCAGGGACCGCCAGTAGCCCTTG
>DATFGA010000280.1:0-2347 GCA_035249775.1 Nocardioidaceae bacterium | reverse complement strand
AACCGGCCGCGAAGCGCTGCGACGCACACACCTCAACGCACGCTGCCCCGATCTACTACGCGCGAACGCGTCGACTAACTTCCGCCGCAACTGCAAAGTCACTCCCCGCCGCCGGAGATCGGTGGATCGAGGCTTAGTCCGCGATGCAGCCGGCCGAGAACGGCGGTTCTCGCGCGGTGTGTACCCGCCCGCCCCCACCCGCAACTCGGTAATGCGGTCGCGGGCGGCGGCAATGCGGTAATGCAGGCCCGGGGATCTGAGGGGGTTCATCAACCGGCTGCCCCCGGGGTTCTCGGAAACCCTGTGGACACCGGGACAGCGGCCCCGGCGAAAGATGCGACGATGCGGCCGTGCGCGAGTCGCGGATTGTCGACCTGCCAGACGACGTGACGTTCACGCTCGATGAAGTCGTCCTCCTCCGGTTCGTTGCTGATGCCGCTGTTGAGCGCACACCGGAGGGCAGCTCCGAGCACACCAGAGCCCGACGGGCGCAACGTCTCATCACCTCACCCCTGTGACCCGAGTTGGCGATGCACCCTGCGGCGCAGGCCCCAGGAACTGGGCCATCGCGCGTCGCACCACCGCCCTAGTAGATCGGCTGTACGCCAGAGCACCGCCGCTCGCCGCCGCCTGCAACGTGCACGCACGCATCGTGGCTTCGGCTCGCCGCCGTTGTGGCCCTGCAGGGACGGTTGCGCCCCGGCTGCAGTTGCGGAGGTGGCGGTCAGGTTTCGATGACGACCTTGCCCAGAGCGCGACCCTCACCGACGTATGCCAGCGCCTGCGGGACGCCGTCCAGGCCGAACCTGCGGTCGATGTGGATCTGGACATCCCCGGCGACGCACCGCTCGGCGAGGGGCTCGAAGTGCGCGGGGCCCTGCTTGACCACCAGCATCCCGATGCGGCGCCCGGTGAGCCGGCCAAGCAAGGCGCCGATCGTGACGATCCGCAGGAGGGTCGGCACCGGCCCACCCACGCAGCGGTACCGGCCGCCACGGGCCAGCGCCCGCCGATAGGTGAACACCGACCGGTACGCGACGAGGTCGAGGATGTGGTCGAACGGTCCGAGCTGCGTGAAGTCCGTGCGGCGGTGGTCGACCACCTCGTCGGCGCCCAGCGACCGCATGAACTCGAGCTTGCCCGCGTTGTCGACACCGGTCACGTGCGCCCCCGCACGCTTGGCGAGCTGGATCGCGAACGACCCGCTGCCGCCGCCTGACCCGTTGATGAGCATGCGCTGGCCTTCCCCCACGCCGGCGGTTCCCTGCAGGGCGATCGCCGCTGCTTGGGGAAGCGTCGAGGCCTCGGCGAAGGCCAACGCGGCGGGCTTGTGGGCAAGCACCGACTCGGGCGCCACCGCGTACTCGGCGAAGCCGCCCATCAGGCCGAGGTTGTCGCCGTAGACCTCGTCGCCCACGCGGAACCGGGTGACGCCCGGGCCGACCGCGTGCACGCGCCCCGCGATGTCCGAGCCGAGGGTCCGACGCGCCGGCCTGCGCACGCCCCCGATCCGCGCGTAGAGCGGGGTGCCCCGCAGGCACTCCCAGTCGGAGAGATTGACCGAGGTGGCAACGACCTCGACGAGCACCTGCTTTGGGCCCGGGGTCGGCATCCGGACCTGCTCGACGCGAAGCACGTCGGGCGGACCGTACCGGTCGTAGACCACCGCCTTCATCCGGTCGCCTCGCTCCTCAGTGAACGGTCGCGCCCGATTCTCGAGCGGAGTCTAGGAGTCGCTCGAGGCCGTCGAGGATGAGGTCGAGACCGAACTCGAACTCGTGTGTGTAGTCGTAGCCGGACGCGAGGGCGGCGGCGGCGGCCTCGTTCAGGCGCGGGTAGGTCTCCGCCGGCACCCGTGGGAGGACGATCTCGGCCATCTCGGCAAGCTCCTCCGGTGTGCCGAACGGCAGGCTCGCCTCCTGGATCGCGAACCCGTAGATGTAGCTGTCCAGGAGCCAGTACGCGTGGGTGGCGTTCTCGATCGAGAAGCCCGCTTCGCGCAGGCAGTCCAGCACCGCCTCGTGGTGGCGCAGACTCGTCGGCCCGTGCGTTGTCCGGAGCTCCATCAGCCCGGTCGCCCAGGGGTGGCGCGCGAGTGCCTCGCGCACCGAGGCCGCCCGCTGGCGCATGGCCGTGCGCCAGCCGGCATCGCTGGCGGGCAGGTCGATCTCGCTGAACACGACGTCGATCATCCCGTCCAGGAGGTCGTCCTTGTTCGCCACGTGGTTGTACAGGGACATCGCCTCGACCCCGAGTCGCTGGCCGAGCTTGCGCATGCTGAGCGCCTCGAGGCCGGCTTCGTCGGCGAGGGCGACGGCAGCCCGCACCACGCGCTCCCTGTTCAGGG
>DATFGA010000279.1:0-8422 GCA_035249775.1 Nocardioidaceae bacterium | reverse complement strand
CCGCGCCACGTCCTTGTGGTCGGGCACGCACAGCAACGCCCCCCGACCGGAGGAGTACGTCGCCGCCGCCGCCTGCGCCAGGGTGAGGGCCCAGTCCTGTCCCGGGACGGCCGACCACACCCGGCGTGGGGCTGCGCCGTCGGCCAGCAACCGGGCGAACTCCTCCCCCGCCGCGTAGGGCGCCCAGCTTTCGACGGCCGCGGCGAGGTCCAGGTCGGGTCGGGGCGCAGGAGCCGACGGCTCCTTCTCGACGGTGGCGTGCCGGGCCGGGACGGCGAGCCGGAGTACGTCGGAGCGGGTGCCTGCATAACGGGCGGCCACCGTGGCCGACAGCGCGGCGATCTGCGGGGACAGAACCGGTTCGGGGCTGACCGACCGGCGTAGTGGGGCGAGCCGCCCCTCGTGCTCGGAGCGGTCGACGCGTGCGAGCACGAACCCGTCCACGTCCTGTCCTGCGAAGCGGACCTTCACCCGGGAGCCGGGAACCGCGGAGTCGGCCAGCTTCGTCGGCACCAGGTAGTCGAACGGCCGGTCGAGGTGGGCGAGCGGCACGTCGACGAGGACCCGCGCGACCGGGTCGACCTCGGCGGGATCGACCGGCTTCGGGCCCTTCGACCGGTCCGCGGCATGCTGCTTCGCCTCGCGGGCACGGGCGCGCGCGACCTGCGGCATCAGCGCCAGCTGACCCGCCTCGTCGTCGTGCCCGTTGTCCGTCACGTGGTCAGTCCTATCAGCACGAGCCGACGAGTCGTCACCAGGTTGGCCGGGGCTGTGGACAACAGTCGCCGCGTCCGTCGTACTCCCGGACCGCACTCCCGAACCGCACTCCCCATGGCGATCTCCCGCTCCCCATGGTGGGCATGCCATGGGAAGCGGCAGATCGGCTGCATACCGTGGTAAACCGCCAGGGGCGGGTCAGACCCCGGCGGCGGCCTTCAGCGCGTCGACCCGGTCGGTCCGCTCCCAGGTGAACTCGTCGAGCTCGCGGCCGAAGTGGCCGTAGGCGGCGGTCTTCGCGTAGATCGGCCGGAGCAGGTCGAGGTCGCGGATGATCGCGGCGGGCCGCAGGTCGAACACCTCGAGCACCGCCTTCTGGATCGACTCCACCGGCACGGTCTCGGTGCCGAAGCAGTCGACGTAGAAGCCGACCGGGTGCGCCTTGCCGATCGCGTAGGCGACCTGCACCTCGCAGCGGCGGGCCAGGCCGGCGGCCACCACGTTCTTGGCGACCCAGCGCATCGCGTACGCCGCGGACCGGTCCACCTTCGACGGGTCCTTGCCGGAGAACGCGCCACCGCCGTGCCGGGCCATCCCGCCGTAGGTGTCGATGATGATCTTGCGGCCGGTCAGACCGGCGTCGCCCATCGGGCCGCCGATCTCGAACCGGCCGGTCGGGTTGACCAGCAGCCGGTAGTCCTCGGAGGGGATGTCGAACTGCTCGAGCACCGCGTCCACGACGTGCTTGCGGATGTCGGGGGTCAGCATGGCGTCCAGGTCGATGTCCTTGGCGTGCTGGCTCGACACCACCACGGTGTCCACCCGGACCGGGCGGTCCTCGTCGTCGTACTCGATGGTGACCTGGGTCTTCCCGTCGGGACGCAGGTAGGACATGGTGCCGTCCTTGCGGACCTCCGAGAGCCGCTCGGCCAGCCGGTGCGCGATCGTGATCGGCAGCGGCATCAGCTCGGGGGTGTCGTCGCAGGCGTAGCCGAACATCAGCCCCTGGTCGCCGGCGCCCTGCTTGTCGAGCGGGTCGACCGAGTGGTCGTGCCGCTCCTCGTAGGCGTCGTCGACACCGGCGGCGATGTCGGACGACTGCGCGCCGATCGCGATCTGCACGCCGCAGGACCAGCCGTCGAAGCCCTTGTTGGACGAGTCGTAGCCGATCTCGAGGATCTTGTCGCGGACCAGCTGCGGGATCGGCGCGTAGGTGTCGGTAGTCACCTCACCGGCGACGACGACCAGGCCGGTGGTGACCAGCGTCTCGACCGCGACCCGGCTGCGGGGGTCGTCGGCCAGCATCGCGTCCAGGATCGTGTCGCTGATCTGGTCAGCGATCTTGTCCGGGTGCCCCTCGGTCACCGACTCGGAGGTGAAAAGTCGTCCAGCCACGTGGTGTGTCCCCTGCCCGCGTCCCCGTGTCCCCGGGATGACGCACTCGGATTCGTTCTCCTCGACAATAACCCGTGCGGTGCGCCGGGCTCAGTCGGTCTCGAGCCGCGTCGCCACTGCGTCCCAGATCACGTGGGACAGGGCCGACTTGGAGCCGCGCGGCACCGGTGTGGCGCCGCCGTCGGTGTCGAGGATCACCGCCTCGTTCTCGGCGCTGCCGAACACCTTGCCGCCGCTGACGTCGTTGACCACCAGCAGATCGCAGCCCTTGCGGGCCAGCTTGGCGCGGGCGTGGGCGAGGACGTCGCCGGAGTCGTCACCGGTCTCGGCGGCGAAACCGACGATCACGGCGCCGGGCCGTGGCCGGTCGGCGGAGAGCTCGGCGAGGATGTCGGGGTTCTGCTGCAGCACGATGTCGGGAGCCGAGCCGTCCTCGGACTTCTTGATCTTGGCCTCGCTGGTGCTAACCGGGCGGAAGTCGGCCGGGGCAGCGGCCATCACCACGGCGTCCGCGGTGGCCGCGGCTTCGAGCACGGCCTCCCGCAGCTGCGCGGTGCTCTCGACGCGGACCACCTTCGCCCCGACCGGGTCGGGCAGGGTGACGTTGGCGGCGACGAGGGTGACCTCCGCGCCGCGGGCGACGGCGGCCCGCGCGAGCGCGTAGCCCTGCAGCCCGGAGGACCGGTTGCCGAGGTAGCGGACCGGGTCGAGGTACTCCCGGGTGCCGCCGGCGGAGACCACCACGTGCCGGCCGGCGAGGTCGTGCAGGTTCGCCGACCCGGCGCGGGCAAGCACCTGCGAGGCGACCTCGAAGATCTCCCCCGGCTCCGGCAGCCGGCCCTTTCCGGTGTCGGCACCGGTCAGCCGGCCCTCGGCGGGCTCGAGCACCAGCACGCCGCGGCGGCGCAGGGTGGCAACGTTGTCCTGGGTGGCCGGGTGCTCCCACATCTCGGTGTGCATCGCCGGGGCGAGCACCACCGGGCAGCGGGCGGTGAGCAGGGTGTTGGTGAGCAGGTCGTCGGCGAGGCCGTGCGCCGCCTTCCCGAGCAGGTCCGCGGTCGCCGGCGCCACCACGACCAGGTCCGCGCTCTGCCCGATCCGCACGTGCGGCACCTCGTGCACCTGTGCCCAGACGTCGGTCGCCACCGGCTTGCCGGACAGGGCCGCCCAGGTGGCGGCGCCGACGAACTCGAGCGCCGCCGCGGTGGGTACGACGGTCACGTCGTGGCCGGACTCCGTGAACCGGCGGAGCAGCTCACACGCCTTGTAAGCAGCGATACCGCCGCTCACGCCGAGTACGACGCGAGGGCGGTCCGGTGCTGCGGGGGACCCGGGAGCTGTGTCCACTGGAGGGCCCTCGCTCAGGAGGAGGCTTCCTCGGGCTCGATGTCCTCGCAGGTCAGCAGGTCGTCGTTGATCTCGCGGAGCGCGATCGACAGCGGCTTCTCCTGGACGTGGGTGTCCACGAGCGGGCCGACGTACTCGAGCAGGCCCTCACCGAGCTGGGAGTAGTAGGCGTTGATCTGACGTGCGCGCTTGGCGCTGTAGAGGACGAGCTTGTACTTGGAGTCGGTCTTCGTCAGGAGTTCGTCGATGGGAGGGTTGGTGATCCCCTCGGCGACGGGCACGGTTCCGGACACGCTCTTGTAGCCTCACAATTTGTCAGGGGTTTCGGTGCTGGACTCCGGGTGAAGTCTCATCAAGGCTACCAACTCTTCACTCGCAGCGTGAATCTCCGTGTTGACGACCGTCACGTCGAACTCCTTCTCGGCCGCCAGCTCCTCCCGCGCCGTCTCCAGGCGCCGCTCCCGCTCGGCGGCGGTCTCGGTCCCCCGGCCGACCAGCCGGCGCACCAGCTCCTCCCACGACGGCGGTGCCAGGAAGACGAACAGCGCCTCGGGCATCGACTCCCGGACCTGGCGGGCGCCCTGCAGGTCGATCTCGAGCAGCGCGAGCCGGCCGGCGGCGAGCGCCTCCTCCACCGGTCGCCGCGGTGTGCCGTAGCGGGCGGCGCCGTGCACGACCGCCCACTCCAGCAGCTGGTCGCGTTCGACGAGCTGGTCGAACTCCTCCTCGCTGACGAACCAGTAGTGCCGGCCGTGCACCTCACCGGGCCGGGGCGGCCGGGTCGTCGCAGAGACCGAGATCCACACCTCGGGATGGTTGCGGCGGATGTCCGCGGCCACCGTCCCCTTGCCGACCGCGGTGGGTCCGGCGAGGACGGCGAGCCGGCTCCGCGCGGTTGCGGACTCGACCGGGTCGGCGTGCTCAGTCACGTGCACTGAACTCGCGTTCGAGGGCGGCGACCTGCTTGGCGCCCAGCCCACGAACCCGGCGGCTCTCGGAGATGTTCAGCCGCTCCATCATCTGCCGCGCGCGCACCTTGCCCAGCCCCGGCATCGACTGCAGCAGGTCGATCACGCGCATCTTGCCGATGACCTCGTTGTCCTGCCCCTGCTTGAGAACATCGACGATGGAAGCGCCCGAGTGCTTCAACCGGTTCTTGACCTCGGCACGTTCCCGACGGGAGGCGGCCGCCTTGTCCAGAGCGGCCTGCCGCTGTTCCGGTGTGAGCGGTGGCAACGCCACAGTGAAGACCTCATCATCAAATCGTTGAACGGGAGCCCGGGTGCGACGTTGGGCACGACAGGTCGAAATCTAGTCATTGGGTCGAGCGGCCCGCAACGCGACGCAGCAAATCAGACCGCGTCGAGACCCAGGTCGACGTCACACACGTCCTGTGCGTGCAGCTGGATCCCGGCTCCCGCGTCGACCACGCGGGCCGATCCGAGCTCGGCGGCGGCGTCGGCGATCGCGTCGGCCTCCGCCTGGCTCACCCCTGGAGTGTCACCGCCGGGTCGGTACTCCGTCGGCGTGGTCCCGGCCGCCTCGAACGCGTCGGCCAGACCCTCCCAGGCGAAGTAGAAGGTGTCCCACTCGTCGCGGATGTCGTCGGGAGCCTCGGCCCGCAGGTCCCGGAACACCGCCAGCCCGTCACCGAGCATCTCGGCACCCGGGTCGGCGGAACCCTCCGCCAGCCCGGTCAGGGCGGACTGCCGGTCCCGGAGCGTGTCGCAGTAGGTCTCGGTCTGGCCGGCGCAGCCGGTGGGCGCGACCAGCACCAGCCCGGCACACCCGAGCAGTGCCCGCATCCTCACCGTGGGCTATCCCAGCTGGAGACCGCAGTAGTCGGCGGCGTGCTTGGCCACCGCGTCCCCGGCCTGGTTGTTCTCCGGGGTGTTGAGGGCTTCCATGTCCTTCATCAGCTCAGCGGTCTGCTTCTGCAGCTGCTCCGGCGTGACCTCGCCCGCCGCGGCCTTCTCCTGCAGCTCCGCAGCCCTGGTCAGCGCACCCTGCATGGAGTCGAGCGCGCCGCCCATCACGGCCCACTCGTCGGCGACCTCCTCGGGTGCCTCGTCGGCGATCTGCCCGATGATGTCGATCGCCTCCTTGACGTCCTCCGGACCCTGGATGCTGGCGAACAGGGTCGCGAAGTCGGTGCTCAGCAGCTCGCAGTAGCGCGAGTCGGCGCCCGGGGCGTCCGCGGCCGCGTCCTCCTCGGCGTCGCCCGACTCGGGCGCATCCGTGGGGTCCCCCGAGTCGGCGGAGTCGCTCTCGGCCTCGGTCGGGGTGGCGGACGCGTCGGCGTCGGCGGTCTCGTCGGCACCTCCGTCGCTGCAGGCTGTGGCCAGGGACAGGACCAGGGCCGGCGCGGCCAGCCCGGCGAGAAGGCGCTTCATGCTCGAAAGCCTACGCGTTCACCATGGCGTTGAAGGCGTGTACGGACCTTTCCGCCGCGGCCCGCAGCGCGCCCTTGTCCGGACCTGTGACCAGGATCTCCCGTGAGCTGCTCGGCAGCACGTTGGGCAGGGCGCGACCGAAGATCCGGCGTACGTCGTCGGGGGTGCCTCCCTGCGCGCCCACGCCGGGGACCAGCAGCGGGCCGTGGACGTCCAGGTTCTCGCCGGTCTCACCGATCGTGGCCCCGACCACCGCCCCGATCGAGCCCAGCGTGTCGGCGCCGACGTTGCGGCTCGCGATCGCGTCCAGGATCGAGCCGGCCACCGTCCTGCCGTCGTCGGTCCGTGCGTGCTGGACCTGCGGGCCTTCCGGGTTCGAGGTCAGCGCCAGCACGAACACGCCGGCGTCGTGGGCCAGCGCCGTCTCGAACAGCGGCTCGAGCGAGCCGAAGCCGAGGAACGGGCTCGCGGTGACCGCGTCGACGGCGAGCGGCGAGGTCGGGTCGAGGTAGGCGTCCGCGTAGGCCTGCGCGGTCGACCCGATGTCGCCTCGCTTCACGTCGAGTACGACGAGCGCCCCCATGTCGCGGGAGGCGGCGATGACCTTCTCCAGCACCGCGATGCCCTGGGACCCGTGCCGCTCGAAGAACGCGGACTGCGGCTTGATCGCCGCGACCGTCCCGGCCAGCGCCTCGACCGCGGTCATCGCGAACCGCTCCAGCCCGACCGCGCTGTCGGTGAGCCCCCACTGGTCCATCAGCCCAGGGTGCGGGTCGATGCCCGCGCACAGCGGCCCCCGCGACTGCATCGCCTCGCGAATCCGTGCTCCGAACGTCATGGCCGGTCCCCTTCGTGGTGGTGGGCGCGTCCGACGATGTCGGCGACGCAGGCGATGTCGCGGCGGGCGAGCTCGTCCCGCAGCTCGCCGACCACCCGCATCGGCGTGGTCGGGTCGGCGAAGACGGCCGTGCCGACCTGGACGGCGCTGGCACCGGCGAGGATCAGCTCGAGCGCGTCGTAGCCGGTGCGGACCCCGCCGACCCCGACGATCGGGACCTCGGGGATCGCTTCGTGCACGTCCCACACGCACCGCACCGCCAGCGGGTGCAGTGCCGGTCCGCTGAGGCCGCCGGTGACCGCGCCGAGCGTCGGCCGCAGCGTCCGCGGGTCGATCGCCATCCCCCGCACGGAGTTGATCATCACCAGCGCGTCGGCGCCGGCCTTCGTCACCGCGCGGGCGACGTCGACGATGTCGTCCACGTCCGCACTGAGCTTGGCGAGGACCGGGATCCCGCGCGGGACGTCGCGGCGGACCACCTCGAGCACCTTCGCGGCCTGGTACGGCTCGCTCGCGAAGTCACGGCCCCGGTTGTCGCCGTTGGCGATTGCCAGGTTGACCTCCACGGCGGTCACCCCCGGGCTGTTCCCGACACGTCGGGCCAGCTCGCCGTACTCACCGAGCGTGGCACCGGCGATCGAGACCACCGCCCGGGCCCGGCGCTGCGCCAGCCAGGGCAGCTCGGTGGCGAGGAACCCCTGCAGGCCGGGGCCCTGCAGGCCGACCGCGCTGAGCATCCCGCTCGGGGTAGCGGTCATCCGCGGCATCGGTGCGCCGGCGACCGGGTCGAGGGTGACGGTGCGGGTGACCACGGCCCCGAGCTCGGAGACGTCGAAGAACTGGTCGAGCTCCTTGCCGGCGCCGGCACAGCCGGCCGCGGTCATCACCGGGTTGGGCAGGGTCAGCCCGGCAACCGTGGTGGTCAGGTCCACGTCGGTCATCGCGGCCCGCCGACCCGCGGTGCGCCCCAGGCGTCCTCGGGGACGCTGCCGATGTCACCCCACCGGACCCGGTCGCCGCGGAACACCGGCCCCTCGGTGCAGGCTCGGACCATCCGGGTGACCCCGTCCTCGCCGACCACGGGCAGCGCGCAGGTCAGGCAGACGCCGGTGCCGCAGGCCATCTCCTGCTCCACCGCGGTCTGGCTCCACGCGCCGTGCGCCTCTGCCGCCAGCGCCGCCGCGTGCAGCATCGACGTCGGGCCGCTCGCGTAGACCACGTCGGTGGCCGTGCGCGACAGCAGCTCGGGGAGCACGTCAGTCGGCCGGCCGGTGATCCCGACCGACCCGTCCTCGGTCGTGACCACCACCGTCTTCGCGGCCCGCTTGGCCTCCAGCGCGCCGAACAGCTCGGGGCCGGTGGCCGCGCCGAGCACCATGTGCACGCCGCAGCCGCGTTCGCGGAGCCGCTCGGCCAGGCCGAACAGCGGCGCGCTGCCGTGGCCGCTGCCGACCAGTGTGCAGGCCACCGGTTCCTTGGGAAGCGCGTAGGGCCGGCCGAGCGGACCGACGACGTCGACCGCCGTTCCCGCCCCAGCCTTGGCCAGCCACTCGGTGCCCGGGTCGGTGACGGGGAAGACCACCTCGACGGTGCCGCCGTAGGCGCCGGTCGGCCGGGCCCGGTAGATCGAGAACGTGCGCCGCAGCAGGCTCTCAGAAAGAGGGCCGCCGACGCCGAGGGCGACGAAACCGCCCGGCCGGAACCGTTCCGCGACCCCGGGGGCGACCAGGGT
>DATFGA010000278.1:0-7819 GCA_035249775.1 Nocardioidaceae bacterium | reverse complement strand
CGCGGCTGGCTCGAGAAGTCCCCGGAGACGGGGGTCCTCGTCGCGCCGAACTTCTCGATCGGGGCGATCCTGATGATGCGGTACGCCGCCCAGGCCGCATCGTTCTACGAGTCGGTGGAGATCATCGAGCTGCACCACCCGGACAAGGCCGATGCGCCCTCGGGGACGGCCCGGCGTACCGCCTCGATGATCGCGGAGGCCCGCCGCGCCGCCGGGTCCGCGCCGATCCCGGATGCCACCAGCACCGCGCTCGAGGGAGCCCGCGGCGCGGACGTGGACGGGATCCGGGTGCACGGGCTCCGGGTCCGCGGCCTGGTCGCGCACCAGGAGGTGATCCTGGGCGGGCCGGGGGAGACGCTGACCATCCGGCACGACTCGATGGACCGGGTGTCGTTCACCCCCGGGGTCCTGCTCGGCCTGCGCCGGATCGCCGGCACCCCCGGGCTGACCGTCGGGCTCGAGACGTTCCTGGACCTGGACTGATGCGGACGAAGGTCGTCGTCGCCGTCCTGGTGGCGGTGCTGGTCTTCTACGCCGTGCTGATCGGAGCGAAGGGGGTCGCGCTGCTCGGCTCCGGCAGCTGGGTCGGGGTCCTGCTCGGGATCGGGATCCTGCTCGTGCCGCTGATCGGTGGCTACCTGGTGTGGCGGGAGCTGCAGTTCGGTCGCAGGTCGGCCGAGCTGGCCGGCGTACTCGAGTTCGAGAACGCGCTGCCGGTCGACGACCTCCCGCGGCGGCCGTCGGGCCGGGTGGACCGGGAGGCGGCCGACGTACTGTTCGCGACCCGGCGGGCCGAGGCGGAGGCGGACCCGGGGAACTGGCGGTGCTGGTACCGGCTCGGGATCGCCTACGACGACGCCGGTGACCGGACCCGGGCCCGGGGTGCGGTGCGCCGGGCGATCCTCCTCTACGACGGCGAGCGCGGGGGCCGCTGAGTCCTGGCTGCCCTGTGGCTGGCGCGCTGCGGTGACGGTCCACCAGGATGGGCGCATGCCGACTCCGCTGCCGCCGAACTTCTCGATCGTCACCCTGGGCGTCGCCGACCTGGACCGCTCGGTCCGGTTCTACCGCGACCTCGGCTGGGAGCAGCGCGGCAACCTCTCCGACGGGATCACCTGGTTCAAGACCTCGGGGACCTGGATCGGGCTGTTCGGCTACGACGCGCTCGCCGAGGACGTCGGCGTGGAGGCGCCGCCCGGGCAGCCGGAGTACCGCGCGATCACGCTGGCCCTGAACTTCGGGTCCGAGGACGAGGTGGACCGGGCGTTCGAGCACGTCCGCGGCGTCGACGGCGCGCGGGTCGTCAAGCCGGCGACCCGTGCCGAGTGGGGCGGGTACTCCGGCTACTTCGCCGACCCCGACGGGCACCTCTGGGAGATCGCCTACGCCCCCGGTTTCGCCGTCGACGAGCACGGCCGGATCGAGATCCCCTGACCTACAGCAGCCGGATCAAGGCGGCGGTGAGCGCCGCGACCAGCACCACCACGATGAACGGCGCGCGCAGCAGCAGTGCCGCCATCGCCGCGAGCAGGCCGGCCACCCGCGCGTCGAGCACCAGCTCCGGGCCGGTCGCGAACACCTGCACGGCGATCAACGCCGCGAGCAGGGCGACCGGCAGCAGGTCCGCGATCCGTTCGACGACCGGCTTCTCGAGGACGTGGCCGGGCACGGACAGCCCCGCCAGCTTGAGCAGGTAGCAGCCCACCGCGGTCACCGCGATCGCGGCCCACATCATCGGTGCTCACCGCCGCCGGGCAGGTCGTCACGACCGGGGATCTCGGTCGGGTCCTCGCGCCGGCTGACCGCGCCCGCGACCAGGGCGACGCCGGCGGCCGCCAGCACGGGGACGCCCGCGGCTGCCACCGGGACCAGGCTCAGCGCCAGCGCGGCGGCCAGCACCGCCACCAGCTGGTTGCGCCGGTCCTTGAGCCGGGGCCACAGCAGCGCCAGGAACGCGCCGCCGACCGCCGCGTCGAGCCCGTAGGTGCGGGGATCGCCGAGCGACTCACCGGCGACGGCACCGCCGAGGGTGGCCAGGTTCCACAGCACGAAGACCGCCAGGCCGGTGCTCAGGAACCCGACCCGGGCGGCCTCGGTGGTCTCCCGGTTGACCGCCATCGCGGTCGACTCGTCGATCAGCAGGTGCGCCCCGGCGGCGCGGCGCCATCCGCGCCAGTCCAGCAGCGGGGCCAGGCGCAGGCCGTAGAGCGTGTTCCGGCTGCCGAGCAGCAGGCCGGTGACCGCTCCGGACAGCGGGGCACCGCCCGAGGCGACCACGCCGACGAGGGCGAACTGGGTGGCGCCGGTGAACACCAGCAGCGAGAGCACACAGGTCTGCAGGATGCTCAGTCCGGCGGCCACCGAGATGGCGCCGAACGAGACGCCGTACGCGCCGGTGGCCAGGCCGACCGCGATCCCGTCCCGGACGATGGTCCTGCGCTCGCTCGGGTCGAGCCGGGGCGGCGGGGGCGGCGCGGCGGTCACCGGCTGAACCTAACAAGGCTCGGTCCGGCGGGACCTGCCGGGAGGTCAGCGGTAGTGGGTACGCCGGCCGCGGTGGATGTGCGCGGACTGCGTCCGATGGTTGTCGTGGAGGAGGAGGAACGCGCAGGCCGCGCCGACCGCGAGGCCGATGCTCGCCCCGACGCTGACCAGGCGCGGATAGGGGAACGTGTAGGCGGCCCAGACGCCACCGGCAACGAAGACGGCGAGCGCGATGACCGAGACGATGATGCGGTACAGCCGTGGCAATGGTCCTAGCACTTCTCTCCCCGATCGACGTCGCTCCTGGTGGAGGGGTCCCTCATCCAGTAGGACGAACGAGGGGTCCATTTGGTTGCCGTCTCCTCACATCCAACCTAGGACTCGGACAGATCGGTGTGAAGACGGACCTGTTTGACCGTAACCGAACCGTCACCGTGCAGGTCGAGCTCCCGGAACGCCCCGTCCGCCGCCCAGCCGGCCTCGGTGAGGAAGCCGCGGAGCACGTCGTCGGTGCTGTTCAGCCAGAGAACCGCCCGGGTGAACCGGTCGGCCCGTAGCGTGTCCGCGCAGGCCTGCAGCAGCCGGGAGCCGTGCCCGTGCCGGTTGTGCTCGGGGTCCACGGTGAACTCGGAGACCTCGCCGTCGAGGATCGGGTCGCAGTCGGGGTCCTCGGCCGGTGCGGTGATCGCGAAGCCGCGGATCGTGTTCCGCTCGAGGGCCACCAGCACCCGGTTCCGGGCATCCTTCGGATGGTTGAGCGAGGTGTGCCAGGCGGCGGCGAAGTCCGAGGGGTCCATCGCGGCCACGACCTCCTCGGGCAACAGCCCGGCGTACGCCTGCCGCCAGGCGCGGACCTGGACCTCGGCGATGCCGGTGGCGTCGTCGGCCCACCCGACCCGGACGGACACGTCGGCGGTGGGGCCGCCTCCCGAAGTGCTCATGGTCCCATCCTGCCCACCCCGCTCAAGGGTGGTGCAGGGCGGTGCCCGGCCCTCGTGCGGTGTTACACGTGACCCCGCGCGGAGCGGTCAGGTGTAACAAATCCTGTTAGGCTTGGCCTCATGTACGGCAACGACTTCACCGCCCCGGACGAGGGCTCCCGCGAGCCCGCCGAGGACCACCTCGCCGAGTTCGAACGGCTGCTCGAGACCGAGGGCCGGGTAGAGCCGCGCGACGTGATGCCCGAGGGCTACCGCAAGACGCTCATCCGGCAGATCGCGCAGCACGCGCACTCCGAGATCATCGGCATGCAGCCGGAGGGCAACTGGATCAGCCGCGCCCCCAGCCTGCGCCGCAAGGCGATCCTGATGGCCAAGGTGCAGGACGAGGCCGGGCACGGGCTCTACCTCTACGCGGCGGCGGAGACCCTCGGCGCGGACCGCGGTGAGCTGCTCGACATGCTGCACAGCGGCCGGCAGAAGTACTCCTCGATCTTCAACTATCCGACGCTCACCTGGGCCGACATGGGAGCGATCGGCTGGCTCGTGGACGGCGCCGCGATCGTGAACCAGGTGCCGCTGTGCCGGTGCTCCTACGGCCCCTACGCCCGGGCGATGGTCCGGGTCTGCAAGGAGGAGTCTTTCCACCAGCGGCAGGGGTTCGAGATCCTGCACACCCTCTCGCACGGCACCGAGGCGCAGAAGGCGATGGCGCAGGACGCCGTCGACCGCTGGTGGTGGCCCAGCCTGATGATGTTCGGGCCCACCGACGACGCCTCCCCGAACTCCGCCCAGTCGATGGCCTGGGGGATCAAGCGGTTCTCCAACGACGAGCTGCGCCAGCGGTTCGTGGACATGACCGTGCCGCAGGCCGAGGTGCTCGGGCTGACCCTGCCCGACCCGGACCTGCGCTGGAACGAGGAGCGCGGCTCCTACGACTTCGGGGAGATCGACTTCACCGAGCTGTTCGAGGTGATCAAGGGCAACGGGCCCTGCAACAAGCAGCGCCTGGCACACCGGGTCAAGGCGCACGAGGACGGCGCCTGGGTCCGTGAGGCCGCCGACGCGTACGCCGCCAAGCAGGCCCGTCGTACGTCGGAGGTGGCGTGATGAGCGACCTCCAGGCCGGAGGCGGCCACGGCGCCGTACCGGTGACCGGTGTCCCCGCCCGTGGGTCGGCCGACGAGTCCCGTCGTGACTGGCCGTTGTGGGAGGTGTTCGTGCGCGCCAAGCGAGGGCTGAACCACGTGCACGTCGGCTCCCTGCACGCCCCCGACGCCGAGATGGCGCTGCGCAACGCCCGCGACCTCTACACCCGCCGCCAGGAGGGCGTCTCGCTGTGGGTGGTGCCGGCCGCGTCGATCACCGCGTCCAGCCCGGACGAGAAGGACGCGTTCTTCGACCCCGCCGGCGACAAGATCTATCGGCACCCCACCTTCTACGAGATCCCCGAGGGCGTGAAGCACCTGTGACCGCCCCCTCTTCCGACTTGTCAGGCGCTACGCCCGCTATGGCGGTCACAGGGCCTGACAACTCGGCGTTGGTGGGCTACGTGCTGACGTTGGGCGACGACTCGCTGGTCGCGGCTCAGCGGCTGGCGGAGTGGATCGCGGCCTCGCCGCAGCTCGAGGAGGACGTCGCGGTCGGCAACATCGCGCTCGACCTGCTCGGCCAGGCCCGCTCCCTGCTGACCTACGCCGGCTCGCTCGAGGATCCACCGCGCACCGAGGACGACCTGGCCTACTTCCGCGACGAGCGCGACTTCCGCAGCGTGCACCTGGTCGAACGCGCCAACGGCGACTTCGGCGTGACGATGGCGCGGCTGCTGTTCCTCTCCACCTACCACTACGGGCTCTACTCCCGGCTCCGGAGCAGCGCCGACGATACCCTCGCCGCGATAGCCGCGAAGGCGGTCAAGGAGGTCGACTACCACCGCGACCACGCGACGATGTGGGTGCTCCGGCTCGGCGACGGCACCGAGCTGTCCCACGCCCGGATGCAGGCGGCGGTCGACGCGGAGTGGCCCTACGTCGAAGAGCTGTTCGGCAACGAGCACCTCGACCCGGCCCTGGTCGAGAGCGGTGTCGCCGTCGACCCGGCCGAGCTGCGCGGCCCTTGGCAGGAGTACGTCGCCGGGGTGCTCGCCGAGGCCACGCTGACCCTCCCCGACGTACCCCCTGCCGTCACCGGCGGCCGCCGCGGCGTGCACGACGAGAAGATGGGCTACCTGCTCGCCGAGATGCAGCACCTGGCCCGCTCACACCCGGGGGCGACATGGTGACCCGCGTCGACCTCCCGCCCCGCTCCAGGTCCGCCGCGTGGGACGTCGCCGCGACGGTCCTCGATCCGGAGGTGCCGGTGCTCACGATCGAGGACCTGGGCATCCTGCGCGACGTCCGCGAGGACCCCGACGGGCACGTGCACGTGCAGATCACCCCGACGTACTCCGGCTGCCCGGCGATGGACGCGATCCGCACCGACGTCATCGGGGCACTCACGCGGGAGGGGTACGACGACGTCAGCGTCGAGTTCGTGCTGGCACCGGCCTGGACCACCGACTGGATGAGCGAGGACGGCAAGCGCAAGCTGGCCGAGTACGGCATCGCCCCTCCCCAGCCGCGCGGCGACGGCGTGGTCGCGCTCAGGCTGTCCGTGCGCTGCACCCAGTGCGGCTCTCCCGACACCCGGGAGCTGAGCCGGTTCGGGTCGACCGCGTGCAAGTCGCTGTGGGTGTGCAACGCCTGCAAGGAACCCTTCGACCACTTCAAGGCCATCTGAGGTGAGCGCCCGCCACTCGGTGTTCCACCCGCTCACCATCGCCGCGATCGAACCCCTGACCGAGGACTCGATCGCGGTCACCTTCGACGTGCCCGAGGAGCTGCGCGAGGACTACCGGTTCACGCACGGCCAGCACATCACCGTGCGCACCGAGCTCGCCGGCGACGACGTGCGCCGCAACTACTCGATCTGCTCGCCGGCCTCCTCGGGGGTGCTGCGGATCGCGGTCAAGCGGCTGCCCGGGGGAGCGTTCTCCGAGCACGCGCTCGGCATGCTCAGGGTCGGCGACGTGCTCGACGTGATGACGCCGAGCGGGCGGTTCTTCACCGAGCTCGACCCGGCGAACGAGAACCACTACGTGTGCATCGCGGCCGGCTCCGGGATCACGCCGGTGCTGTCGATCGTCGCCACCACCCTGGAGACCGAGCCGCGGTCCCGGGTGACGCTGATCTACGCCAACCGAACCCACAAGACGGTGATGTTCCTGGAGGAGGTCGAGGACCTCAAGGACCGGTACGCCGACCGCTTCCACCTGGTCCATGTGCTCTCCCGGGAGCCGCAGGAGGTCGAGCTGTTCTCGGGGCGGCTCGACACCGACCGGATGAGCCGGTTCCTCGACGCGATCGTGCCGCCGGAGACCGTGGACCACTGGTTCCTGTGCGGGCCGTTCGAGATGGTCAGCTCGCTGCGCAAGCTGCTGGTCGCCGAGGGGGTTTCGAAGAAGGCGGTCCACGCCGAGGTCTTCCACGTGGAGACAGCACCCCCGGTCCGGCGTACGGCTGCGGTCGACGCCGAGGCCACGGGGGCGGACGTCACGATCACCCTCGACGGCCGGCAGTCCCGCTTCAAGCTCCACACCGACGGGCCGCCGGTGCTCGAGGCCGCGCTCGCGGTCCGCGCCGACGCGCCGTTCGCCTGCAAGGGCGGGGTCTGCGGCACCTGTCGCGCCAAGCTGCTCGAGGGCACCGTGGAGATGGACACCAACTGGGCGCTGGAGCCGGAGGAGATCGAGCGCGGCTACGTGCTGACCTGCCAGTCGCACCCGACCTCGGAGACGGTGGTCCTCGACTACGACGCCTGAGGGGGCCGCTGGAACGTGCAACCCTGCCGGTTGGATCGTTCCGAGCCCGCGTAAGGCGGGAGGGTTGCACGTCCGAACGGCCTCTATGACCAGGTGCGGAGCGCGTGGTCCAGCGCGTCGAGCAGCCGCTCGAAGCTGCGGTCCACCGAGTGGGGCATGCCGAACCCGCCGCCCGTCTCCAGGCTGACGAACCCGTGCAGGGTGCTGCGGACCAGGCGGGCGGCGTCCACGGCGTCGTCACCGGTGATCTGGTAGCCGGCGAACACGTCGTCGAGGATGTCCAAGATCTCGGCCGCCGCCTTCTGGTGCTCCTGGTCGTCGGGGCGGTTCCGCAGCAGGTAGCCGTAACAGCCCGGGTGCTCATCGGCATAGCGGCGGTACGCCGTGCCCACCGCCTTGAGCGCATCGGCTGAGGACCTGCCCGTGGCGGCACGGCGCATCACGTCCGCCAGCTCGAGCGCGCTGCGGACCGCGAGCCGGGCATGCAGGTCATCGAGGCCGTTGACGTGCTTGTAGAGGCTCGGCACAGCCACCCCGA
>DATFGA010000277.1:0-6654 GCA_035249775.1 Nocardioidaceae bacterium | reverse complement strand
GGCCTCGACCGAGACCTCCGGCGGGTAGTTGCCGGTGAACCAGGCGGTGTCGACGACCACCCCGTGGACCACGCCGGGCACCCCGAGCCGGACGACCGCGTGGTCGTTGCCCGGCTCGCGCCTGCGACGGGTCTCCCACCCGTCGTACACCTTGCCGCGCGGGCTGAACTCGGCCGGGTCGAAGACCGGCAGCAACGGCTTGATCAGGTTCTCCCGGGCGGCGAACAGCTCGTCGTTGGCGTGCACCACGCTGCCGCCCAGCGCCCGTGACGCCAGGTCGGGCAGCTCGGTGAATCCGAATGTCGCGCTCATGGTCCTCCTCGTCTCAGGAGGCGTCCGCGCGCCGGTTCGTCCGGGTCGATCCGGCGACCGCCGAGCCACGTCTCGCGGACCACCCCGCGCAACCGGTGGCCGGCGTACGGCGTGACCGGGTTCCTGTGCTGGAGCGCCGCCGCGTCCACCACGAAGGTCTCGTCGGGGGCCACCACGCAGAAGTCGGCGGCGCTGCCGAGCCCGATCCAGCCCTTGCGGCCGAGACCGGCCCGCGCCGCCGGTGCACCGGCCATCCAGCGGACGACGTCGACCAGTGTGTGCCCGCGGGCGCTCGCCTCGGTCCACAGCACCGGCAACCCGATCTGCAGCGAGCTGATCCCACCCCAGGCATCGTCGAACCGGCCGGTGTCGAGGCACTTGAGGTCCGCGGTGCACGGCGAGTGGTCGGAGACCACCATGTCGATGGTCCGCGCCGCCAGGCCCTCCCACAGCCCGCGCCGGTTGTTCTCGTCGCGGATCGGCGGGCAGCACTTGAACGCGGTTGCACCCGCAGCGATGTGCTCCGCGGCGAGGGTGAGGTAGTGCGGGCAGGTCTCCGCGGTCACCGGCAGACCCTCGGCCCGCGCCGCCTGGAGCAGCGGGAGCGACCGGGCGCTGGAGACGTGCACGATGTGCACGCGGCAGCCGGTGCGGCGGGCCGTCTCGATCACGGTCTCCACCGCGGAGACCTCCGCGGAGTCCGGGCGTGAGTCGAGGAAGCCGCGGTAGCTGGTGCCGGCGGGCACCTGGTTGACAGCATCCGGGTCCTCGGCGTGCACCAGCAGGAGACCGCCGAATCCCGCGACCCGGGCCATCACCTGCTCGAGCTGAGGCTCGTCGAGCGGCGGGAACTCGTCGATGCCGGAGTCGACGAGGAAGCACTTGAACCCGGCCACCCCGGCCTCGTGCAACGCAAGGAGGTCCCGGCCGTTGGTCGGGACCGCTCCGCCCCAGAACGCGACGTCGACGAAGCACCGGCCCTGCGCCACGGCACGTTTGGTGTCCAGCGACTCCACGTCCACCGTGGCGGGGACGCTGTTGAGCGGCATGTCGACGATCGTGGTCACCCCGCCGGCCGCGGCGGACCGGGTGGCGTGCTCGAAACCCTCCCAGTCCTCGCGGCCCGGGTCGTTGACGTGCACGTGCGAGTCGACCAGCCCGGGCAGCAGCGCCACGTCGTCGTCGAGCTCGACCCGCTCGTGGCCCTCCATCCGCGAGGTGTACGGCTCGACGGCCACCACCGTGCTGTCGGCGACCCCGACGCAGGCCGGTCCCTCGCGTCCGTCGATGACGGCACGGGCGGCGCGCACGACGAGGTCGAGCATGCTCAGCCCAACGTCGCGCGGTACGCCCGCCAGCTGCCGTGCTCGGTGATGTCCTTGTGCCGGTCGCGCTCGGTCTCCCGCAGCACCATCGACAGGGTCGCGGTGCCGTCCTCGAGCTCGATCACCCCGAGCTCCAGCTCCGGTGGCTCCGCAGGGAGGAACCTGTCGCGGAGCACCTCCAGGGGTACGTCGAACAGCTCGCCGCGCACGGAACCGCCACCGGAGTCACCGACCGGGAGGATGCCGGGGAACTCGTCGCGGACCGAGAAGAACCGGTACTTCGCCGCGGTCTGCCGCTCGCCGAGGAACGGGTGCTCGGCGATGTTGTCGTGCAGCCGCCCGCCGCGCATCCCCTCGCCGTTGGTCATCAGGTACACCATGCGCTGTTCCTCCGTCGGGTCGTTGCGTGCTGGTCAGACTGGTCAGGGCCGGTTCAGCCGTGGTCAGCATGCTGCCACCTCGCGCCGCCCCTCGCAGGTGTTCGGCGGTGTGATCAGCGGGCGACGGAGGTGTAGTGACCGAGCACGAGCTCCCAGCCGCCGTCGTAGTTCTCGCGCATGGCGATGCCGTGCTCGAGCACCTCCCAGCCGGTGTGGGTCAGCTCGACCCGGGTGCCGTCGGAGACGTGGGTGAACGTCACCGAGACCTGGGTGGCGCGCACGGGATCACCGCCGGGATGCCAGGTGAAGGCCACCAGGTCAGGCGGCTCCCAGGCGGTCACGGTTCCCCACACCGTCGTACGCCCGTCGGACATCGTCTCCACGATCTCGCCGCCGACCGTGCCGTCGACCCGCACGGAGACGGCCTCGGCGCGGCCCACCGAGTGCGTGCCCAGCGGCCACCAGCTGCTGATCCCGTCGGTGAAGAGCTCGAAGGCGCGGGCCGGTGGCACCGGCACCAGGACGCCCTTGACCAGTGGCTCGGTCAGGGCGGCCGGCGGGACGGTGCGGTTCGGGGTGTTGCTCATCGGTGCCTCCTCGAGGCGTCCTGCTTCGCGTGCTCGGCGAAGCTGTCCAGCGCCGTGGACCAGAAGTCGTCCAACCACGCGCGCAGCGCGGCCAGACCCTCCGGTGCGACGCGATAGATGTTGCGGGTCCCGATGGAGTCGTGGGCCACGAGCCCACTGGCTTCCAGGACCCGCAGGTGCTGGGACACGGCCGGGCGGCTGATCGGCAGCTGACCGGCCAGCTCGCCGACCGCGGCGGGACCCGAACGCAGCAGCTCCAGGACCTGCCTGCGCATCGGGTCGCCGAGGGCGTCCAGCACTTGGTAAGTCGTCACGAACGGTAAGTTACTACTTACGAAGGCGGGGCCGCCAGCCCCGTCTGGACCGGCCCGCGGGTCAGCTCTCGAGGTTCCGCTCGAAGAACCGCACCGTGCGACGCATCGACCGGGGCCACGCGATGTCGAACGCGTGCGGCTGGCCGGGGTAGGTGAACATCCGCGCGTCCACGTCGGCCCGGCGCAGTGCGCGCAGCGACGTCCGGCTCCACCGGATCGGACAGCTCTCGTCGGCGGTGCCGTGATGGATCAGCACGGGTTCGGTGATCCGGTCGAAGTAGGGTCGCGGGCTCGCCTCGCGCCAGAACTCCCGGTTCCGCTCCGGTGCGCCGTACCGCCGCAGGATCGTCCGCGACAGCCCGGACCGTGAAGGGTCGTCGCGGATCCACCGGTTGAAGTTGTCCGCGGCGTGGGAGCTGACCGGGGCGTAGACGACGGCGGCGTCGACGAGTCCAGGCTGGGCGACGAGCGCGTTGTAGACCACGCCACCACCCATCGACCGGCCGAGCAGGCCGACCCGGTCGCCGTCGAGGAACCGCAGCGGCGAGCGCTTCACGGCCATCACCGCGTTGACCATGTCGATGCCGTAGCCGAGCCGGAGCTTCCGGTCGGCGGTCGGGTCGTCGTCGGAGGAGGCGTGGTTGCGGTAGTCGGTGTGCAGCACCACGAACCCCGCCCGCGCCAGCCAGTCCTGCTCCCGGCGCAGCCCCTGACCGTTGGCGTAGTAGGCCGGATCGATGTAGCCGTGGCCGAGCACGAGCACCGGGAACGGCCCGCGACCCCGAGGCCGGTTCAGGATCCCGGAGATGGTCAGGTCGCCGCTGCGGTAGGTGACGAAGTACTGCGTGTAGGTGTCGGTCTCGAAGATCACCTCGCCGAGCCGGAGCCGCCGCCCGTCGTACTCCTTCTCGAACAGCGCCGGCACGGAGACCGGGTGCACCTTCTCGGGCGGCGTCGGAGGAGCGGCGCTCGCCGTCGGTGTCGGCTCCCGCGCGGGCTCCCCCGTCGGCTCACCGCTGGTCTCGGTGTCGGGCTGCGCGGTCGGCTCGTCGGTGGTCGTCGGTGACGTGGCCGCCGGGCTGCTTGAGGAGGCGGGCGGTACGGCGGGCGTGGAACCGTCCGAGGAGCAGCCCGCGATCATGAGCGCGCCGACCAGCACCGCCACCAAGCCGCACGCCGCACGCCACCGCATGGATCCATGATGCCCGCAGCGGGGTCCTCAGAGCAGAGGCGAAGAGTCAGAGGTGCTCGGCGAAGAACGAGACGGTACGCCGCATGAGGGTCGGCCAGCCCTCGTCGAACCGGTGTGGCTCACCGGGGTAGGCGAACAGCTGCACGTCCTTGCCGGCTGCCCGGAGCCCCCGGGCGGTCGCCTCGCTCCACGCGAGCGGGCAGGTGTCATCGGCGGTGCCGTGGTGGATCTGCACCGGCACGTCGATCCGGTCCAGGAAGCTGCGCGACCCGGCCTCGTGCCACAGCCGCGGGTTGTCCTCAGGACCGCCGTAGGCGTCGAGCACCCGATCGCGCAGGCCGGGATGCCGGTCGGCCGGCACGAACCGCTCGAAGTTGTCGACGGCGCTCGAGCTCACCGGCGAGTACAGCACCGCCGCGTCGACCAGCCCGGGCCGGGCAGCGAGCGCGTTGAGGGTGACGCCGCCACCCATCGACCGGCCGAAGTAGCCGATCCGCGTGGTGTCGGCGAACGGCAGGTCGGCCGCCTTCAGCGCGAGCACGGCGTTGACCAGGTCCTCCGGGTAGCCGAGCGGCGCAGCGACCACACCGGCGCTCTCCCGGTCGGAGTCCCCGTGGTTGCGGTAGTCGACATGCAGCACGACGTAGCCGCTCGCCGCGAGGTAGGCCTGCTCGCGGACCAGGCCGGAGCCGACGTCGTAGTCGTCGGGATCGGCGTAGCCGTGGGCGAGCACGAGCACCGGGTGCCTGCCCGGCCGGTTCGGCACGTTCATCACCCCGGAGATCGACAGGTCCCCGCTCCGGTAGCTGATCCGGTAGCGGGTGAACGCCAGCTCCTCGGCGATCACCTGCTCCAGGTGCAGGTCGCGTCCGTCGTACCGGTGCTTGATCAGCGCCGGCAGCGAGACCAGGTTGAACGGGGTGCTCGTGTCGTTGTGCGGGCCAAGCGTCGTGGCCGTGGCGGCACCGGTACTGACCGGCTGCGATGCCGCGGGAGCGCACGCGCTCAGGGCGAGCAGCCCGAGAACGAGCGCAGGCCACAGCTGCCGGAACCTCACCGGTCAATCGTCGGTCCCGGCTGGGCCGCGCGCAGGAAAACCGGGATTCCCGGTGGTCGACGCCCGAAGGCTCTCGCTGTGCCGGTCAGACCACCTGGTGCAGCCAGCGGACCGGGGCGCCGTCGCCGGCGTGCCGGAACGTCTCGAGCTCGTCGTCCCAGGGCTTGCCGAGCAGCTTGTCGATCTCGTTGAGCAGGGTGGTGTCGCCGAGCGCGGCCTTGACCACGGCGGCCTTGAGCCGGTCCTCGGGGATCATGATGTCGCCGTGGATGCCGGTGACCGCGTGGAAGACACCGAGGTCCGGGGTGAAGGAGAACCGGCTGCCCTCGGTGCCGGTCGTGGGCTCCTCGGTCACCTCGAAGCGCAGGTGGTTCCAGCCCCGGAGGGCGGAGGCGATCGCGGCCGCCGTACCGGCGTCCCCGGACCAGGAGTACTCCGCACGGTAGCTTCCGGCCTGGGCCGGCTGCGGGGTCCACTCGAGGCTGACGGCAACGCCGAGCACGCCGCCCACGGCCCACTCGATGTGCGGGCACAACGCAGACGGCGATGAGTGGACGTAGAGCACGCCCCGTGTCGCATTACGTGTGGTCACCGTGACCTCCTCATATCCGGCGTCGAGATACGCCTTCCCCAGCGGTCTCCAGCGGACATCGGTTCGGTTCCGGTGACACGTTTGTGCAGTTGTAGGGCCTATTGTTACCCAGTTCTGGTCCCAATGGTCACATCGACACCAGGATTCTCAGATTTCCCACCGGAACGTGCCGGTGAGCGCCCCCGGGCGGCAGGGGCGGTCAGCCCGAGGTCCGGCCGCGGGCCTTGAGCCGGGTGTTCGGCATCGGCGGCGCCAGGAGCCGGTCCCCCTGGAAGTCGGCCACCTGTCCGAACCGCTGCGGCACCCAGTCCACACCGGCACCGTTCCAGGCGTCACGCTGCTCGACGATCTCCTCGTGGCTGCGGCCGATGAAGTTCCACCACATCACGATCTCTTCCTCGAACGGAGCACCGCCGAGGAGCAGCGCCGTGGCGGGCTCGTCGACGTCGGCCGGCGCCGCGAAGGACAGCTCGGTGCGCCCCTCGCCCAGGTAGCTCATCGCATTGCGGGGCACGTCGGACCCGCCCACCGTCACGGTCCCCTGAACGGTGAGCACGCCGTACTCGAACTCCGGATCCAGCGGGACCGTCCCCGAAGCGCCGGGCTGGAGGTTGATCTCCGCGCCGACCAGGGGCGTGTACGCCGGCGCGGTCGACGTCTCTCCGGCCAACGAGCCCATGAACACGCGCAGGGTCATCCCGCGCTCGTGGGAGGTCGGCAGGTCGGCGAGGTGGGTGAAGTCGGCGGGCGCGGTGTCGCGGACCTGGTCCGGCAGGCACGTCCACAGCTGTACGCCGTGCAGCAGGGTCGGAGCGTCCTCCGGCGAGACCTCCGCGTGGCAGATGCCGTGGCCCGCGGTCATCACGTTGAGCTGGCCGGGCAGGATCCTCTGGTG
>DATFGA010000276.1:0-23200 GCA_035249775.1 Nocardioidaceae bacterium | reverse complement strand
GCACGTGCGGCACCGCGGACTGCATCCCGAAGGACACCCGGTTGATCCCACCCTCGCGGAGCACCTCGAGGTCCTCGGCGGTGACGCTGTCGGGGTTGGACTCGGTGGTCACCTCGGCACCGGCGGCCAGACCGAGCTCGTCGTCGATCGCGGACACGATCCGGGTCAGGTCCCGCGGCGGGAGGAGGGTCGGCGTACCGCCGCCGAAGAACACCGTCTCCACCGGCACGTCCCGGTCCCCCAGTACCCGGCGGGCCAGCCTGATCTCCGCGATCGCCGCGTCGGCGTACGACGCGCGCGAGGCTCCCGGCCGGGAGCCGAGCTCGGACGCCGTGTAGGTGTTGAAGTCGCAGTAGCCGCACCGCACGGTGCAGAACGGCACGTGCACGTAGACCCCGAAGGGCCGCTCCCCCACGCCGGCCAGTGCGCCGGAGGGCAACCCGCCGTCGGTGGGGGCGGTCTCTCCGTCGGGCAGGGCAGATGGCACCCGCCCATGCTGTCACGGGCACTGAGCGCAGCCGCGGGCGATCAGACCGTGAGCCGGCGGTTGACCACGTCGTCGGCCGCGACGGTCGCTTCGCTGCTGCCGGTGACCGCGCTCAGGAAGCTGTCCCGGTCCATCGTGAACAGCACGGTGTCCTCGACCGCGGTGATCGTCGCCGTGCGGGGAACGTCACGCAGCAGCCCGATCTCTCCGAAGAACTCGCCAGTGGCTTCCCGGCGGAGCACGTTCCCGTCCTTGCTGACCTCGACGAGCCCGGACTCGATGATGAAGAACTTGTCGGAGTCGGCTCCTTCGGAGAGCACCACCGTCCCCGCCGGGACAGTGACCGTGACGAGCTGACGGGCCAAGGTCTCCAGCACCGGTGGCGACAGCGGCGCGAACATGGGCACCGCACGCAGGAACGACAGCCCTGCGGGGACGCCCAGGGCAAGGTCGAGCCGTCGCATCCGCGGCAGGCAGGGCACGACGAGCAGGGACACTCCCAGCCCGAGCACCACCAGCGCGGTCCGCAGCCCGAGCCACTGCACCAGGAACGGCATCAGCAACGATCCCAGCGCCATCGTCCCGATCAGACATGCTTCCAGCGCCCCGAACACCCGCCCCATCACCGCATCCGGGGTGATCCGCTGCACGATCGTGGCCATGTTCACGTCGACGAGGGGATTCGCGAACCCGAGCAGCACCATGGCGATGAACGCCGTCGCCATGGACGGCCACACCGCGATCAGCAGCAAGGGCAGTGACCACAGGACCACGCCGTAGGCCATGTCCTGGCCGAGCTTGTGCCGGGAGGATCGAGCGATGGCGACGAAGCCACCGATGATCGCGCCGACGCCGAGCATCGAGTCCAGGTAGCCGACACCGTGCGGCCCGATCTCCAGCACGTCGACGGCGAGCAGCACGGTGAACACCACGGACGCGCCGGCAACGATGGTCTGCGCGGAGACGAGCGCCACGACGACGAGAAGGTCCCGGTCGGCAAGAATGCTGCGAAAACCGGCCAGGCTCTGCGTCACGAAGCTCTCCTTCGGCTCCGCGACCGCCTCGACATCGGTTCTGACGTCCGCGCCGGCGTCCGCAACGGCGGTGGCCGCGAGCCCCCCGGCGGGACCGTCACCGGTCGCCGGAACCGGTTCTGGCTCAGTCGTGGCGGGCTGTTCGTGAGGCGGCTTGGCGGGCACCTTGATCCCGAGCACCATCAGCATCGACCACAGGAACGTCGCGGCATTCACCATGAACACCACCGGGACGTCGGCGATCGCGATCAGGAACGCGCCGATCGCCGGACCGACGAAGAACGACAGGCTCTCCAACGTGCTCGCGGTGCCGTTCGACGCCGTGAGCTCCTCGGGCCGCCTGGCCAGAGACGGCATGAGTGCGGCCTGCGCTGCGCGGAAGGGCGTGCCGGCCAGCGACGTGATGGTGGCCAGCACGAAGATCACCGCGACCGGCGAGTCAAGGACCATGCACACGGCCGCCGCCGCCACCAGCGTCGCCCGGAAAAGGTCGGCGCCGACCATGACCGACTTGCGCGGCAGCCGGTCGGCGAGCGTCGACGCCACCGGTGCGGTCACCGCCATCAGGGCCAGCCGGATGGCAGCCCAGATGCCCACTGCGGTCGCACCGCCGACCCCGTAGGCCCACACGGTGACGGCCGTCGCGTAGGCCCAGTCACCGATCATCGACCCGGCGAGGGCCAGGTTGATCCTCCTGAGCCCGGGGTTGCGGAAGACCGATGACAGCGACTCGCGTGTCTCCTGCACGGCTGCCCTTGCACTGGACAGCACTCCGGGAGAGCTTGTCGCGACGTCGCTCATGGAGCCCCCTGCAGCCACCGAACCCAACCCCCGGTGGTGCGGATGTTCCTCCTCGCCGACCCGACCCGCCATAGCCCTTTCGGGGGCGGGGTGACCCGATCGGGTCACCCGGTCACCCGGTCAGCCGGGCAGCGCCGACATCCGTGTCGTGCGCTGCCCGTTCCGTCCCGCTGGGTGACGCGTCAGGTGTAGAGAGCGTCGATCCGCTGCCGGTAGTTGTCCTCGACGACCTTGCGCTTGACCTTCATGGACGGGGTCAGCTCACCGGACTCGATGGTGAGGTCGTGGTCGAGCAGGATCCACTTCTTGATGGTCTCCCACCGGTTCAGCCGGGCGTTGAGCTGGTCGACGTAGTCACCGACCATCTCGTTGACCTTCGGCGAGGACACGATCTCGGCGTACGACGCACCCTCCATCTCGTTGTGCTTGGCCCACTCGGTCATCGCATCGGGGTCCAGCGTGATCAGCGCGACGCAGTAGTTGCGGTCGTTGCCGTGCACGATGAACTGGCTGGCATAGGGGCAGACCGCCTTGAACTGCGACTCGATAGAGGTCGGCGCGATGTACTTCCCGCCGGAGGTCTTGAACAGGTCCTTCTTGCGGTCGGTGATCCGCAGGAACCCGTCCGGATCGAGCTCGCCGATGTCACCGGTGTGCAGCCAGCCGTCCGAGAGCGCCTCGGCGGTCTGCTCCGGAAGGTTGTGGTAGCCGTCCATCACACCGGGGCCCTTGATCAGGATCTCCCCGTCCTCGGCGATCTTGACCTCGCTGCCCGGGAACACCTGACCGACGGTGCCGAACCGGTAGCCGTCGGGGTGGTTCACGAACGACCCGGCGGAGGTCTCGGTGAGCCCGTAGCCCTCGAGGATCAGGATGCCGGCGACGTGGAACCACTCGGCGACCTCGCGGTTCAGGGCGGCGGCGCCGGAGATGAAGAACCGGACCCGTCCCCCGAAGCGCTCGCGGATCTTGGCGAACACCAGCTTGTCGAACAGCGCGTGCTGCTTGGCGAGCAGGAACGGCACCGGCTTGCCCTCGCGCTTGAGCTTGTCGACCGCGAAGCCGACGGCGAAGGCCTTGTTGAACAGCTTCTCCTTGATGCCTCCCTCGTTCTGCTGCATCGTGATGATCCGGCCGTGCGCCTTCTCGAAGATCCGCGGCGCCGCACCCATGAACGTGGGCCGGACGACCGCGAGGTTCTCGATGATCTTGTCGACCCGGCCGTCGACGGCGGTGGCGAACCCGCACGCGAGCTGGGTGGACAGCAGCACCTTGCCGAACGAGTGGGCCATCGGCAGCCAGAGGTACTGCAGGTCGCTCTCGTCGAGGATGTTCTGCGCCTGGATCGCGGTGCCCTCGTAGGTCCAGGATGCGTGGCGCAGCCGGACCCCCTTCGGCCGCCCCGTCGTACCGGAGGTGTAGATCAACGTGGCCAGCGACTCGGGGGCGGTCGCGGCGATCCGCTGCTCGACCAGGTTCGGGTTCTCCGCCAGCAGCTTCTCGCCGAGCTGCTCGAGGTCCTCGAGGCCGATCACCCAGTCACCGTCGGCGGCGCCGTCGAAGGTGACCACCTTCTGCAGGTGCGGCAGCTCGGACCTGTGCACGGTGAGCTTGGCGATCTGCTCGTCGTCCTCGGCGAAGACGACCCGCGACTCGGAGTCGGCCAGGATGTAGGAGACGTCGTCGGCGATCGTCGACGGGTACACCGTCGTGGTCGCCGCGCCGGCGCACATGATGGCGAGGTCCGCCAGGATCCACTCGTAGCGGGTGCCCGAGGCGATGCCGACCCGCTGCTCCGGCTCGATGCCGAGTGCGACCAGTCCCGCGGCGAGCTTGGTGACCCGGTCGCCGGTCTCCTTCCACGTCACGGACTCCCACTGCTCGCCCCTGGGGAAGCGGTACGCCTCCCGGTTCGGGCTCGCCTGGACCCGGTCGAAGAACTGGCGGCCCACGTTGGGCGCGCGGTTCTCCACCGCGGTGAGGTCATGGTTGACGGCGGACTCAGACATTGCTCTCCCTGATCTCTCCTGCGGAGGCACAACTCGTCGCGCCGGCAGGCCGTTTGGCTGGTTGCACCACAAGGTAGAACAGATGGCTACCTATCGGTAGCCATTCCCCCGTTTCCGGACGGTGTTTCCGGCGTTGGCGGACCTAAACATCTGGGATAGCAGGTCAGCGGCTAGGATGGGCGCCGTAGCGACAACCCCGAGCGAAGGTGGCCCAGCCGATGACCGAGGTCGCCTCTCCCCTGTCGGCGACCGTGTTCGCCCCGCTGTCCAGCGAGGGCCGCGCGGAGGTCGCTGCCCGCCGGATCGCCGCCGCGATCGCGCTCGGACTGGTCTCCGACGGCGAGCAGCTGCCGTCCGAGGCGGAGCTGTCGGCCCAGCTCGGCATCGCCACCGTCACGTTGCGCGAAGCGCTGTCGTCGCTGCGTCAGCGCGGGCTGGTCGAGACCCGTCGCGGCCGCAACGGCGGCACGTTCGTGCGCACGCCGCGGGCCGAGGCGACCAAGCTGCTCACCGCGCGGCTGGCCGAGCTGAGCGTGGACGACCTGCGCGACATCGGGGACGAGCACGCGGCCGTCGCGGGCATGGCCGCGAGCCTGGCCGCCGAGCGGGGCACCGGCCCCGAGCTGGACCGGCTCGAAGGGTTCAACCAGGAGCTGCGCGAAGCGGCAACGCACTGGCACCAGTGCCGGGCCGACAGCCACTTCCACGTCCAGATCGCCGTGGCCGCGCAGTCCCCGCGGCTGACCGGTGCCGAAGTGCGGCTGCAGGCCGAGACCGTGGAGTACCTGTGGATCACCGACACCGAGGAGCCGGACCAGGCCAGCGCGGTCCGCTCCCACGACGTCTTGCTGGAGGCGATCCTGGCCCGCGACCCGGTCCGCGCCGGCGAGCTGGCCCAGAAGCACGTGCGGAAGAACATTGCGTTCATCACCGCGCTGCACGCAAAGGTCAGCCGGGACAGGAAGCGCTGACCAGCTCGCGTTGCTCCCGGTGCCGGTTCGCCGGAGCGTTCACCAGCACCACGCCGACCAGCCGGCCACCGCGCCGGTAGTGCGCGATCAGCCCCTCGGTCAGCGCGCACGGGTCCGGGTTCCCGTCGACCACCGTGACCTCGTCCGCGAGGCCGGGGGCACCGAAGCTCTGGATCCGCAGCTCGAGCTGGTCGCTCCAGAAGCTCGGCATCGGCGCGAACGGCGGCCGGTCGTCGGGCAGGTCGTGCAGCGCACGCACCAGGGAGCCGGCCGCGAACCGCGCGGTGTCGGTGGGGATGCACCAGTGCTCGACCCGCCGCGCAACATCATCGAAGCGGGGGTTCACGAACCTGGCGACGTCGCCGACCGCGACCACGTCGTCGCGTCCGGCGGCGCGCAGCCGCTCGTCGCAGAGCACGCCGTCGGTCAGGTCCAGCCCGTTGCCGGCTAGCCACTCCACGTTCGGCGTGGACCCGACGGCCTCCACCACGACGTCGGCGGGCAGCACCGTGTCGTCGTCGAGCACGACGGACCCCACGCGGCCCGGCCGGCCCGGCAGCGGGAGCAGTTCCCGCACGGTCCGTCCGGTCAGCATCCTGATCCCGTACCCCGACAGGTAGCTCTGCACCAGGCCGCCGACCAGGTCACCGAGCCCGCGCTGGAGGCATCCCGACAGCGGCTCGACGACGGTCACCCGACAGCCCATCGCGGTCGCGGTCGCTGCGACCTCGCAGCCGATGAACCCGCCTCCGACGACGACCACCCTCGCGCCGGGAAGCAGGGCCCGCTGCAGCACGACGGCGTCGGCGAGGGTCCGCAGGGTGAACCGTCCTTCGGCAGGTCCGTCGATCGACAGCCGGCGGCTGCGGATCCCCGAGGCGATCACCAGCCCGTCGTACTCGACCTCGGTCCCATCGGCACAGGTGACCCGGCGCGCCTCGAGATCGGCGCCGACCGCCTCTGTGCCGAGCCGCCACTGCACGTCCGCGACGCTGGGTCGCTGCCGGAACGCGAGCTTGTCGGCCCACGTCTGCGGGTCCTCGGCGCCCATCCCGGACAGCGCCTCCTTGGACAGCGGAGGGCGGTTGTACGGCGCGTGGGGCTCCTGTCCCAGGACCAGGATCTCCTGGGTCCAACCCGATGCCCGCAGCTGTTCCGCGGCACGAAGACCGGCCATGCCGGCTCCGACGACGACCACTCGCGACATCGCGGTCAGTCCTGGACCAGGATCGCCTGCAGCGGGCAGGCGTCGGCGGCTTCCTCGACCGCGTCGCGCTCGGACGGGTCGGGTCGCTCGTCGTACTCGAGCGTGCCGTCCGCACCGATGCGGAACACGTTGGGGGCGGCGATCTCGCACTGCCCGTGGTCGTCGCACAGCGCGCGGTCGACGATGACTCGCATGGTCACTCCTGGGGTTCCGGGTACGGCGTCAGGCGCCGGGGGTGAAGGTGATCGGGAAACGCACCGGGCCGGTGTTGCCCGACATCGGCAGCCACTCGCCAGGGCCGTCCGCGCGGGGGTTGCGGAGGCGGCGGGCGAGCAGCGGCAGGGCGACGCTCATGTCGGTGCGGGCCACGAAGTGGCCGAGGCAGTGGTGGACGCCGCCGCCGAAGCCCATGTGCGAGGCCCGCTCACCCTCGATGTCGAAGGTGGTGTCCGCCATCGCCGACGGGTCGGTCCCCGCGGAGTGGGAGAACAGCTGGATTGTCTGGCCCTGCTCGATCTCGAGCCCCTGGAAGGTGAACGGCTCGAGCGCCTCGCGGGTGATCCAGGTGATCGTCGGGTTGACCCGCATCACCTCCTCGACCGCGGCCCGTCCCAGCTCGGGTCGTTCGGCCAGCTTGGCCCACTGGTCGGGGTGGCGCAGGAAGGTCTGGAGGGCGAGGCCGAGCTGGTTCCGGGTGGTGTCCATGCCGGCGAAGATCAGGAAGACCAGGGAGACGGCGAGCTCGGTCTCGGTGAGCCGGTCCTCGTCCCGCGACGCCTGGACCAACCGCGTGGTGAGGTCGTCGCGAGGGTTGTCCCGCCGGTCGGCGATCAGCTCGTTGCAGTAGCCGTAGAGCCCCTCCAGCGCGGCGTGGATCTTGTCCAGGTCCTGCGCGAAGGTGACGCCCAGGGAGAGGCCGAGGTCGACCGCCCAGGTGGAGATCTGCTGCCACTCGGACTCGGGCAGGCCGAGCAGGATGCACAGGATCCGGGCGGAGTACGGCTCGGCGAACTGGCTCACGAACTCGCAACGGCCCTCGTTGACGAACCCGTCGACCAGCTCCTCGGCGAGCGCCTGGAACTGCGGCACCATCGCGTTGATCACCTTCGGGGAGAACGCCGGGTTCAGCAGCCGCCGGATCCGGTGGTGGTCCTCGCCCTCCAGGTTCATCAGGACGTCGTTCCACCAGTCGGTGAAGAGGCCGGAGTGGATGCCGTTGTGCGCCGGCCAGGCGGCGCTGCCCTGCCGCAGCCGGCGGTCCTTGAGCAGGGCACCCACCTCGTTGTAGCGCAGCACCGCGAGGCCGTACGGCGTGTGCACGTACCAGCTCTCGTCACGGGCAGCGTGCACCACCTCGGAGGTCACGTCGAAGGACGGGTCGGCGAGGTCGAAGTACGGCACGTCGGGGACGTCGGCCTGGGTGGCGGTCATCGGAGGGCTCCTGCTGGGTCGGCGATACAGTAAACATTGGTTTTTAAATGTTTAGTTGTCAAGCCCTGGCCGGGATTGTCTTCATTTCGCTCCGCGCGGCAGATGAGTCCTGCGGGTGGTTGACGGAGACGAGTCGGCCTCGATCGATCGGCGCCTCCCGGAACTGGTGGAGGAACGACCCGTTCGCGGCGCTCAGCCAGCCGTTCTTCACCACTTAGTCGGCGCAGCGGAACCCCACCCGGGTCAGCCGAGCGCAGCCAAGGTGGGCTGACGGTCCTTCTCGACGTGGGCCATAACCTTCGCTCGCACCGGTTCCGGCAGCGCGTCGACCCGGAGCAGCTCCGGCAGCAGCGAGCGCTCGGTGGTCAGCGCGCGGAACATCGTGGAGACGGTGACACCGTGGTCCGGCCGCGACTCCACCACGATCGGGTCACCGGCGCCGAGTAGGCCCTCCTCGAGGACCCGGAGGTACGGACCCGGCCGAGCCTCCAGCGTGAAGCGGCGCACCCACCCGGAGACGTCGTGGCCGGTGACGCCGAGCCATTTCTTGAACACGTTGCACGGGATCCGCACCGAGCTGACCTCCAGCAGCGTGGACCCGATCCGCCACCGCTCCCCCACCACGGCCTCGTTCACGTCGATGCCGACGGTGGTCAGGTTCTCCCCGAAGACGCCGGAGGGCAGGTAGCCGCCGAGCCGCTCGGACCAGAGGTCCAGGTCCTCCCGGGCGAACGCGTAGACCGCCTGGTCGGGACCCCCGTGGTAGCGGGTGTCGCCGACGCCGTCACCGTCCAGACCGAGCCTGCGGACGGCGACCCGGTCGGTGACCGGTCGCTTGTCGATCGCGGTCCTCTTCGCCGGACGCACCGTCGGCAGGTGGACCGGGACGGCGACATTCACGGACAGCAGGCGTGCGTCAGCAGGGCGGAAGGGGGTGGGCACGAGCAGAGATTGTGCCGGTGCCGGGCGGCCCTTCGTGCCGGTTTCCCGGATCTGGGATGCAGCTCACCCGCACGGCTCAGTCCTGCACCGCCTTGGCGATCGTGACCGCCCTGGTGATCCAGTCCTTGTCCTCCGCGGTGAGGCCGCGGCCCCCCGCGTCGGCGTCCTGGATGGTCCACAGCGCGTTGTGCACCTCTCGGACGATCACCCAGTCCCGGGCCCGGGCCTCGTCCAGCTCCGCGGTGTCGATGGTGGTGTGGAACCTTCGTCGTACGGCGTCGCGCACGTTGCCGGACGCCACCACGTCGTCCCACCGGTTCCAGAGCAGCGGGGCGACCTCGTAGTGCGGGTCGCCGTTCATCGGCTTGGGGTCGATCGCCAGCCAGGGCTCGCGATCGCCCGCCAGCACGTTCTCGTAGTGCAGGTCACCGTGGATCATCGTGCCGACCGAGGCGGCGTCGGAGACGAAGTCCTTTCCCAGCGCGATGGTCTGCTCGACCAGCCGGCGCGGGATCGGTGCGTCGTTCGGCAGTGCGGCCAGGCCGGCGGTCCAGCGTTCGACGTACGACGTGAGGGTGTTCAGCTGGGGCAGGGCGGCAAGGTGGATGCGCGAGTAGAGGCCGGCGACGATCTCGCAGGCCTCGAGGTCCCAGAGCCCGTCGAGGGTCTCGTCGGCGTGCAGCCGTTCGAGGAGCATCACGTGCCGGCGCGGGTCGGCCCGGTAGAGGCGCACCATCCCGTTGCCCTGCACGGCCTGGAGCGCGAGGTGCTCGTGCTCCTCCTCGTCGTGCGGCCAGGCGAACTTGGCCACGGCGGGGCGACCACCGGCGGTCCGCACCGGGACCACGAGGGCGCAGTAGCCGTGCATCGGCGCGCCGTCGTAGCTGAGCTCCCAATCCTCGACCACGTCGCGGACCAGCCGGGGAAGGGCTTCCAGCCACGCCGGCCAGGTCGTGCCCCGGTCGGCGAACGCGAGCAGTCCGGCCGGGACGTCGAACGGGATCACCCGGTCGAGGCTACTTCTTGCTCTTGTCGCCGGCGCTGCCCGAGTCGGAGGACAGTGCGGCGATGAAGGCCTCCTGGGGCACCTCGACCCGGCCGACCATCTTCATCCGCTTCTTGCCCTCCTTCTGCTTCTCGAGGAGCTTGCGCTTGCGGGTGATGTCGCCGCCGTAGCACTTGGCGAGCACGTCCTTGCGGATCGCCCGGATGGTCTCCCGGGCGATCACCCGGGCGCCGATCGCGGCCTGGATCGGCACCTCGAACTGCTGCCGCGGGATCAGGTCCTTGAGCTTGCCGGCGAGCGAGACCCCGTAGGCGTACGCCGAGTCGCGGTGCACGATCGAGCTGAGCGCGTCGACCTGCTCGCCCTGGAGCAGGATGTCAACCTTCACCAGGTCCGCGGCCTGGTCGCCGACGGGCTCGTAGTCCAGAGAGGCATAACCCTTGGTCTTCGACTTCAGCTGGTCGAAGAAGTCGAACACGATCTCGGCCAGCGGCAGCGTGTAGCGCATCTCGACCCGGTCCTCGGAGAGGTAGTCCATCCCCTCGAGCTGGCCGCGCTTGGACTGGCAGAGCTCCATGATCACGCCGATGAACTCCTTCGGCGCGAGCAACGTCGCCTTGACCACCGGCTCGCGGACCTCCGCGATCTTGCCGGTCGGGTACTCGCTCGGGTTGGTGACGACGTGCTCGGTGCCGTCCTCCATCAGCACGCTGTAGACCACGTTGGGTGCGGTCGAGATCAGGTCGATGTTGAACTCGCGCTCCAGCCGTTCGCGGACGATCTCCATGTGCAGCAGGCCGAGGAAGCCGATCCGGAACCCGAAGCCGAGCGCACCGGAGGTCTCCGGCTCGTAGACCAGCGCCGCGTCGTTGAGCTGCAGCTTGTCCAGCGCGTCGCGCAGCGTCGGGTAGTCGTCGCCGTCGATCGGGAACAGACCCGCGAACACCATCGGGTTGGGGTGGCGGTAGCCGCCCAGAGGCTCCCCCGCCGGCTTGGTCGCGGAGGTGACGGTGTCGCCGACCCGGGACTGGCGCACCTCCTTCACCCCGGTGATGAGGTAGCCGACCTCGCCGACGCCGATCTCGCCGGCCTTCACCGGCTCCGGGGAGATCACCCCGACCTCGAGCATCTCGTGCACCGCACCGGTCGACATCATCTTGATCCGGTCGCGGTGCGTGAGCTTGCCGTCGACAACCCGGACGTAGGTGATCACGCCTCGGTAGGTGTCGTAGACGGAGTCGAAGATCAGCGCCCGCGGCGGCGCGTCGACCACACCCTTCGGCGGCGGCGTCTGCCGGACGATCTCGTTGAGCAGGTTCTCCACGCCGGCGCCGGTCTTCGCGGACACCTGCAGCACGTCGGACTCGTCGCAGCCGATGATGCCGGCGAGCTCCGCGGCGTACTTCTCCGGCTGGGCGTTGGGCAGGTCGATCTTGTTCAGCACCGGGATGATGTGCAGGTCCGCGCCGATCGCGAGGTAGAGGTTCGCCAACGTCTGCGCCTCGATCCCCTGCGCCGCGTCGACCAGCAGGACGGCTGTCTCACAGGCCTCCAGGGACCGGGACACCTCGTAGGTGAAGTCGACGTGGCCGGGGGTGTCGATCATGTTCAGGACGTACGTCGACCCTTCGCCCTCGCCCTGCGACACGGTCCACGGGAGCCGGACCGCCTGGCTCTTGATCGTGATCCCGCGCTCGCGCTCGATGTCCATCCGGTCGAGGTACTGCGCGCGGGCGTTGCGCTCCTCGACCACCCCGGTCAGCCTCAGCATCTGGTCGGCGAGCGTCGACTTGCCGTGGTCGATGTGCGCGATGATGCAGAAGTTGCGGATGATCGCAGGGTCGGTGCTGCCCGGCTGGGGAACCGACGGTGTGGTCTTGGACACTAACTTCTTCCGGGATCGGCGTCGTGGTGGGCGAACCCTCATTGTCCCACGCCGTCCGGCTCCTCCGGACACGCCGGTAAAGCAGTCGTCGCAGTCGGCGCCCGCCGTACACAATGGGGCCGCATGAGCCCCAGCAGTCGTCAACCACAGAGCCCCGCCGGCCTCGAACCCGTGCCGCACGGCCGGACGGCGCGCCGGCTGGACTGGCTGCTGCTGCCGCCGATGCTGCGCCGGCTGATCGAGGGCAGGCTCGGCTCGCCGGTCATCGACGCCGCGTCGGCCGGCACCGGCTTCACCCCGGGGTTCGCATCCGTGCTGACCGGACGGGACGGCCAGAAGCTGTTCGTCAAGGCTGCCAGCAAGAAGGCACAGAAGCCGTTCGCCGACTCCTACAAGGAGGAGGTGCGCAAGCTCGGCGTGCTGCCCGCCGGGCTGCCGGTGCCGAGGCTGTTGTGGACCCACGAGGACGACCTGTGGGTGGTGCTCGGTTTCGAGCACGTCGACGGGCCCAATCCCGAGCGGCCCTGGAACCGGCGCGAGCTCGACGCCTGCCTGGACACGCTGGAGGTGCTCGCGGACGCGCTGACACCTGCGCCGAGGTCGCTGCGTGCGTTCAGCGAGGAGTTCGAGGACGCGCTGGCAGGCTGGGAGCACGTGCGCCGGACCGCACCGGACTGGCCGCACCTCGAGGACGCCGCCGCGCTTGCCGCCCGGTACGCCGAGGTGACCGCCGGCAACACGCTCGTGCACACCGATGCCCGAGACGACAACTTCCTGCTCTCTGCCGACGGACGCGCCATGCTGTGCGACTGGAACTGGCCGGTGCGCGGCGCGGCGTGGATCGACACCGCGCTGCTGCTGATCTCCGCCCACGGCGAGGGGATCGACGCCGACGCGGTCCTGGCCGAACGGCGGCTGACCAAGGACGTCGATCCGGAGCACGTCGACGTGCTCCTGGCGCTGCTCGCCGGGTACTTCCTGGAGCACCGCGACCATCCGACACCGAACTCCTCCCCCTACCTCCGGATCCACCAGTCGTGGTACGCCGAGGCCACCTGGGACTGGCTGGCGGTCCGGAGGGGCTGGTCGTGACCGGAGCGGCTCCGCGTGCCGCCGGGGTGCGGATCGGGTACGACCAGACTCCGGAACGCATCCGCGACTGGGTGGACGATGTCCTCGGCTCACCGGTGAAAGCCACGTCCGAGCAGGTCGGCGGGATGTCGCCGGGTTGCGCGACCCGGGTGCTGACCGCCAACGGCCGGCGTGCCTTCGTCAAGGCCGTCGGACCCGAGCTGAACCCGGTCACTCCCGACCTGTTCCGGCACGAGGCGCTGGTCCTCACGCATCTCGGAGCGAACCCGCTGTGGGCCGAGCTGCTCGAGGTGTACGACGAACCGGGTGGCTGGGTCGCGCTCGTGCTGGAGGACGTCGCGGGTGGTCATCCGGACATCACGAATCCGGACCACGTGGCGACGATGCTGGCGGCCACGGACGAGCTCACCGACGCCCTGGCCGGACAGGCCGCGACGCTGGACATCGCCACGTCGTCGGACGGCGTGCATCGTTGGACGGAGGCGTGGCCCGCCCTGGACGAGGTGCCGTCCGACGTACTTCCGGCCTGGGTCCGCGAGCACGCGCCGGAGCTCGAGTCCCGTCACCGCGATCTGGTGGATGCAGCCGCCGGCGACAACCTCGTGCAGAACGACATCCGCAACGACAACCTCATCCTGCGCGCCGACGGCTCGCTGGTGTTCGTGGACTGGGGCATGGCCCGTCGCGGCGCATCCTGGGTCGATCCGCTGATCGTCCGGCTGGAGTGGGTCGAGCAGCCGCTGTTCGACGACCTGGTCGCGGCGTCGCCGGCGCTGAAGGAGCTGGGCGACGAGCAGGTGACGACCTTCCTGGTGGCCCTGGGGGTCTGGTTGGCGCACCGCACGACGGTGCCGATGATCGGACTGCCCACCATGGACCTGTTCCGACGCACGGAGTCGGCGCGGCTGCTCGAGGGCGCACGGCGTCGGCTGGCCCGGTGACCGATTTGGGGGCTCACCGGCGTCGCTGATATCGTTGACCCTTGCGTGTGGCGCCCGGTGTACGACGGGGCGCGGGCACGAATCCCAGACCAAACCGTTTGAACAACAATCGAGGCTTGCCCCGTGGCGAACATTAAGTCCCAGATCAAGCGCAACCGACAGAACGAGGCTGCGCACGAGCGCAACAAGTCCGTGAAGTCGGCGCTGAAGTCGGCCATCCGCAAGTTCCGCGAGGCCGCGGAGTCGGGCGACGCCGAGAAGGCCCAGGCGCTCGCCAAGGACGCCAACAAGAAGCTCGACAAGGCTGCGTCCAAGGGCGTCATCCACAAGAACCAGGCCGCCAACAAGAAGTCGGCCATCTCCAAGAAGGCCGCCTCTCTCTGAGGCCCGCCAATCAGGCGCCGCTCCCGTTCGGGAGACGGCGCCTTTTTGCGTTGCCCCGGCTTTGCGTCGCCGGTGGGCGTCGCGGCTAGCGTCCGGTGCGGGCTCCGGTCACGGTGAGCACCATCCGCTCCAGTGAGTAGGCGGCGTCGCTGGCCGCGCCCTTGACCTCGGCGTCGGCCCGGGCCACCGCGGTGATCGCCTCGGACAGGCCCACCTCTCCCCAGCCGCGCGCCTGCTCGCGGAGGATCTTCAGCTTCCACGGCGGCACCCCGGCCTCGCGGGCCAGGTCGGCATCCCGCAGGCCACGACCGGCGGCCTTGAACTTCGCGAGTCCCCTCAGCCCGCCGGCGAACGCGCTGGTGACCAGGACCGGCGCCGTACCGTTGTCGAGCGCCCAGCGCAGCTCCTCGAGCGCGACCGCGGTGCGGCCGTAGATCGCTGCGTCGGCGACCGCGAAGGACTTCACCTCCGCGCGGCCTCCGAAGTACTTCTTCACCACGCCGACGGTCAGCGGTTCGCCGGCGAAGTCGCTGGAGAGCTGGTGAGCCGCTCCGGCCAGCGCCCGCAGGTCCTGGCCGACCGACTGCACCAGCAGCTCCGCCGCGTCCTCGGCGATCCGGCCACCGTGTGACCGGACCTCGTTGGCCACGAACCGCGGGAACTCGTACTGCTTGAGCGCCACCGACTTGACCTCGGTCACCGCGCTCAGCTTGCGGAGCTTGCCGAGCAGCCCGCTGCCCTTCTGGCCGCCCGAGTGAACCAGGACCAGACCGACGTCCTCGGCCGGTGAGCCGGCGTAGTCGACCAGCCCGGCGTGGGTGTCCTCGGGCAGGTTCTCGAGGGATCGCACCACTACGCACCGGACGGCCGAGAACAGCGACGGGGCGGCGAGGTCACCCAGGGCGGCCATGCTCAGCTGGTCGGCCGTGGTCTCGCTCAGCTCCGACTCGGGGTCGGCCTCCTTCACCGCGCGGACCGCCGAGGAGACGGCTCTCTCGTTGAGGAACTCCTCCGGGCCGCTGACCAGCGTGACCCGGCCGAGGATGTCGGATGCCTTCGGATTCGCCATGGTGGGATCAGCCTGCCACACGGCGAGGACAGCCCGGCCTGCCGGTGCGCGGCCCTATCTCGCGGTCGCGCGGCCGGCGCAGTCGATGCAGTTGCGGGCTACCGGCCGGGCCACCAGCCGGGCCGGCGCGATCGGTCCTCTGCACGTCTCGCACGAGCCGTAGCGGCCCTCGGCAACGCGCACGCAGGCAGCGTCGATCTCGTCGAGCTGCTGCTGCGCCTGGGCGATCAGGGCGCCGAGCTGGGACCGCTCGAACGCGATCGTGGATCCCTCGGGATCGTGCTCGTCGTCAGCGTTGGAGTCGGCCGAGGCGGCGACCATGCCGCGGAAGTCGCCGTGCAGGTCGGCCAGCCGGTTTTCGGTGATCGCACGCTCGCTCGCCAGGAGGGCCACCAGCTGGTCCGGGCCCGGCCGGTCGGGATCGGGTGCGTGCCGAGGGTGCTCGTCCATCAGGCCATCAAACGCCGCCGCGCTCCCTGCCTATTCCTCGGCACCACGTCGATGTGCGCCCGGTTCGGTGGTCCGGCAGACTGAGGGCATGCTCCAGGTGACCTCGCTGCGGATCGCTCCGGTCAAGGCACTCGCGGCGGTGTCGCGGGACCAGGTGATGCTGGAGCGGTCCGGCGTACCCGAGGACCGTCGCTTGTTCCTGCTGCAAGCCGACGGCACGGTGGCCACGATGCGGCAGTTCCCCGAGCTCACCCGGGTCGTGCCCGAGCTCGACCTCGATGCGGGAACACTGACGGTGACCCTGCCCGATGACTCGACGGCGCGCTCGGACCTGTCCGCCGCCGAAGGAAGCGTGCAGACCTCGCTCTTCGGCAAGGACCGGGCCGGGCGGCTGCTGCCCGGTCCCGTCGCGGACGCGCTGTCGGACTACGTGCGCCGGCCGCTGCGGCTGGTCCTCGCGGACACGACCGGCGTCGGCTGGGACGAGGGGCCGGTGTCCCTGGTCGGTCGCGCATCCGCAGACGCCATGGGTGCGCCGACGGAGCGCGGCCGGCCGACACGGGGTCGGTACCGGATGCTCGTCGAGCTCGACGGCACCGCGGCGTTCGAGGAGGACGCCTGGGTCGGGGACCGGCTCCGGCTCGGGCAGGCGTTGGTCCGTGTCACGCACGCCCTGGAGCGGTGCGTGGTGATCAACTACTCGCCGACCACCGGGGCCCGGGACTGGTCGGGCCTGCGCGCACTCGCGGACCGGCGCGGACCGGACCGACTCACGCTCGGCGTCATCGCCGCCGTCGAGCAGCCGGGTGAGGTCCGGGTCGGCGACTCCGTGGAGCGGCTCGACAGTCGCGTTTCGGTCGGCTCGCAGTCCTGAGGCCGCGCGTCCGACGTACTCGCTGCCCGTCAGTCCGCCGAGGTGACCACCCGCAGCTCGCCCTCGCGCGCCACGACCGCCACGTCGCCGGAGATGTCGGTACGCCGCACCAGCATCCCCGCGTCCTCGAGGAGGGTCATCGTCTCCGGTGAGGGATGGCCGTAGTCGTTGTCCTCCCCCACCGAGATCACCGCCAACCGGGCGCCGAGACCGGACAGGAACTCCGGGTCCTGGTAGCGGCTGCCGTGGTGCGGCACCTTCAGGACGTCCACATGCAGATCGGTGATCGACCGGTCCATCAGCTGCTGCCCCTCGGGCTCCATGTCGCCGGTGAGCAGGATCCGGATGCCGCGGGAGACCACGAGCAGCGCCACGCTCGCGTTGTTGGCCAGCGAGCCTTCCTCCCCCGTTCCGGCTCCGGCGACCTGTCGGGACGGACCGACCACCTGCCAGCGAAGATCGCCCACTTTCCGCACCTCGGCGTAGTCGGGGACCCGGACCGGGACGCCGGCGCCCTCGGTCCAGGCCGCGACCGCCGCCGCGTTCGACACCGGGTCGCGCACCGCCGTCACCTCCACCTCGCCGACCGCATGCTCCTCGAGCACCGCCGGCAGGCCCGCGATGTGGTCCGCGTGGAAGTGGGTGAGCAGCACCACTGGAAGCCGCTCCACGTCCAGCCGGTGCAGGCAGCGGTTGATCGCCTCGGGGTCCGGGCCGGCGTCGACCAGGACCGCCGCTTTGTTGCCGGCGTTCAGGACGAGGGCATCACCCTGGCCCACGTCGCACGCGACCATCACCCATCCGGACGGCGGCCAGCCGAGTGCCGGCAGGGGCCGTACGACGGTCAGCAGCATCAGCAGAGCACCGCCGACCGAGCACCATCGACGTTCGAGGAACCGGGGCATCGCCAGGGCGATCAGGAGGCACAGAACCGCGAGGGCGGCGATCGCCACGGCAGTGGCCGACCACTCCACCGCGGCGGTGGGCATCCGCGCACTCTGCTGCGCGACGCCGACGATCCACCACGCGCACCAGCCCGCCAGCCGGCCGAGGAACAGGCCGACCGGGTCCAGCGCGAGCATGGCCAGACCTCCGACGAGTCCGAGGACGGTCGCCGGCCCTACCGCCGGGGCGACGAGGATGTTCGCCACCACCGCGACCAGGCTGACCTGCCCGGAGATCGCGGCCACGACCGGCGTACACACCAGCTGCGCGGCGAGCGGAACCGCCACCGCCTCAGCCACCGGCCGGGGAAGCCAGCGCATCAACGCGTCCCGCCACGGCGGCGCCAGGAACAGGATGCCGGCGGTCGCCAGAACCGACAGCACGAAGCCGATCGACAGCGCGAGCCACGGGTCGAACAGCAGCAGCGCAAAGACCGCGACGCCGAGAGCGCGGACACCCTTCTGCCGTCCGTCGGAACCCATCCCGATCAGCGCCACCGACCCCATCGCCGCGGCCCGGACCACGCTCGGCTCGGTGCGTGCCAGCAGGACGAAGCCGGCGACACCGAGCGCACCGACCACGATCAGCCCGCGCGCCCGCACCCCGGCCCAGCGGGCGACGATGAGCACGAAGCCGACGACCAGGGTCAGGTTGGTGCCGGAGACGGCCGCGAGGTGGGTCAGTCCAGAAACCCGGAAGTCGTCGACGAGGTCCTCGGACATGCCCTGGTCGTCGCCGACCACGAGTGCCGGGATCAACGTCTGCTCGTCCGGACCGGCAGGCACCACGGCCGCCCGGATCCCGGCGCGCACCGAGGCCGCCGCGTCGTAGAGGCCGCCCGGCTGCGCGAGCACCGTCGGCGCCCTGCTCGTCGAGACCACCGCGGCAAGGTCGTCGCCGTCGGCACGCGCCAGCCTGCCCTCGACGATCACCCGTGCGCCGAGCTCGACGTCCTTCCACTCCGTCCCGGCGATCACGAGCACGGGTACTGCGGTCCGGTGCGTCTCCCCGCGTCCTGTGACCTCGCGGACCTGAGCGCGGACCAGCACGAACGGGCCGTGGTCGCCCTGTCGCAGGCGCGGGTCGGAGGTGATGCGGGCGACGGCGGAGACGAACGCCTCCTCGCGCGCCAGCTCCGCAACCGCGTTGTGGTCGTTGGCCTGCGCCCGCAGCATCGCCGAGCAGGCCACTGCGGCACAGGCGGCGACGCATCCGGCCAGCAGCAGCGTCGGCCGGCCACGGCGATGCCTACGCACCAGCAGCACGAGCAGCGCGGCGAGCAGGGTGCCGGTGACCCACTCCGGAAGCAGGAACCCGCTCAGCGCGCCGAGCCAGGCCACGGCTGCGAGCAGGACCACCCGGAGGTCGGGGGGCGGCTGCTCGGTGGCCGGATCGTCGGAGCCGGGCGGGGCGGGGCCGGTGTGGCCGGCGGGCCGTACGTCGTCGAGCGCCGACGTGGCCGCGAGCCCCGGCAGGACCGCACGTGCCCTGGCCATCAGTCGGCCATCAGATCGTGACGAAGGGCGCTATCTCCGCCAGGGTCGCGTCACCGATCCCGGAGACCTCGAGCAGCTCGTCCACGGAGCTGAACGCGCCGTTGTCGGTGCGCCACTGGAGGATCGCAGCCGCGGTCACCGGCCCAATTCCGGGAAGCGTCTCGAGCTCTGCCTGGGTGGCGGAGTTCAGGTTCACCAGCGGCACAGGCGCGCCTGCCGTGGAGGCACCCGGTGCCGATGCCGCGGGGGCCGCGACCCCGGCCGGTGGCGGCACCCCGACCACGATCTGCTCGCCGTCGACCAGCAACCGGGCCAGGTTGACCGTGGTCAGGTCGACCCTCCTGCGCGGGCCACCTGCGGCCTCGATCGCGTCCACCACGCGGGATCCGAGCGGCAGGCTCACGATCCCTGGCCGGCGAACCTTTCCGGCCACGTCGACCACCACCACCTGTTCACCGGTGTCGTTCAGCGTCGTGGCCGGGGCTGCGCCCGTGCCGGTCTCCGTAGCGGCAGGCGCTCCCGCCGGCACGATGGCCGCGGAGGAGTCTCGGGTGGTCGTTGGTCCCGCGGCGGTGGGGACGATCGTGCCGCCGCCGTCGGCGCGGACGACCCACCAGGCCGTCACGGCGAGTGCCGCGGCCACCAGCAGCGCCACAACGGTCAGGTGCGAGGCCCCGATCTGTACTCGCCCCTGCAGCGTCGGCGGAAGCCGGTCGTGAAGCCATCCCCCGGCCCGGGCGGTCAGACCGACCGACCGTAGTGCGTGCCGACCGGGCGCCCGCGCAGATGGTTCGTCGGAGGGTGCCGCTGGCGCGTCGGAGGGCGCGAGTGGCGCGTCAGGCGGCGTCGTCGCTGCGATCGCCGCGAGCCCGGGCGGCGACTGGGTCTCAGACGCTGGATGCTGAATCGCGGTTCGGACCGCCGGGACCGCCGGGACCGCCGGGACGGCCGGATCCGCGATCGGGGTCGTGATGCTCTGGTCATCGGCCGCGCGCTGGTCCTCCTCAGTGGCGGGCGCGCTCGCGCGGACCTGCGCGAGCTCGGCGCTCAGCAGCTCGAGCCGACGGCGAGCCACTTCGGACACGTGGTCGTTGGCCGACTTCCGGGAGCGCATGGGTTGAATCTAGGTAGTGCGATCGGGCACCGGAACCAGCTTCCTGGGCCCTGTGGACAACCACCCGGGACGACCCGGATGTGGGAAAGATCGGGCGCCCGCTTCCCAGCGCACAGTTCCAAGTGCGACGTACCGCCTCACCAGGCGACCACACGCCGACACGTCGCTCGGACGGAGATCCCTCGCGTCTCGACAGCGAAAACTCCGCGTCTCAACGGCGAAAACTCCACGTCTGAACGGCGAAAAGGGCGCGTCTCAACGAGGAACGGGGGCGACGACGACGGCGACCATCCCGGGGCCGACGTGGGCACCGATCACCGCACCGACCTCGCCGACGACGACGTCGCGGCCGGCGAGGTTCTCGGCGAGCCGCTCGCGCAGGTTGCCGGCGAGCAGCTCCGCCCGCTCGGGGTTGGCCAGGTGCGCGACCGCGACGTCGACCGGGTCCTCCCCTGCCGCGGTGACCGCGAGCTCCTCCAGACGGCTCAGCGCACGCGCGGAGGTGCGTACCTTCTCGAGCGAGCCGATCCGGCCGTTGTCGAGCTGCAGCAGCGGCTTGACGGCCAGCGCCGAACCCAGCAGCGCCGCGGCGGCACCGATCCGTCCGCCGCGACGGAGGTACTCCAGCGTGTCGACGTAGAACAGCGACGTGGTGCCCTTCGCCCGCCGGGTCGCGACCTCGACGGCCTCCGCGGCCGAGCCGCCGTCATCGAGCACGTCGACGGCGCTCAGCACCGCGAACCCGGTCGCCATGCCGAGCTGGCGGCTGTCCACCGCGGTGACCGGTATCGGCGCATCCCGCGCGGCGAGCTGGGCCGACTCGAAGGTGCCGCTCAGCTCGCTGGACAGGTGGATCGAGACCACCTCGGTCGCGCCCGCAGCAGCCGCCTGCTCGTAGGCCTCCAGCATCGCCGCCGGCGTGGGACGCGAGGTGCTGACCGGGGTCCACTCGCGCAGCGCGTCCGCCACTGTCTCCGGGGTGGCGCCGCCCTCCGGACCCTCGCCGAACGAGGTCGCGCCGATCACCACCTGCAGCGGGACGACGATGATCCCGCGGCGTGCAGCCAGCTCCGGCGGCAGCGACGCCGTGGAGTCGGTGACCAGGGCGATCGGACCGGACATGCCCGAAGGGTACCGGTCGCACGGCATTCGACCCGGAATCGTCCGGGCCGGGGACTTGTTGCGCCGGAACGGGGCACAGCTCCACCCACGGACATCCGAGGAGAGGAACCACATGCGCGTCGTCATCGCCGGAGGCCACGGCCAGATCGCCCTGCTGCTCGAGCGGATGCTCGCGGAACGCGGCGACCAGCCGGTGGGCCTGGTCCGCAACCCCGACCATGTCACCGACCTGGAAGAGGCGGGCGCGGAGGCCGTCGTACTCGACCTCGAGCACGCCTCCGTCGAGGAGCTCGCCGCGGTGCTCGAGGGCGCCGACGCGGTGGTGTTCGCTGCCGGGGGCGGCCCGAACAGCGGTGCCGCACGCAAGGAGACCGTGGACAAGGGCGCGGCGGTGCTGCTGGCCGACGCCGCGGAGCAGGCGGGCGTACGGCGCTACCTGATGGTGTCCTCGATGGGTACCGAGCAGGCCGACCCGGACAGCGACGACATCTTCCAGGTGTACCTGCGCGCGAAGAAGGCGGCCGACGACGACCTACGCCGCCGTGACCTCGACTGGACCGTGGTCCGGCCGGCCGGCTGACCGACGCCGAGGGCAGCCACCAGGTCCAGGTCGGCACTCTGGAGCGGGGCGAGATCCCGCGCGCCGACGTCGCCGCGACCCTGCTCGCGGCGCTGCACACCCCGGAGACGATCGGAAAGACCTTCGACGTCCTCACCGGCAGCCACGACATCAAGGAAGCCCTGCAGGGCCTGTGATCCTCCAGGACGGTCAGCCGGCGACCACGTTCACCAGCTTCGGCTCCCGGACGATCACCTTGCGCACGGTCTTGCCCTCCAGCGCCTTGACGATCACCGGCTCGGCCATCGCCATCGCCTCCAGGTCGGCCGCGGAGATGTCCGGGCTGACCTCCAGCTTGGCGCGCAGCTTGCCCTGCACCTGCACGATCGCGGTCACCGAGTCCTCGACCAGCAGCGCCTCGTCGACGGTCGGCCAGCCGGCCTTCGCGACGGTCGGCTCGTGGCCCAGCCGGGACCACATCTCCTCCGCGGTGTAGGGCGCGACCAGGCTCAGGATGATCGCCACCGCCTCCGCCGCCTCGCGCACCGCGGGATCCTCCGCGCCGCAGCCGGAGTCGATCGCCTTGCGGGTCGCGTTCACCAGCTCCATCGCCCGCGCGACCATCACGTTGAACCGGTGCGAGTCGACCAGCTGCGCGACCTCGTGCACGGTCTTGTGGGTGGCCTTGCGCAGCGCGACGTCGCCGCCCTCCGCTGGGGTGCCCGGCGCTGACGCGACGTCACCGCTCAGCCGCCAGGCGCGCTGCAGGAACTTCAGCGAACCGGACGGGGACATGTCGGCCCAGTCGATGTCGTCCTCGGGCGGGCCCGCGAACACCATCGTCAACCGGACCGCGTCGACGCCGTACTGGTCGATCATGTCGCCCAGGTTCACGCCGTTGCCCAGCGACTTGCTCATCGCCTTGCCCTGGTTGATCACCTGGCCCTGGTTCAGCAGCGCCTGGAACGGCTCCACGAAGTCGACCATGCCCATGTCGTGCAGCACCTTGGTGAAGAACCGGCTGTACAGCAGGTGCAGGATCGCGTGCTCGACACCACCGACATACTGCGGCGCCGGCATCCACCGACGGACCGCCTCGGGGTCGAACGGACCGTCCTCGTAGTGCGGCGAGCAGAACCGCAGGAAGTACCACGAGGAGTCGACGAAGGTGTCCATGGTGTCGGTGTCCCGACGCGCCTCGCCACCACAGGACGGGCAGGAGGTCGCTACCCAGTCCGACGCGGCGGCCAGCGGCGAGGTGCCCTTCGGCTTCAGGTCGGCGCCGCGCAGGTCCGGCAGCACGACGGGCAGCTGGTCGTCGGGTACGGCGACCTCGCCGCAGGTGGGACAGTGCACGATCGGGATCGGGCAGCCCCAGAAC
>DATFGA010000275.1:0-6679 GCA_035249775.1 Nocardioidaceae bacterium | reverse complement strand
CTGCGCTACTTCTCCGGCTCGCTGCCGCAGGCGGAGAGCGCCGAGTTCACGATCATCGAGGCGGAGGGGTACGAGGAGACGATCACCACGGTCGCGCTGGTGTTCCTGCTCGCCCGGGCGTTCTCCTCGGGATGCGCGGCGCTGACCGGCGTGGAGGCGATCTCCAACGGGGTCCCGGCGTTCCGCAAGCCGAAGAGCAAGAACGCCGCGACCACCCTGCTGCTGCTGGGCATCATCGCGATCACGATGATGATGAGCGTCATCACGCTCGCGCGTGAGATGGACCTGAGGTACGTCGACCCGCACGAGATCGACCGGCTGCAGACCAGCGACGGCCAACCGCTTCCCAGTGACTACGACCAGCACACGGTGATCGCCCAGATCGCGCGGGGTGTGTTCGACAACTTCTCGCCCGGCTTCTACTTCGTGATCGCGATGACCGGCGTGATCCTCGTGCTGGCCGCGAACACCGCGTTCAACGGGTTCCCGGTCCTCGGCTCGATCCTCGCCAAGGACGGGTTCCTGCCCCGCCAGCTCGGGTCGCGGGGTGATCGACTGGCCTACAGCAACGGCATCCTGATCCTGGCGTTCATGGCGATCGCGCTGATCGTCGCATTCGACGCCGAGGTCACCAGGCTGATCCAGCTCTACATCGTCGGCGTGTTCGTCTCCTTCACCCTCAGCCAGCTCGGCATGATCCGGCACTGGACCCGGCACCTGAAGACCGAGACCGAGCCGGCGGAGCGGCGGCGGATGAACCGCTCCCGGGCGATCAACACCTTCGGGCTCGGGATGACGGCGGTCGTCCTGGTGGTCGTGCTCGTCACCAAGTTCCTCCAGGGCGCCTGGATCGCGATCCTCGCGATGGGCACCTTCTTCATGATCATGCAGGCGATTCGCCGCCACTACGACAAGGTCGGGGCGGAGCTGGTGATCGAGGAGGACGACCAGGTGCTGCCCACCCGGGTGCACGCGATCGTCCTGGTCTCCAAGCTGCACAAGCCGACGATGCGGGCGTTGGCCTACGCCAAGGCGGCCCGGCCCAACGCGCTCGAGGCAGTCTTCGTCGACACCGACTCGGCGGTCACCTCGCGGCTCCTCGAGGAGTGGGACGAGCGCCGGATCGACGTACCGCTGAAGGTCCTCTACTCGCCGTACCGCGAGATCATCAAGCCGATCGTCGACTACACCCGAAGCATCCGCAACGCCAACCCGCGCGGGGTGGTGGCGGTGTACATCCCGGAGTACGTCGTCGGCCGGTGGTGGGAGCAGCTCCTGCACAACCAGACCGCGTTGCGGCTCAAGGGCCGGCTGCTGTTCACCCCCGGGGTGATGGTGACGTCGGTGCCCTACCAGCTTCGTTCCTCCGAGCTGGCCAAGGAACGTGAGGAGCGGTTGCGCACCCAGGTCCGCGCCGGCGACGTACGCAGCGGCCGGGTGCTCCGGGACAAGGACCGGCCGAGGAACCGACGATGAGCGGCCGGCACACCGGTGCCCGGAGCCGGACGAACCGGGGCCGTTCGCTGGTCGGCGAGCGCTGGACCGTCGACGTCGGGCCGATCGCCCACGGCGGGCACTGCGTCGCGCGTCATGAGGGACTCGTGGTGTTCGTGCGGCACACCTTGCCGGGGGAGCGGGTGGTCGTGGAGATCACCGAGGGCGACGACCGGTCGAAGTTCGTGCGCGGCGACGCGGTCGAGGTGCTGACCGCTTCACCGGACCGGGTCGCGCCGCCCTGCCCGTTCTCGGGCCCGGGCATGTGCGGCGGTTGCGACTTCCAGCACGTCGCCCTGCCCGCGCAACGCGACCTGAAGGCGTTCGTGGTCCGCGAACAGCTGCAACGGCTCGCCAAGCTCGACGTGGACGTCACCGTGCAGCCGGTGCCCGGTGACGACGAGGGGCTCGGCTGGCGCACCCGCGTGCAGTACGCCATCGACGACGACGGCCACGCCGGGCTCCGCAAGCACCGCTCCCACGAGGTGGTCCGGATCGACGTCTGCCCGATCGCCCACCCCGGTCTCCCCGTGGTGACCTCGGAGGACTGGTACGGCGCGGACTCCGTCGAGGCGATCGTGTCGAACACGGGGGAGCAGCTCCGGCTGGTGACGGCAGACGACGAGCTGTTCCTCGACGGACCGAAGGTGCTGCACGAGCGGGCGCTCGGACGTGGCTGGCAGGTGACCGGCTCCGGATTCTGGCAGGTGCATCCCGGCGCCGCTGAGACCCTGGTCGCCGCGGTGATGGACGGCGCCGCGCCGCGGCCCGGCGAGCACGCACTGGACCTCTACGCCGGCGTGGGGCTGTTCTCGGCCGCCCTCGCCGAGGCCGTCGGCCGGACCGGGTCGGTGGTGTCGGTCGAGTCCGACGAGGTCGCGGTCGGGGACGCGGCCCGCAACCTTGCCGACCTGCCCCAGGTGGCGCCGGTGGTCGACCGGGTCGACCGGGCCCTGCGGAACGGGTCGGCCGGCGAGAGGGCCGACGTGGTGGTGCTCGACCCACCCCGGACCGGTGCCCGGCGCGACGTCGTCGAGGGCATCGTCCGGCTGGCGCCAAGGGTGGTGGCCTACGTCGCCTGCGAACCGGCCGCCCTCGCGCGTGACGTGGCGATCTTCGGCGAGCATGGCTACCGACTCACCAACGTGCAGGCCTTCGACCTGTTCCCGATGACGCACCACGTGGAGTGCGTCGCGCTGCTGGAGAGAACCGACTCTGACTCGCAAGGGAGCGATTCGCGTTGAGCGCTTTGAGGCCCTCCTGATCGTCGTAATCTCGCACTTCGGGCGCCGTTGCGGACGGCAGGCTGTGATCCCGGGCCGGCAGACCTGTCTCGGCCGAGTCGGGCCCCCTGGGCTGTGCCGGTCTGGGCCGGAATGGGTCAGGTGGACTGGCTCTGTGCTCGCCTACCATTTCGGAGCAGGATCGATGCTGGGAGGGAGTGCCGATGGTTGACGCCTTGGTGCACACCAAGATGGCGTTCCCACGCACCCGGGCGGAACTGGTGAACCGGCCACGGCTGACCCAGGAGCTGAGGCGGGCAGGAGACGCCGCATTGGTTCTGGTGTCGGCGCCGGCGGGGTTCGGAAAGACGACCTTGGTCGCTGCGGCGCTCGATGACGGCACCCCAGTGGCATGGGTGTCGCTGGATGCACGTGACGGCGACGGAACCCGGTTCTGGACCTACACGCTGCATGCGCTGGAGGCGGCGAGCCCAGGATGTGCGAGCGTCGCCCTGACGCTGCTCGAGGCCGGGAACGCGGGGTTCGAAGAGGTGGTCGCGGGCCTGGTGAACGAGCTGAGTGTGCGGTCGGACCCGCTGACCTTGGTGTGGGACGACTACCACCTCGCCGACACCGCTGAGGTCAGCGACAGCGTCGCACTGCTGCTGGAGCATCGCCCTCCGCAGCTCCACCTGGTCCTCAGCACTCGTGCCGACCCGGCGCTGCCCTTGTCGCGTCTACGTGCGCGCGGTCAATTGGTCGAGTTTCGCGCCGCTGACCTGCGGTTCACCGCTGAGGAGACCGGCCTGTACCTCAACCGTGTCCACAGTCTCGGTTTGGCGGCCGGTGACGTGGAGGCGTTGGAGTCGCGTACCGAGGGGTGGGCGGCAGCGTTGCAGCTCGCTGCCTTGTCGTTGCGTGGCCGGGAGGATGCGACGGCGTTCATCGCCACGTTCGCGGGGGACGACCGGTACGTCGTGGACTACCTGGTCGACGAGGTGCTCGATCAGCAGCCGACTCACCTTCGCCAGTTCCTGCTGGACACCTCGGTGCTGGACCGCCTTTGCGGCCGGCTCTGCGATGCGGTCACCGGACCGGCCGACGGCATGCCTGGCAGTGCGGTGCTGGAGATGTTAGAACGGCGCAACCTGCTCCTGGTCCCGTTGGACGACCACCGCCGCTGGTACCGCTACCACCATCTGTTCGGGGACGTGTTGCAGGCGCGGCTGCTCGCCGAGCGCCCCGAGGACGTCGCCGGCCTGCACGGGCGGGCGAGTTGCTGGTACGACGCGGCAGGCGAGGTGGAGGCGGCCGTCCGGCACGCGTTCGCGGCCGACGACCTGGACCGGGCTGCGGACCTCATCGAGATGGCTACCCCGGAACTGCGCCGTCAGCGGGCCGATGGTCTTCTGCGGAGCTGGGTGCCACTCGTCCCGGCCGAGGTGTTGGCGCGACGCCCGGTACTGGCCAGCAACCTCGTCGGCGCGCTGATGGCGAGCAACACGTTTGAGGGCGTCGGTGACCGGCTGGACGCACTCGAGCGCACCCTGGCATCCCCGCCTGAGTCGCTGACCATCCGGGACGAAGTCGAGTGGGCGCGGCTGCCGGCGGTGGTCGCCACGCAAAGGGCGGGGTTGGCGCTCGTCGCCGGGGACGTGCCCGCCACCCTTGCCCACGCCGACGACGCTCTGGCCCGAGCCGCGGCGGACGACGGGCTCACGGTGGCCTCTGCGTCGGCACTGAAAGGTCTGGCTTCCTGGGCCAACGGGGACCTGCTCACGGCCCTGCGCGCGTACCAGGCAGCTACCCAGGGGCTTGCGGCGACTGGGCATGTCTCGGACGCCCTGGGCTGCACGGTGACCGTCGTCGACCTCGAGCTCCAGCGCGGCAACCTGGACGCAGCGCAGGACGCAGCCGAGCGTGCCCTCGAACTACCTGAGGCCACCTTCGGGAACCCCGGGAGTCCTGGCGGAGTGGTCATGCGGGGGACGGCCGACATGTGGACTGCGTTGGCTCGCGTGGCCTGGGAACGAGGCAACGCCAAGGAGGCAGCACAGCACCTGAATCGGGCCGGTGAGCTGGCCGAGACTGCCGGGTTGCCACAGCAGCCGTACCGGTGGCGGGTCGCCATGGCACACCTGCGGGAAGACGAGGGCGACACGACCGCCGCGGCGGCTCTGCTCGCGGAGGCCGAGCGCCTGTTCAACAGCGACTTCTCACCCAACGTCCGTCCCGTCCCGGCCGTGCTCGCACGACTGCATCTCCGGATCGGCGACCTTGAAGCGGCCCGCAGCTGGGCCGCGGGCGCCGGTGTGAGTGCCGACGACGCGTTGGACTACCTGCGTGAGTACGAGCACCTGACGCTGGCACGACTGCTTTTGGCCGAGCACCACTCCACCGGTGACCCAACCCCTCTCGACCAGGCGGCGGAGCTGTTGGGGCGACTTCACCTCGCCGCGACGGAGGGAGAACGGAGCGCCGCACAGGTGGAGGCGTTGCTCCTCCTGGCGGTAGCTGCAGATGCCGCTGGTAGCGCTGACGAGGCTGTGTCCCGAGTTCAGGCGGCCGCCGAGCTGACGCGGCCGGCGGGCTGGGTGCGCCCCTTCCTGGATGCCGGACCGCGCGCGGTGAAGCTGCTCGGCCAGCTGCCGGGGGAGGGCCGCTTCATGGAGGCGGTGACAGCTGCCGCCGACGGCACTCGGCGACCTGCCGCACAGCGAGTTCAGGGGCCGCCGTGGGGTGGCGGGGTGGAGCCGCTGGTGGAGCCGTTGAGCAGTCGCGAGCTCGACGTCCTGCGACTCCTCGGCTCGGACCTCGACGGTCCGGCCATCGCCCGCCACTTGGGCGTGTCCCTACCGACGGTGCGGACCCACACCCAGCACGTCTACGCCAAGCTCGGCGTGAACAACCGTCGGGCCGCGGTGCGACGCGCCCACCAGCTCCACCTCTAGCGCGACAAGCCGGTGGCTTGTCGCGCCCCCGGGACGTCCCAGCAGAGAAGTTCATCACCGCACTCATCACCTGTGATGACGCGCGCTCATCACCGCCGTTCCTACATTGCGGATCATGAGCGGCACACGGCACGAGCATCACGGCGACTGGTACGAGATCCGCATCCAGGGCCGGCTCGACGACCACTGGTCGGCCTGGCTCGACGACGTCAACCTCTCCCACACCGACGACGGCACCACGGTGCTCCGTGGCCCCGTCGCGGACCAGGCCGCGCTGCATGGACTGCTGCACAAGGTCCGCGACCTCGGGCTCCCGCTGCTGTCCGTCACCCAGACCAACCCCGGGAACCCCAGCGACGCCGACCCATCGACCTGAACCCACCCACATCCAGCCCAGGATCACCCCGGGCCCGCCTACCAGGAGACACCCATGACCACCACCCAGCACACCCGCACCATCAACGGCCAGGCGGCCGCGGACCCGATGCGACGCGCAGCCACCATCGTCGGCTGGCTGTTCATCGTGACCTACGTGACCTCGATCACGGCCAAGATCGGGTTCTACCCGCCGCTGTTCGACGGCAACTACGTCACCGGCCCCGGGCAGGACACTCGCGTCCTGTGGGGCGCCTTCATGGAGGCCATCCTCATCGCGGCCAACATCGGCACTGCGACCGCCATGTACACCGTGCTGAAGCAGCGCTACCCCAACCTCGCGATCAGCTTCGTCACCGCCCGGGTCATGGAGTCCGTGTTCATCGGCGTCGGCATCCTGGCCGTCCTCACCGTCGTCACCCTCCGCCAGGACTACGCAGCCGCGGGCGACCAGTCCGCAGCCGGCCTCGCCGCTGTCGGCGACGCATTCCTCGCGATGCAGGAGTGGACGTTCAACCTCGGACCCGCACTCGTCGTCGGAGTCGGCAACGGCTGCATCCTCGGCTGGATGATGTTCCGCACTGGCCTGGTGCCTCGCCGCCTGGCGATGTTCGGTCTCATCGGCGGCCCACTCCT
>DATFGA010000274.1:0-2411 GCA_035249775.1 Nocardioidaceae bacterium | reverse complement strand
CCGAGCCGCGGGTCCTTGACCCGGCGCTCGAGCATCTCCGCCACGACGACCTGGATCCGGTCCGCGACCTTGCGCACCCGTGGGCTGCTCATCTGTAGTTCCTGTTCTCTGGTTCGTTCCCGCCGACCCGGCGCGTCGTTTCCCCGAAAAGACCGCCGAGTCGGCGCGTCGTTCCCGGGCCACGGGTCGAGTCGGCGCTTGCGGTCACCGGGTGGGCGACCGGTCACCTCATGACCGCGGCGCGGTCACTCGGTGGGGTGATCGAGTCGGCGCATGCCGTGCGTTGCGCCGACTCGACCACACATCCGCCCTGATTACGCTCGCGGGATCTCGCGCATCTCGAAGGCCTCGACGACGTCGCCCTGCTTGATGTCGTTGAAGCCCCGGATGACCAGACCGCACTCGAAGCCCTCGCGGACCTCGGAGACGTCGTCCTTCTCGCGCCGCAGCGACGACAGGTCGAGGTTGTCGGCAACCACGGAGCCGTCCCGCAGCAGACGCGCCTTGGCGTTGCGACGGATGACACCGCCGGTGACCATACAACCCGCGATGTTGCCGATCTTGCTGGAGCGGAAGATCTCGCGGATCTCGGCCTGGCCGAGCGACGCCTCCTCGAACTCCGGCTTGAGCATGCCCTTGAGGGCCGCCTCGATCTCCTCGATCGCCTGGTAGATGACCGAGTAGTAGCGGATCTCGACACCTTCCTTGTCGGCCACCACGGTCGCCTTGCCTTCGGGGCGCACGTTGAAGCCGATGATGATGGCGTCGGAGGCGGCGGCGAGCATCACGTTGGTCTCGGTGATCGCACCGACACCGCGGTCGATGACCCGCAGCGAGACCTCGTCGCCGACGTCGATCTTCGACAGCGAGTCCTCGAGCGCCTCGACCGAACCGGACACGTCGCCCTTGAGGATGAGGTTGAGCTCCTGGCTCTCCCCCTTCTCCATGGAGGCCATGAAGTCCTCGAGAGTACGACGCCCGCGGCGCTGTGCCTGCAAGGCTGCACGCTCTCGTGCCTCGCGCTTCTCGGCGATCTGGCGGGCCATCCTGTCGTCGTCGACGACCAGGAAGTTCTGGCCGGCACCCGGCACCGCGGTCAGACCGAGCACCATCACCGGACGGGACGGGTCGGCCTCCTCGACCGACTCGCCGTACTCGTCGAGCATGGCGCGCACCCGGCCGAACGCCGGACCGGCGACCAGCGAGTCACCGACCCGCAGCGTTCCGCGCTGGACCAGCACCGTGGCGACCGGGCCGCGGCCGCGGTCGAGGTGTGCCTCGACGACCAGGCCCTGGGCGTCCTGCTCCGGGTTGGCGCGCAGATCGAGCTCCGCGTCCGCCGTCAGCACGACCGCCTCGAGCAGAGTGTCGAGGTTCAGCTCGGACTTGGCGGACACGTCGACGAACATGGTGTCGCCGCCGTACTCCTCCGGGACCAGGCCGTACTCGGTCAGCTGGCCACGGACCTTGGTCGGGTCGGCGTCCGGCTTGTCGATCTTGTTGACCGCGACCACGATCGGGACGCCGGCGGCCTTGACGTGGTTCAACGCCTCGACCGTCTGCGGCATCACGCCGTCGTCGGCAGCCACCACGAGGATCGCGATGTCGGTGGCCTGCGCACCGCGGGCACGCATCGCGGTGAACGCCTCGTGACCCGGGGTATCGATGAACGTGATCCGGCGCTCGTCGCCGTCGACCTCCGTCGCCACCTGGTAGGCACCGATGTGCTGGGTGATGCCACCGGCCTCCTTGGCCACCACGTTCGCCTTGCGCAGCGCGTCGAGCAGCTTGGTCTTTCCGTGGTCGACGTGACCCATCACGGTGACGACCGGCGGTCGGGCCTCGAGCGCGGCCTCGCCGCCCTCGTCGGAACCGAACTCCAGGTCGAAGGACTCGAGCAGCTCGCGGTCCTCGTCCTCGGGCGAGACGATCTGCACGACGTAGTTGAGCTCCTCACCGAGCAGCTCCAGCGTCGCGTCGTTGACCGACTCGGTCGCGGTCACCATCTCACCGAGGTGGAACAGCATCTGCACCAGCGCCGCGGCGTCGACGTTGATCTTCTCCGCGAAGTCCGTCAGCGAGGAGCCACGGGCCATCCGGATGGTCTCGCCGTCGCCCTTGCGGACACGCACGCCACCGATCGTCGGTGCCTGCATGTTGTCGAACTCTTGACGGCGCTGCCGCTTCGACTTGCGACCACGGCGCGACGGACCGCCGGGGCGACCGAACGCACCCTGCGTCTGGCCACGCTGGCCGGGACGGCCACCACCGGGACGGCCACCGCCACTGGGGCCGAAGCCGCCGGGGCGGCCGGCCGGACCACCGGGTGCACCCTGGCCACCACGTTCGCCTTGCGCAGCGCGTCGAGCAGCTTGGTCTTTCCGTGGTCGACGTGACCCATCACGGTGACG
>DATFGA010000273.1:0-6192 GCA_035249775.1 Nocardioidaceae bacterium | reverse complement strand
CGGACCCGCGCCAGGGTGTCCTCCCGCAGCAGGTGCGGGCTGTTCAACGCGTTCGACACGGTCTGCCGGGAGACTCCTGCCTCGTCGGCCACCGTGGCCAGCGTCGGCGCCTTGCCGCTCCGTCGTGCCATCGCCGCCTCTCCCCCGAGAACCGCAGGGCTGTGGATCGTTCCAAGCCCGGTGTCTCGCATGATCGCCGCCGGGCCGCGGGAGAGTCAACCGGGCCTTGTCGGTGCGGTGACATAACGTCCCGGTCATGAGCAGCAAGGCGAGTGCCCGGACCAGGTCCAGCTACCGGTGCGCCGAGTGCGGCTGGGAGACGGCCAAGTGGGTCGGCCGGTGCGGCGAGTGCCAGGCCTGGGGCAGCGTGGCCGAGGCGGCAGCACCCCAGGGGCGTACGACGGCGGGGCCGGTCACCTCGCCGGCGATCCCCATCGGCCAGGTGCCGATCGAGGACTCACGCGCGAACTCCAGCGGGGTCCCCGAGCTCGACCGGGTCCTCGGCGGCGGACTCGTCCCGGGCGCCGCGGTGCTGCTGGCCGGCGAGCCGGGGGTCGGCAAGTCCACGCTCCTGCTCGAGGTCGCCGCGCAGACCGCCCGGTCGGGGCTGCGCACCCTCTACGTCACCGGCGAGGAGTCGGCGTCGCAGGTGCGGCTGCGCGCGGACCGGACCCGCGGCGTGCACCACGAGCTGTTCCTGGCGGCCGAGACCGATCTGGGTGCGGTGCTCAGCCACATCGACCAGGTCAAGCCGCAGCTGATCGTCGTCGACTCGGTGCAGACCATCGGCGCCGCGGACGTCGACGGCGTGCCCGGCGGGGTCACCCAGGTCAAGGAGGTCGCCGCCGCCCTGGTCCGGGTCGCCAAGACCCGCAACATCGCCACGGTCCTGGTCGGCCATGTCACCAAGGACGGCTCGATCGCCGGCCCACGGGTGCTCGAGCACCTGGTCGACGTGGTGCTGCACTTCGAGGGTGAGCGCAGCTCCCGGCTGCGGATGGTGCGCGCGGTCAAGAACCGGTTCGGCCCGATCGACGAGGTCGGTTGCTTCGATCTGTCCGGCGACGGGATCGTCGCGGTTACCGACCCCACCGGCCTGTTCGTGGCCCGGCACCACGTCGCGGTCGCCGGCACCTGCGTCGCGGTGACGCTCGAGGGGCGCCGGCCGATCCTCGCCGAGGTGCAGGCGTTGGTCACCCCGTCCGCGTCCGAGCGTCCGCGGCGGACCACCTCCGGGGTCGACGGCGCCCGGGTCGCGATGACCGTCGCGGTGCTCGCGCAGCGGGCCCGGATCCGGCTGCACAACCACGATGTGTTCCTCTCCACCGTCGGCGGTGCCCGGATCACCGAGCCCGCCGGCGACCTGGCTGCCGCGATAGCGATCGCCTCGGCCTGGAAGGACCGGGCCGTGCCCACCGACGTGGTCGCGATCGGCGAGCTGGGTCTGGCCGGCGAGCTGCGCCGGGTCCGCGACCTGCCGCAGCGGCTGGCCGAGGCCGGCCGGCTCGGGTTCCGTGCGGCGATCGTGCCGAACGAGGCGGGCAGCGACGCAGGCGGGTCGGTGCGTGAGCTGCACGGCATGCAGGTGGTGGCGGTTCCCGACGTCGACTCCGCGCTGCGGGTGCTCGACCTCGGCAAGGCCGACTCCACGCCGCTGTTCAACGCCGTCTGAGGCGCGGACGAGTCAGAGCCACGCGCGCCGGCGGTTGCCCTACACTGACCGCGGCACGACGTACAGAACCTGGGGAGCACCGTGGTAGCCACCGACCGCTCGGACGAGGAGCTGCGCCTGCGCACCGTGCTGGCCAGCATCGCGCCGGGCACCTCGCTGCGCGACGGCCTCGAACGGGTCCTCCGCGGCCGCACCGGCGCGCTGATCGTGCTCGGCAGCGACAAGACCGTGGACTCGATCTCCACCGGCGGGTTCACCCTCGACGTCCCGTTCACCGCCACCGGCCTGCGGGAGCTGGCGAAGATGGACGGCGCGATCATCCTCGACAAGGACGCGTCCCGGATCCAGCGCGCCGCCGTACACCTCATGCCCGACCCGTCGATCTACAGCGAGGAGACCGGCACCCGGCACCGCACCGCCGACCGGGTCGCCCGGCAGACCGGGTTCCCGGTGATCTCGGTGTCCCAGTCGATGCAGATCATCGCCGCCTACGTCGGTGAGACCCGCTACGTGCTCGAGGACTCCGGCCAGATCCTGTCCCGCGCGAACCAGGCGCTGGCCACCCTGGAGCGTTACAAGCTTCGCCTCGACGAGGTGTCCAGCACCCTGTCCGCGCTTGAGATCGAGGACCTGGTCACCGTTCGCGACGTGGCCGTGGTCGCGCAGCGGCTGGAGATGGTCACCCGGATCGCCCGCGAGATCGAGGACTACGTGCTCGAGCTCGGCACCGACGGCCGGCTGCTCTCGCTGCAGCTCGACGAGCTGGTCACCGGCGTGGACATGGAGCGCGAGCTGGTGATCCGCGACTACCTGCCGAACGGCCGCAAGGCCCGCAAGCCCGACGAGGTGCTGGCCGAGCTGGAGAGCCTGAGCTCGGGGGACCTGGTCGACATCGGCGCCGTCGCCCGCGCCGTCGGGCTCGGCGCCAGCGAGCACCTCGACGGCGCGGTCACCCCGCGCGGCTACCGGCTGCTCGCGAAGGTACCCCGACTCCCCGGCGCGGTCGTCGAACGTCTCGTCGAGCACTTCGGGTCGCTGCAGAAGCTGCTCTCCGCCGGTATCGACGACCTGCAGGCCGTGGACGGGGTCGGCGAGCTCCGGGCCCGCAGCGTCCGCGAGGGCCTGTCCCGGCTCGCCGAGTCCAGCATCCTCGAACGCTACGTCTGACCTCGTCCCCCGTTGAGACGCGCGTTTTTCACCGTTGAGACGCGCCCTTTTCGCCGTCGAGGCGTGGAGTTTTCGCAGACGCGGAGTTGTCAGGCTCGGTGTCCGCGCGTGGGTCGAGTGAAAAACCCACGTCTGAAGCGGGAAAACCTCACGTCTGAACGGGGAAAAACTCACGTCTCAACAAAAGGGGGTACGTCGTGCCGCCCGCTCAGTCCTGCTGCTCGTCCTGCTTCTCGTCCCCGCCGGACGCCTTGCCGGGCTTGACCGTGGGCGTGGGGGTGATCGTCGGTCGCGGCGGAGTCGCGAGCCGGAACTGCTCGTCATGCGGGTCCGCGCCGAACGCCGCCGCGGTCGCGTAGTAGTAGCCCGGTTGCGCCCAGTCCGTGGTCCGGGTGCACTCGTCGTCCGAACGCTGGCCGGACCAGGTCACGTCCACGGCCGTGACGTGGTCCTTGCGCACCACCACCGGCTGGGTCTCGATCGCCGCCGGGCAGTCCTGCGTGGACCAGATCCGGTCCTCACCCGAGGTCAGCTTGAGCACCACGGACTCCGCGGAGACCTCCCAGGTGCACGCCGGCGACTCGACCGTGCTGAGGTTCAGCGTGATCGCCACGTCCTGGCCGGCGTAGGCGGCCCCCTCGACCGTGGGCTGCACCACGATGTCGCTGTCGGCGCAGGGGCCGGTCGGCACCGCGAGCGGGGTCTTCTCCGGCTTGTTCTTCTTCCGGTTATTGCCCTCCGGAGCGCCCTCGTCCTGCGCGCGCGGAGTCATCCCGGCCGTCGGGGACGCGGGAGCCGACGAGCTCACAGAGGCTGCAGCGGGCCGGGCGGACGGGGTGTCGCGAGGATCGGGCGACCCACCGAGCAGATGGCTCACGCCGTAGACCATGGCGAGCGCGACACCGGCCACCAGCAGCCGCCGCGTCCAGTAGACACGTGGCGGAAGCGGTCCTCTGGGCCTGGTCACCGAGCTCATGGGCAAACGCTAACTTTCCGGACCCGTCGAGAGCGGGATGCCACGCTGACCTACCATCACCGGACGATGAACGAGCACCTGCACAAGCGCGTCCTGGGCTGGTACGACGAGCATGCCCGGGTCCTTCCCTGGCGCGAGCCGTCGGCCTCGCCGTGGGCCGTGCTGGTCAGCGAGTTCATGCTGCAGCAGACCCCGGTCGCCCGGGTCCTGCCGGTCTACGAGCAGTGGATGGCGACCTGGCCGACGCCTGCCGACCTGGCCGCGGCCTCGACCGGCGATGCCGTCCGCGCCTGGGGCCGGCTCGGCTACCCGCGGCGGGCACTGCGCCTGCACGCGGCCGCCACCACCATCCTCGCCGAGCACGACGGCGAGGTGCCCGACACTCTCGAGGAGCTGCGCGCACTCCCCGGCGTCGGCGACTACACGGCCGCCGCCATCGCCTCCTTCGCCCACGGCCAGCGCCATCCGGTGCTCGACACCAACGTCCGCCGGGTCCTGGCCCGGGTGGTCTCCGGCGTCGAGTTCCCGGCCACCTCACTGACCCGGGCCGAGCGCGAGCTCGCCACCGACCTCCTGCCCGAGGATGCGCCGACCGCGGCGACCTGGGCGGTCGCGGTGATGGAGCTCGGCGCCCTGGTCTGCACCGCCACCTCGCCGGCCTGCGGCACCTGCCCGGTCAGCGACGTCTGTGCGTGGCGGGCAGCCGGGTACCCCGCGTACGACGGACCGCCCCGACGTGGCCAGGGCTACGCCGGGACCGACCGGCAATGTCGTGGGCGGCTGCTCGCCGTGCTCCGCGATGCCCACGAGCCGGTGCACCGTTCACGGCTCGACGCGGTCTGGGCCGACACCGACCAGCGGGCACGGTGCCTGGCCAGCCTGCTCGACGACGGCCTGGTGACCCAGCTGTCACTCGACACCTTCGCCCTCCCCTGACGGGGGCTCGCTCGGTGTCCGGGCCACGCAGGCCTCGAGCCGCGCAGCAAGCTCCGGCTCGGCCGGAGCCAGCTCGGACGCGAGACCGGTCAGCAGCTCCACGCTGCTCGCCGGCATCCTCCCCGGCGCGAACCCGCCCTTGTCGGCGACCAGCAGATGTTCCAGCAGCCTGTCGACGAGCTGCTGCTCCGCCGCCGGGAACGGCCGAGGCGTGTACTGATGCAGCTCCGGCGCCGGCTCGACGAGAAGGCCCAGCTCGGTCAGCGTCTCGATGTCGTCCTCGACGTTGCGCCGGTAGAGCTCGGACAGGTAGTGCCGCTTGCGCTCGGCAGAGAGCCGGTCGTTGTCGACCACGGCGCTGATCGCCGCCCGCAACCGCAGCTTGTCGAGCTTGAACCGGGTGCCCCCGCCCGCACCGATGTGGCTCATCCACTTGCGGACGAACTCCTCACCGGAGAACGACTCGTAGTGCAGCACGTGCAGGAAGTCGGCCTGGAAGGACGGCACGTAGGGCTCGAACCGCCGCTCGGCCCGGTGGATCAGCAGGTCGACGTTGAGCGCCGGCCGGATCCCCACCTTCCCGGTGACGTGGCCGTTGAAGTAGCTGTTGTTGCGCGGCTCCGCGATCACCCCGAGCAGCGCCAGGAGGGAGAGGTTCTCCGGCCCGAGCAGCTCCTTGAAGTGCGTCACCTCGCCGTTCTGGTCCCGGCGGCTCAGCGCCTCGCGCGGCAGCAACCGGACGTACCTGGTCTCCGGATCCACCGCGGCCAGCCGGTCCCGGTCGAGGTCCAGGCACTCGTCGCCGTCGATGTGGAACAGCCAGTCGACGCAGTCGAACGGCGCCAGCAGCGTGTTGACCAGGTTGGCGTGGCTGATCTGGCGCAGGTTCAGCGCCTCCGGCTTGGTGCCGCCCCACAACGCGGCATCGGCCAGCACCGCGGTGACCTGCGGAATCTCTGCCAGCCGCCCGAGGGCCGAGTCGTCGCCGTCGAGGAACACGAACATGTGGTCGGCACCGGAGGCCAGGTTGCGGCGGACGAACCGCTCCAGGTTCGCGGGCGTGTCCTTCACGGTGCTGACGGTGCAGATCATCCCGGGCTCGGACGCGACGAGGGGCGACCCGTCGGACGGGCCGCCCCTCGTTGCATCTGCGTCGTGCGCGCTCAGTCTGAGTCGCCGGTCTTGGCGGTCTCGATCGGCGGCAGGTCGGGAAGCTCCGACTTCTGCGTCCCGCGGAACGTGAAGGCGGCCTCAGTACCTTCGCCCTCCACGTCGACCAGGACGATCTGCCCCGGACCCACCTCGCCGTACAGCATCTTCTCGGCGAGCACGTCCTCGATCTCACGCTGCACGGTGCGGCGCAGCGGCCGGGCACCGAGCACCGGGTCGAAGCCGCGGCTGGCGAGCAGCTCCTTCGCGTTCGCGGTCAGCTCCAGCGACA
>DATFGA010000272.1:0-3036 GCA_035249775.1 Nocardioidaceae bacterium | reverse complement strand
TCGGGGTGGACGGCATAGACCCAGACGAACGAGTCGCCGACCTCGGCCCCCGAGTCGTTGAAGAGCGCCGGGTTCTCGAGGTAGCGGGACGTGTCGTTGACGTAACCGCAGTTCGTGTCGGTGAGCTCGCCGTACTGATAGCCGGTGGTGTTCCACTCGCTGCCGATCAGGTTTTCGGTCTCCTCCACCAGCTCGACCCCGGTGACCGGTTGACCACACTCGTCGGTCCGGTCCGACTCGACCAGCAGGTAGCGGCTGCCGTCCACGCTCCCGGTCATGACGATGTCCTCGGGCGGGATCGTGTCGACGTACTCCGGTCCCTGGCGGACGATCGCGAACGCCGCCAGTGCCAGGGGGACGGCGACGGCGCCGGCACCGAGGGCGATGCGCCGCCTGCGGTGCGGCTTCGCCGCCACCGGCGAAGCGGTCGGAGTCGCGAGAGAGTCCTCGGTGACCGTCTCTGCCACGGTGTGGAGGGTGTGTCGCAGGCGCTGCTCGACGCTGTCGGGGTGCTGGGTGTCGTTCATGCGAGTGCCTTTCGCAGCTTGTCGAGTGCGCGGCGGTGGTCGGAGCGGACGGTTGCTGCCGGGCGGTCGAGGATCACTGCCACCTCGGTCAGGGGAAGATCCTCGTAGTAGTGGAGGACGACGACGGCACGTTGCACCCACGGCAGCCGCGCTATCAGCGCCCAGGTCTCGTCGACCTCCGGCGGAAGCGCCACCAGCGGTCGCTCGGGCGTTCTCGCCGAACGACGCAGGTGTCGCCGTTGCCCGTCCTTGACGAGGTTGACCACGGCCTTCTTGAGGTACGGCAGCGGGTTCTCGATCTGGTCCCAGCGGTCGTGGGCGGAGGTGAACACCGACTGGACCACGTCCTCGCTCACGTCGTGCGAACCGGACATCAGGTACGCCAGCCGTAGGAGGGCGAGCCGGTGCTCGCGGTACGCCTCCTCGAACCCCAAGGCGGGCACCTGCCCCTCCGTCGTCATCACACACCTTCAGTCGTCGCAGCGACCCGAAACGTTGCACTTCTCATCGTGCCGGGCCGGACGGATAGGTTTGGCCAATGACCGCCCCTGCCGGAAACCAGCTCCCCGACCGTGCCCGCGTCGTCATCATCGGCGGCGGCGTGATCGGCTGCTCGGTCGCCTACCACCTCGCCCACGCCGGCTGGACCGACGTGGTCCTGCTCGAGCGTGACCGCCTGACCTCCGGCACCACGTGGCACGCCGCGGGCCTGATGACCTGCTTCGGGTCGACCTCGGAGACCTCGACCGCGATCCGGCTGTACTCGCGAGACCTGTACGCGCGGCTCGAGGAGGAGACCGGCCAGGCCACCGGTTTCAAGCCGGTCGGCCTCATCGAGGCGGCCGCCGACGAGGCCCGCCTGGAGGAGTACCGCCGGGTCGCCGCGTTCCAGCGGCACCTCGGGCTCGAGGTCGACGAGATCTCCCCGAAGGAGATGGCCGACCTGTTCCCCTGGGCGAAGACCGACGACCTGCTCGCCGGCTTCCACGTCCCCGGCGACGGCAGGGTCAATCCGGTCGACGTCACCACCGCCCTGGCCAAGGGCGCACGACGGCTCGGGGTGCGGATCGTCGAGGGTGTCTCGGTCGAGGACGTGCTCATCGGCCGCGGGGGCGTGACCGGCGTGCGGGTCTCCATGGGTGCGCCCGGCGAGACGACCGAGATCGAGGCCGAGTACGTCGTCAACTGCGCCGGCATGTGGGCCCGCGAGCTGGGGGCGCGGAACGGCCTGGTGATCCCGAACCAGGCGGCCGAGCACTACTACCTGATCACCGACACCATCGACGGGCTCGACCCCAACTCGCCGGTCTTCGAGGACCCCGCGTCGTACGGCTACTACCGCGAGGAGGGTGGCGGGATGATGGTCGGCCTCTTCGAGCCGCAGGCGGCGCCGTGGAACGTCGAGGGGATCCCGCGCGACTTCTCCTTCGGCAAGATCCCGCCCGACTGGGACCGGATGGGCCCGTTCCTGGAGAAGGCGATGGCCCGCGTCCCGGTCACCCTCGAGGTCGGTGTCCGCACCTTCTTCTGCGGTCCGGAGTCGTTCACGCCCGACCTCGCCCCCGCCGTCGGCGAGGCCCCCGGGATCCGCAACTACTTCGTCGCCGCAGGCATGAACTCGGTCGGGATCCTCTCCGCCGGCGGCCTCGGCCGGGTGCTGGCCCACTGGATCATCAGCGGCCGGCCGGACGTCGACGTCACCGGCTTCAACGTCGACCGGTTCCGGCCGTGGCAGGCCGACGACGCCTACCGTGCCGCGCGCACCACGGAGATCCTCGGCACGGTGTACGCCGCGCACACCCCCGGCAAGCAGCTGCGCACCGCCCGCAACATGTTGCTATCCCCGGTTCACGACCGGCTGGTCGAGCATGGCGGCTACCTGCGCGAGGTGTCGGGCTGGGAGGGCGCCGACTGGTTCGCCGGGCCCGGCATCACCCCTTCTGCCGAACCGACCTGGGGTCGGGCGCCCTGGTTCGAGCAGTGGGAGGCCGAGCACCTCGCCGTCCGCGAGGCCGCCGGCCTGATGGACATGAGCTTCATGGCGAAGTTCCGGGTGCAGGGCCCCGCCGCCGGCGACCTGCTCGACCGGGTCTCCGCGGGAGCCGTCAACGAGAAGTCCGAGACGATCACCTACACCCAGTGGCTCGACGAGGACGGCCGGATCGAGAGCGACCTGACCGTCACCAAGCTGGGCGAGGGCGACTTCCTCGTGATCGCGTCCGACGCCGCGCACGGTCACACGTCTGCCTGGCTGGCGCGGCACTCCGGGGGCGCCGACTGCACGGTCACCGACGTCACTGCCGACTACGGGCAGCTCAACGTCCAGGGACCCCGATCACGCGACGTGCTCAGCAAGCTGACCGATGCCGACCTCTCGACGGAGGCGTTCGGCTTCCGCACCGCGCGCTGGATCGAGGTCGCCGGTGTGGACGTGCTGTGCGTGCGGATCACCTACGTCGGCGAGCTCGGCTACGAGCTCTACGTGCCCGCGGCCGAGACAGTGCACGTG
>DATFGA010000271.1:0-7467 GCA_035249775.1 Nocardioidaceae bacterium | reverse complement strand
GCCGGCAGCGCGTCGGTCTCGTCAGACCTCGCCACGAACCTTGGTGCACCCAGTTCAGCTGTCACGTCGGACAAGAACACGAAGAGCTCGACCTGTTGGAACTGTGGTGCGCGTGAGGGCACCAGGAGGGTGTGGTTGAGGTAGTCGCGGTGAAGGTCCTGCTCATAGTCGGCGGCGCCTTCGTACTTCGCCCAGGTCTCGGCCGAGTAGAGCCTCACGTCACGGTCACGAAGCAACAGTGTCGCAAGGTCGATGAGGGCGTCACAGACCACAAGACGGTTCAGAGCGCCGCTGGTGAAGGGGAACTGTCGATGCCGTTGAACTCGTCATCCGCGAACCGGGCGTTACGGGCAGGATCCACAGCATCGTGGAAGCCGTCACCTGTAGGGAAGAGAAGCGGCAGGTCGCGGATGGCTGCGTGCACGTCACCTGCTGGGAGGTACTCAGGGAGCACGACGAATCCGTCCGCTTCCCAGGTCTCAGCCACCGCGGCAAGGTCCATGACGGCGAGTCTGAGTCAGTGCCCGGGGATGAGTCCAGTCGGCCATTCCCGGCGGCTCTGGGTTGGGTGGGCGCAGCAGGGATCGAACCTGCGACCACCTCCTTGTAAGGGAGGTGCTCTACCGCTGAGCTATACGCCCCGAAGCGACGCACAGCCTAACCTCAGCCGGTCAGCGGCGACAAAAACATCCGGAAACGCGTACGACCGCCGGCGTCTCGGGTCACCAGCGGTCGTAGCAATGACTATTCAACAAGTCCCGGACGGCGCTGTCAGGCAAACCGGAAAAAATATGGCCCAGGTCACCCGAAATCGCCCGGCCCGTCCCCCACCTTCAGGATCAGCCGGCGATCTCGCCGAGCACCCGCTCGTACTCCGCCAGGTCACGGGCTTCCCGCATCGGATTGTGCACACTCCACCGCAGCACGCCCTGCTGGTCGACGATGAACGTCGAGCGTGCAGAGCAGCCGCGCTCGGAGTCGAACACCCCGTAGGAGGCGGAGACCGCTCCGTGCGGCCAGAAGTCGGACAGCAGCGGGAACGTCAACCGGTCCTGGTCCGCGAACGCGCGCAACGTGAACATCGGGTCGCAGGAGAGAGCGAGCACCTGCACGTCGTCGGACTGGAAGCGGTCCAGGTTGTCGCGGATCTCGCTGAGCTCACCGGTGCACACCCGGCTGAACGCGAACGGGTAGAACATCAGCACCACCGCCTTCGCGCCCCGGAACGTCGACAGCGCCACGGTCTGCCCGTGCTGGTCGCGAAGCTCGAAGTCGGGAGCCTGCTGGCCCACCTCCACGGTCATGACATCTCCTTGCTCAGCTCGCGTTTGAGGATCTTGCCGGTGGCGTTGCGCGGCAGCTCGTCGAGGACGACGATCTCTCGCGGCACCTTGTACCTTGCCAGGTTCTGCTTCACCCAGTCCTTGAGGTCGTCCTCGCTGACGTCCGTGGACGGAGCGAGTACGACGAACGCGCGGAGCCGCTTGCCGAAGTCCGCATCGTCGACGCCGACCGCCGCCGCCTCCACCACCGCGTCATGGCGGGACAGGCAGTCCTCGACCTCCTGCGGGAAGACGTTCTCCCCGCCGGAGACGATCATCTCGTCGTCGCGGCCCTCGACGAAGAGCCGTCCCTCCGCGTCGAACCGGCCCACGTCGCCGGTCGACATCAGCCCGTCCACCATGTCCTTGGAGCCGCCGCCGGTGTACCCCTCGAAGAGCATCGAGTTGCCCACGAAGATCCGGCCCGGCTGCCCCTCACGGACCGGAGTCCCCTGCTCGTCGTACAGCCTGACCACGGTGGCGTGCGGCGGCCTCCCGGCGGTGCCCGGCGCCGCGCGGAGGTCGGCCGGCTGCGCGATCGTGACCCAGGCCACCTCGGTGGAGCCGTAGATGTTGAACAGGTGGTCGCCGAACCGGTCCATCCAGTCGGTTCCCAGGTCGCCGGGCAGCGCAGAGCCGGAGGCGGCGACGACCTTGACGTGGGAGAGGTCGTACGACGCGAGGGTGTCGGGGGGAAGCTGCATGATCCGCTGCAGCATCACCGGGATCACCGCCATCGAGTCGCACCGGTGCTCGGTGACGGCGCGCAGGCACTCCTCGGGGTCGAACCTGCGGCGGAGCACCATGGTGGAGCCCATCAGCATCGCCAGGTTGAGATGTGCCCAGCCCCAGGTGTGGAACAGCGGTGCGGCGATGTGGGTGCGCCACCCGCGCCGGAGCGGCAGCCGGGACAGGAGGGCCACGCCGGCGTCGAAGGACCCCTCGCTGCGCGGTGCACCCTTCGGCGCTCCCGTGGTGCCGGAGGTGAGGATCACCGACCGCGACCTGTGGCCCGGTGGGACGAGATCGTCTCTGGAGCCGACACCGATCAGCTGCTCGATGGTGGGCAGGTCGCCGGGTTCGGAGTCGACCCAGGCCAGCACCCGCATCGTCCGGGACCCGGAAAGCTCGATGAGGTCGGTGAACTCCTGGTCGTAGACGATCGCGGCCGGCTTCTCCCGCGCGCACACCTCCCGGAGCTGCGGCGCCGCGAACGCGGTGTTGAGGTAAAGGAGGTCCGCGCCCAGCTTGGCGGCGGCGATGCTGGCCTCGATGAAGCCGCGGTGGTTGCGGCACAGGATGGCGACGGAGTCGCCCTCGCTGATGCCGAGGCCACGCAGCGAGTGCGCCAGCGCGTTGCTGCGCCGGTGGAGCTCGCCGAAGGTCAGCTCCCCGAGCTCGTCGATCACGCCGACCTGGTCAGGATGGCGCTGGGCCAACGTGGTGAAACCACCCGCCGGCCCGCGGCCCCACTCATGCAGGGTCCTCGCGATCCGGTACAGCACCCGCGGTGAGTAGGGATAGATGACCCCGGCCGAGGCGAGCACTCTCAGCGCGGTCAGCTCGTTCGCCAGCAGGCCGGCAGCCTTTGCCAACATCGCGGTGTCCTCCTCGAGGGGTCAAGTCGGACAACTGTAACCAGGAGTTACACAAAGGGCTGCGGCGCGGCTCACACCTGGTCGGGCCAGGGCGGATCCGCGGGTCAGTGCGGGGTCTTCGGCGCCACCAGCCGGGTGGCGGTCCAGTCCTTGCTGACCGCGGCGGTCGTCGTGGTGGCAAGTCCGGCGATCGGGGCCGCCTCGGCCACGTCGGCAGGGTCCACGGAGTTGGGCCGGCCCACCTTCGGGGTGAGCAGCCAGATCACGCCTCCCCCGACCAGGTCGGTCAACGAGTCCACCAGCGCGTCCACGAGGTCGCCGTCCTCGTCGCGCCACCACAGGAGCACGGAGTCGACCACGTTGCCGTAGTCCCCGTCGACCATGTCGGCGTCGATGGTGTCCTCGATCTGGACCCGGAGATCGTCGTCGACGTCCTCGTCCCATCCGAGCTCCTGGATGACCATTCCCGGTTTGAAGCCCAGCCGACCACCAAGGGTCTGGGTGGCGGTGCCTTCAGGGCCACCCGCGGTCGCGCTCAACAGACGCCTCCAAAAATATTCTGGCCCGCACACCGGTCGTGCCCGAGCTCCTGTCGGGTAGTCCACCGGATGACAACCCTCCGGCGCAACCCCGCAACGTGCTGACAGGCTACTGCCATGAGCGGTGCACATCATCCGAACCGGGGACACGCCGTCGAGCTCGGCCGTGTCACGTCGGTGAACAGCAGCGCGGTCCACGAGTTCTCCAAGTCGCCGCAGCCGTCGGTGCGCCTGCTCGAGGGCCTCGGTGTGGAGGGTGACGCGCACTGCGGCCCGACGGTCAAGCACCGGTCGCGGGTACGCCGGAACCCCGACCAGCCCAACCTGCGCCAGGTCCACCTGCTGCACACCGAGCTGTTCGACGAGGTCGCTCAGCTGGGTCACCGGCTGCGTCCCGGCGACATGGGCGAGAACATCACGACCACAGGCGTCGACCTGCTCGCGCTCCCCCGCGACACGGTGCTCCTGCTCGGCGACACCGCGCAGGTCCGGGTCACCGGCCTGCGCAACCCGTGCTGGCAGATCGACGCCTTCTCCTCCGGCCTCCTCGGGCACATGGTGGGGGTCGACGAACAGGGGCGGACCGTTCGCAGGGCAGGCGTGATGGCCGTCGTACGACGGAGCGGGCTGGTGCGCACAGGGGACCCCATCACCGTCGTACTCCCCTCGCCTCCGCACCACCGGCTCGACCGGGTCTGACCCACCGACTTGTCAGAAACTGAGGCGGCTATAGCCGCCCACGCGTCTGACAACTCGGCGATCGAGGTGTTACTGAGGGGTAAATTCCCCCATTGGGCGGAGCGTGACACGATGAAAGAGAGGGGATCGCGACCCGACCGCCCTCACACGGACATCTGAATTGAGAGCAGAGGAATCGTGGCGAATAACAATGAACGCCCCGCGCCGTCGGTGATCCACGAGGGCCTTCCCACGCAGTTGCCGGACATCGACCCGGACGAGACCCAGGAGTGGCTCGAGTCGCTCGACGCCCTCCTCGATGAACGCGGCAAGGCACGCGCCCGCTACGTGATGCTCAAGCTGCTCGAGCGCGCCCGTGAGAAGCAGGTCGGCGTCCCGGGGCTGCGCAGCACCGACTACATCAACACGATCCCGCCCGAGCGCGAGCCGTGGTTCCCCGGCGACGAGCACATCGAACGCCGGATCCGCGCCTTCATCCGCTGGAACGCCGCGGTGATGGTCTCGGTGGCCAACCGCAAGGGTCTCGAGGTCGGCGGACACATCGCCACCTACCAGTCGGCGGCGTCGCTCTATGAGGTCGGCTTCAACCACTTCTTCCGCGGCAAGGACCACCCCGGCGGCGGCGACCAGGTCTTCATCCAGGGCCACGGCTCCCCCGGCATCTACGCCCGCGCCTTCCTCGAGGGCCGGCTCAGCGACCAGCAGCTCTCGCACTTCCGCCAGGAGGTGCAGCACGGTGTCGGCAAGGGCCTTCCGTCCTACCCGCACCCGCGGCTGATGTCGGACTTCTGGGAGTTCCCGACCGTCTCGATGGGTCTGACTGCGCTGAGCTCGATCTACCAGGCGCGGTTCAACAAGTACATGCACAACCGCGGCATCAAGGACACCTCGCAGCAGCACGTGTGGGCGTTCCTCGGCGACGGTGAGATGGGCGAGCCGGAGTCGCTCGGCGCGATCGGTCTGGCCGCCCGCGAGGAGCTCGACAACCTCACCTTCGTGATCAACTGCAACCTGCAGCAGCTCGACGGCCCGGTGCGCGGCAACGGCAAGATCATCCAGGAGCTGGAGTCGTTCTTCCGAGGCGCCGGCTGGAACGTGATCAAGGTGGTCTGGGGCCGCGAGTGGGACGACCTGCTCGCCCAGGACGTCGACGGCGTGCTGGTCAACCAGATGAACAAGACGCCCGACGGTCAGTTCCAGACGTACTCGGTGGAGAAGGGCGACTACATCCGCGAGCACTTCTTCGGCGGCGACCCGCGGCTGCGGAAGATGGTCGAGCATCTCTCCGACGAGGACCTGGTGAAGCTGCCGCGCGGCGGTCACGACTACCGCAAGGTCTACTCCGCGTTCAAGGCGGCAACCGAGAACGTCGGCCAGCCGACGGTGATCCTGGCCAAGACCATCAAGGGCTGGACGATCGACGCCCTCGAAGGCCGCAACGCCACGCACCAGATGAAGAAGCTGACCAAGGACGACCTGAAGAAGTTCCGCGACCGGCTCTACCTGCCGATCACCGACGACCAGATCGACGGCGCCGACATCGCGCCGTTCTACCACCCGGGCCCGGACTCCCCCGAGATCGAGTACATGATGGAGCGCCGCCGTCAGCTCGGTGGCTTCATCCCCAAGCGCGAGGTCCGCGCGAAGCCGCTGAAGCTGCCTGGCGACGAGATGTACTCCGAGCTCAAGCAGGGCTCGGGCAAGCAGGCGATCGCCACCACGATGGCGCTGGTCCGGCTGCTCAAGGACCTGATGAAGGACCCGGAGATCGGCAAGCGGATCGTGCCGATCGCGCCCGACGAGTTCCGCACGTTCGGCATGGACTCGATGTTCCCGACGGCGAAGCTCTACAACCCGGCCGGGCAGACCTACGAGTCGGTGGACCGCAGGCTGCTGCTGGCCTACAAGGAGTCCGCGCAGGGCCAGATGCTGCACGAGGGCATCTCGGAGGCCGGCGCGATGGCATCGGCGACGGCAGTCGGCTCGGCGTACGCCACGCACGGCGAGCACATGATCCCGTTCTACATCTTCTACTCGATGTTCGGGTTCCAGCGCACCGGTGACTCGATCTGGGCGATGGCCGACCAGCTCGCCCGGGGCTTCCTGATCGGTGCCACCGCCGGCCGTACGACGCTGACCGGCGAGGGCCTGCAGCACGCCGACGGACACTCCCCGTTGCTCGCGGCGACGAACCCGGGAGTCGTGCACTACGACCCGGCGATGGCCCACGAGGTCAGCCACATCGTGCAGGACGGCCTGCGGCGGATGTACGGCTCGACCGACGAGCACCCGCACGGCGAGAGCGTCATCTACTACCTCACCGTCTACAACGAGCCGACGATCCAGCCGAAGGAGCCGGACAACCTCGACGTGGAGGGCCTGCTCAAGGGCATCTACCACTTCGCCGTACCGCCGGCCGTGAACGCCGAGAACCCTCCGCGTGTGCAGCTGCTCGCGTCCGGTGTCGGCTTCCCGTGGATCACCGAGGCCCAGCGCCTGCTCGCCGAGGACTGGGGCGTCGCCGCCGACACCTGGTCCGTGACGTCGTGGAACGAGCTGGCGCGGGACGCGGTGGACGCCGAGGAGTGGAACCTGCTGCACCCGTCCGAGGACGCGCGGGTGCCCTACGTGACGAACAAGCTCAAGGAGGCCGAGGGCCCGTTCGTCGCGGTCAGCGACTACATGCGCGCGGTCCCGAACCAGATCGCGAAGTGGGTCCCCGGAGACTTCCACGCGCTGGGCACCGACGGGTTCGGGTTCGCCGACACCCGGCCCGCGGCACGCCGCTTCTTCCACGTCGACGCGCAGTCGGTCGTGGTCCAGGCGCTCCAGGCACTCGCCGAGCGCGGCGAGGTCAAGCGCGAGACCGTGCAGGAGGCGTTCGACAAGTACCAGATCGACGACCCGACCGCGGTCCGCGGCGTGAAGCAGGAGGGCGGCGACGCCTGACCGGCTGATTACCACGGTATGCAGCCGATCTGCCGCTCCCCATGGTGTTAACGCCATGGGGAGCGGCAGATTGCCATGGGGAGCAGCGCAGCGCGCGCGGCACACAGCTGTTCCGGTTCACGTGTGCTGGAACGGTAGTGATTCTGCGCGGATCACTACCGTTCTGGTTCACGTGCGCGGCAACGGCACCCGCGCTGGGCGGCCGCAGGCCTGAGCGCGCGGGCGGCGTTCGCCGGCGTCAGGCGGTCCGGGCGTCCGACTCGACGGCCGCGAGCGGGTTCGGTGCACCGTTCCTGAGCAGGGCCCGCCACCGGCCCCGGTGGTAGACGGCAGGCTGCGTCGTACGGATGAAGTCGGTCA
>DATFGA010000270.1:0-8713 GCA_035249775.1 Nocardioidaceae bacterium | reverse complement strand
ATCGGGATGTGCAACATCACCAAGTGCTGCACCGAGGTCTGCCCCGAGAACATTCACATCACCGACAACGCGATCATCCCGATGAAGGAACGCGTCGCCGACCGCAAGTACGACCCGGTGGTGTGGCTCGGTTCCAAGATCTTCCGGCGCGGCGACCCCGCCGCCCGCAACGAGGTGTAGCCGAGTTGTCAGACGCCTGGGTGGTCCTGGCCGCCCACCCGTCTGACAAGTCGGGGACGGAGGTACGACGGACATGGCGGATCTGCTCTCCCAGGACGAGATCGACCAGGCGCTGAACGGTGAGCTCACGCACTGGTCCCAGGACGGGGACGCGATCACCCGGTCGGTGACCGCGGACTCGTTCCTCGACGGGATCCGGCTGGTGCAGCAGGTGGCCGAGGTTGCCGAGGACCTGAACCATCACCCGGACATCGACATCCGGTGGACCACCATCACGTTCAGGCTCTCCACCCACTCCGCCGGCGGCCTCACCGGGATGGACCTGCGCCTCGCCGGAGACATCGACCGCCTCACCACCTGACCCGCTGCCGGGCCGGCGGTGGTCAGAGGTACATGCCGCCGCGGCCGTGCGGTTCCTCACCGGGCTTGCCCTGCCCCTGCTGAGCTGCCTGCTGCGCGGCAGCCTGGGCCGCCTGCATCGCCTGGTCGGGAACCATCCCCGGCGGAAGCGCACGCCGCATCTGCTCCAGCTGTGCCCGCGCCGCGACCTGCTGGGCGTAGATCGCGGTCTGGATCCCGTGGAACAGCCCCTCGAGCCAGCCGACCAGCTGGGCCTGCGCGATCCGCAGCTCGGCCTCGGACGGGGTCTCGTCGTTGAACGGCAGAGCGAGCCGCTCCAGCTCCTCGACCAGCTCAGGGGCCAGGCCCTGCTCGAGCTCCTTGATCGACGACTGGTGGATCTCCTTGAGCCGGGCCCGGCTGGCTTCGTCGAGCGGGGCGGCCTTCACCTCGTCGAGCAGCTGACGGATCATGCTGCCGATCCGCATCACCTTGGCCGGCTGCTCGACCAGCTCGGTGATGTGCCGCTGGCCGTCGTCGTCCTCCTCGTCGGCGGCACCCGCCGGCGCGGACATCGCCATGCCGTCGGGCCCGATCACCATCACCTTCGGGTCGTCGCCGTCTCCGGGGGTCTGCTGGCTCTGTTCGCTCATGTCGTTCACCTTACGCAGTCAGCATGATCTTGCCGATGTGGTCCCCGGACTCCATCATCCGATGCGCCTCGGCGGCCTTCTCCAGCGGAAGCCTGGTGTGTACGACGGGCCGCACGCTGCCGTCCGCGATCAGGGGCCACACGTGTTCCACCACGGAGGCGCAGATCGCCGCCTTCTCCTCCACCGGCCGGGCGCGCAGCGACGTCGCGATCACCGCACCTCGTTTGGCCAGGAGCTTTCCGATGTTGAGCTCACCCTTCACGCCGCCCTGCATGCCGATGATCACGAGCCGGCCCTCGGTGGCCAGCGCGTCGATGTTGCGGCCCAGGTAGGACGCTCCCATGTTGTCGAGGATCACGTCGGCCCCCTTGCCGTCGGTGACCTCCTTGACCACCTCGACGAAGTCCTGGTCCCGGTAGTTGATGGTCACGTCCGCACCGAGCGACTCGCAGACCGCGAGCTTCTCGGCGGAGCCGGCCGTGGTGATCACCCGTGAGCCCAGCGCCGAGGCGAGCTGGATCGCCATGGTGCCGATCCCGCCCGAACCGCCGTGGACCAGCAGCGTCTCGTCCGGCTGCAGCCCGGCGATCATGAACACGTTCGACCACACCGTGCAAGCCACCTCCGGAAGGGATCCGGCCACGACCAGGTCCACCCCGGCAGGAACGGGCATCAGCTGACCCGCGGGCACGAGCACCCGCTCGGCGTACCCGCCACCGGCCAGCAGCGCGCACGCCTCGTCACCGACGGACCAGCCGTCGACCCCGCTGCCGACCGCACTCACGACGCCCGAGCACTCCAGACCGAGCACGTCGGAGGCACCTCGCGGCGGCGGGTACTTGCCCTGCCGCTGCAACGTGTCCGCACGGTTGACCGCGGTGCCGGCCAGGTCCAGGACGACCTCGCCCGCACCCGCGACGGGGTCCGGCAGGTCGGTGACGTCGAGGACCTCGGGTCCCCCTGGCTCGGAGGCGATGACGGCGCGCATGCCCTCAGGCTATTGCGCGCGACAAACCGGTCACTCGGTGCCGACCAGGTCCTCCTCGTTGAAGTCGTCGGGGGTTACCACTTCGCCGCTCCACTTCTCGGCCAGTGCCTGTGCCCGCCCGGCCAGGTGCTCCACGTCCTCGACGCTGCCACCGCGCAGCGCGGCGGCGTAGCCGACCAGGAACGTGGTCACCGGTGCCGCGGGCTTCTCCACCGCGTGGGCGGCCTCGCGTGCCAGGTCCAGGATGAGCCCCTCGTCGACTTCGGCGTCGACCTCGAGCGCGTCGCAGAGTTCGTCAATCCAGTCGTGCAGGGTCACCGTCCCAGAGTTCTACGCAACCGCTGGATACGCAACCGTTTCCAGACAACCGGACGGGTTCATCCGCCCAGGTGGCGCAGGTCCTCCCAGGTGTCCACGTCCCGCGCCTCGTCGCCGACCGCGGCCACACCCACGATCCGCAACGAGGCGATCAGCCTCCGGATGGACAAACCGTGCTCCTGCTCGCGTTCACCCGGGCGTGCGGAGCCGAGGGCGTCGTACCGGTAGACCGCGGCCAGCGTCTGCCGGACACCCTCCTCGTCGACCAGAACTGCGGCGTCCGCGGCCTGGTCATCGGCCAGCGCCTCCATCAGCCGGGCCACCGTCGACGGGACCACCCGCGGCATGTCCACGGCCAGCACGCACACCAGGTCGGGCCGGACCGCCAACGCGTCCAGCCCGGCCAGCAATCCCGCCGCGGGACCGCCGCCGGCGGGTGACTCGCGAGTCCAGGTCACCGGCCGCGAGGTCTCCACCCGGGCGCCGACCACGACCACCTCCTCGGCGGCCACGGTCGCGGCGAGGGCCCGCTCCAGCAGGGTGAGCCCGTCGATCTCGAGGGAGGCCTTGTCGACACCGCCGAGCCTCATGCCGGTGCCGCCGGTGAGCACGACGGCGGCCAGACGGATCGGCTCACGGGGTGCTGGACTGCTCACGCCTCGAAGTCTCGCAGGCGGGGTGGCAGGCTTGACCCGTGCCCACCAACGAAGCCAGCAACCCGTCCGCGCTCCGACTCGCCCTGGTCCAGAAGGCGTCCTCCCTCGAACCGGACGAGAACCGGCGCGCCCTCGCCATCCTGGACACGCTCCAGGGCGCGGGTCGTCAGGGCGTCGACCTCGTGGTGCTGCCGGAGGCGTATGCGCGAGACTTCGGCGTCTCCGGCTCCGACATCTCCGCGTTCGCCGAGCCCCTCGACGGGCCGTTCGTGGAGGCGCTCACCGGCCGCGCCAAGGAGCACGGGATCACGCTGGTCGCGGGCATGTTCGAGCGCAGTGACGACCCGGGACGGCCCTACAACACTCTGGTCGTCGTCGATGCCGACGGACTGCGGGCGACGTACCGGAAGATCCACCTCTACGACTCGTTCGGCTACAAGGAGTCCGACCGGCTGCTCGCGGGTGCCGTCGAGCCGGTGCTCGTCGAGGTCCACGGGATCCAGGTCGGGCTGATGACCTGCTACGACCTGCGGTTCCCGGAGCTCGCCCGTGCGCTGGTCGAGAAGGGCGCCGACCTGCTCGTCGTACCCTCCGCCTGGGTCGCCGGTCCGGGCAAGGTCGCGCACTGGCGGACGTTGGCCAGCGCACGGGCGATCGAGAACACGGTGTACGTCGCCGCGGCCGGCCAACCCGGTCCGCGCTACTGCGGCCACTCGATCGTGATCGGGCCGATGGGTGAGGTGCTCGTCGAGGCAGGGGAGGACACGGAGGAGGTCGTGGGGGCCACGGTCGAACGCTCCGTGGTGGACACTGCCCGCGCGAAGAACCCGTCCCTGGCCAACCGGCGGTTCTGACCCCCGTTGGTATCCTCGCCGGGTCGGTTCGGGGCTGGCGTCCGCGTCTGTGGGTAGGGGTTGTGACAGTGGGTCGTGCTGACCAGGGGCCTGGTCGCCGTCGCGCATTACCCGAGCCCCGGGACCGCCGCGCCGCTCCGATCACGCCGGACCGCAGCTTTCGGCGGCGGCTCACGTCGCCGCGCGCGCTCAGCGTTCTGTGGCTCGTGCTCGCGGCGGCCGGTGTGCTGGCCCTCGTGTCCGCGTGGACACCCCTCGACCTGCCCGGCTGGGTGCCGACCGCGGGCGCCATCACGATCACCACCCTCTACTCCTACGGCCTGGCTGCGCGGACCGGCGGCCGACCGCTCGTCAGCGGAGGCCTGGCGCTTGCTCTCACGGTCGGTTCGGTGCTGTCCGGACTGCCGGTGCTGGTGGCCGGCGCGGCCGTCGGTACGGCGGTGCTGGCCGCTGTGCTGGGCGTGATGGCCACCAAACCGGCTGCGGGGTTCGCCACCGTCGTGGGGGAGTGCGCGATCGCCACCGTGGTCGCCGCGGTCGGAGCATTCGCGGTCGAGGCCTACCAGGCGCAGGTGTCCCTGGAGCGGATCGGCTACCTCACCCTGGCCGGGGCGCTGCTCGGCGCGCTGGGGCTGGTGTACCGGCTCGGCGCGGGCCTGCACGGGCTGGGCCGTCGCGGCGCGATCATGCTGGTCAGCGGCCTGGGCCTGCTGCTGGTGATCCTCGCGTACACCGAGGCCCTGTCACGCTGGGGCTCACCCGCGATGATCCGCTCCATCGACGAGACGATCACCTCTCTGCGCTCGACGATCGGTGCCGTCCCGCGACCGCTCGCCGTACTGCTCGGGTTCCCTGCGCTCGCTTGGGGAGTCTCCACCCGCGCCCGTCGCCGGCAGGGTTGGTGGGTGTGCGCGTTCGGTGCCGCGGGCCTCGCCGTGGTCTCCGTCGCCCTGTTGAACCCGGCCGTGTCCCTGGTCCAGGCGGGGCTGTCCCTGCTCTACAGCGCGGTGCTCGGCCTGATGCTGGGATACCTGGTGATCCGCGCGGACCAGTTCCTCACCGGTGCGCGCGGTCGTCGCGCCCGCCAGCTCGAGGAGGCCTCGGCACACCGCCCCGAGCCGGGCCGGATGCAGCCCCTCCTCTGACGTGTCGCGGCCTACCTGCGGGTAGTCCGGTCCGCGTGTAGCGTCGCGTCCATGGCCCGCGAGAAGAAGAGCATGGAGATCCTCGCCGAGATGGTGGCGAACGTGATCAAGGTGACCGTCGCTCCCGGGGAGCGGGTCGAGGCCGGTGACACCGTGGTGCTGCTCGAGTCGATGAAGATGGAGATCCCGGTCCTGGCGGAGGCGCCCGGCACCGTGGCCACGATCAAGGTCAGTGAGGGCGACGTCGTCCAGGAGGGCGACATCCTGGTCACCGTCGACCTCTGACCGGACCCCGGCGTCGCCTAGACTTCACCACCGTGGCCGGGTGCGCCGTTGCGCGGGCTCGGTCCAGGAGGGGTGCCGGAGTGGCCGATCGGAACCGCCTTGAAAGCGGTCGCTGGCAGAGATGTCAGCCGCGGGTTCGAATCCCGCCCCCTCTGCCGAGTCGATCTACTCCGAGCCGCCGAGCTCCAGGGCCACCGTGTCGTAGACCAGGTCGTTGAGCCGCTGGCGGTGTCGTTCCAGCTCCGCGACCAGCCGCAGCAGCTCGCGGCGCACCGGCTCCACGTCGGGGGCGTCCAACACCTGCGGACCGAGATCGCCGAGCCTGCGGAGCAGGTTGTCGCGGTCGCGGGCGAGCATCAGCTCGCGCGCGGCCAGCCAGGCCTCACCCGCTCGCGAGTGCTCGAGCATCAGGGCTTCCTTGACTCCGGCCATTCGATGGCGCACCAACCAGCGCCACATGTGGTGCCGCCGTGGGGCATCGAGGGCTTGCTGCAGCCCGATGATCGCGTGCTCTAATCCGGTCACGGTGCCACCTCCGGCCCGGAGTCACTGCAATGGGGTGGGCTTCTGAGTGTGACTCCCACCACAGTCCTGTGACAAGAGCCATGGCATTCCTATTTGGTCTCGGGCGTCCCGATTGGTTCTAATCGACAGGTGCCATCCGACTATCGGTTCTCGCAGCCCTTGATTGCCCGGATGATGGGCTTCTTCCTGGCCGCGTTGGGCGTTCTCGTCTTCCTCCTGACCGCGGCCGTCGGGCTCTTCAAGCTGCCGATCACCGTGCTCACGGTCGGCGTGGTCCTGACCGTGGTCGCGATCTTCGGGCTCGGGTTCGTGCTCACCCGCAAGCTGTCGGTGGTGCGGCTCAGCGACGTGGGCTACGAGGTCCGGCTGGTCCGTGGCGCCGGCGTGAAGCAGGCCCGGTGGACCGATGTCGAGGACGTGGTGGCCTCGACGGCCGGAGGGGAGCGGTACGTCGTACTGCGCCTGCGGGACGGACGGACCACCACGGTGCCGGTGCGCGTGCTCGCCGGCGACGCCGATGACTTCGTGCGAGATCTGCAGCAGCACCTGAACCGGGGGCACGGCTACCGTCCGCTCAGCTGAGCCCTGGCAGGCCGATCCCCGATTGGCTCACGCGCAGGGCCGACAGGTAGCCTGTCCTCGCTGTCTGGAGGTGTCGCCTAGTCCGGTTTATGGCGCCCGCCTGCTAAGCGGGTTGAGGGTAATCCCCTCTCGCGGGTTCAAATCCCGCCACCTCCGCCAGACACGAGCGGCCCCTCACGGAGACTCCGGCGAGGGGCTGTTCTCTGTCCCGGGACCGGTCTGCTCGTCGGCCGGTACGTCGAGCAGGTCCTCGTCCACATCGAGCAGGTCCTCCTCGATGTCCAGCACGTCCTGCCCCAGGTCGAGCTCGACGTACTCGCCGACCTGGAAGTCGCCGACCGTGCGCACGGTGACCGGCTGGATCCCGACCGGTAGCCCGTCGCGGTAGGTGACCAGGGTGACCTGCGCGTCGCGGCGCAGCTTGCTGCCGATGGCCAGGGCGTACGCCGCCCCGCCGGTCGTCCCGTTGGTGTAGGTGTAGCCGACCTTGCCGTTCTCGCCGACGACCCGGGTCGGCCCGAGCTGCACATGGAGATGGCCGGCGATGACGAGGTCCACGCAACCACGGGACAGGGCCTCCCGGCCGGTGTTCGCGTCGTGCACCAGGAGCGTGTTGATCCGGTCGCCCTCCTCGTCGTGCTCGCAGGCGAGCTCGGCGACCTGGTGCTCGTGCTCGCTGAAGGAGAGGCCGGAGGTGTCGCGCCAGGTGCCGAGGCCGCTGCTGCGCGGGTCGTCGACGCCGAGCAGCCGCATGCCGGCGGGGCCGTCGACGACGTCACCCTCGGGCGTCTCGAAGCCCAGCTCCTCCATCCGGTCGGACACGAAGTCGCCGCTGTCGTGGTTGCCGGCGATCGAGTAGCGGTAGTCGTAGTCCTCGAACGCGGCCGCGATCGACTCGAGGCTGAACGACTCCCACTCGCTGCCGGTCGAGGTGTCGTCGCCGGCGTCGAAGAGCACCGTGGCGCCGCCTGCGTCGCCGATCGCGCGGGCCACCTTGTCCATGCCGATGTTGTCGTGCCGGTCGCTGACCAGCAGCGCGACGGTCTCGTCCTCCTCGGGCTGGCGCAGGAGCGGTCCGAGCTCCTGCGCCTTCTCGTAGACCTCGTTGTAGAAGCTGAGGCTGCTGCTGTAGGTGTCGAACGCGCTCTCGGCGAGCCGCTTGGTGCCGCTGGTCATCAGGCCACCCTGGACCTCGATGGCCTCCGCCTCCTCCGGGATGGGGACGTCCTGGAGCGCGGCGCCGATGGACTGCCAGACGATCTCCGGGGCACGCTCGCCGGCGTCCCAGGGCTGGACGACCGCGACCGCGGCCACGGCCGTGGCGAGCCCGGTGATCGCGACCCGGCGCGGGGTGACGTGCCGGAACAGGTCGTCGCGTCGTCTCCGACCGAGCAGGACCCACAACCCGGGGCCGGCCAGGGCGATCAGCCCACCGCTCACCACGCTGTCCAGGGCGAGGTCGGTCAACGTGTGTCGCAGCTTCGCGATCTGGCCCTCCGGCTGGCTGCCGATGAACGCGTACCGCTCGATCAGCGCCTCGTAGGTGCTCAGGTTGGTCTTGCCGAGGTCGATCTCGGCGCCGAGCGTGGTCCCGGTCGGGTACCGCAGGTTCGGCAGGTAGGGGCCCAGGTCGAGGGTGGCGTAGCCGTCCAGGCTCGGGCTGACGATGGCGTCGTGGCTGGCGAGGACCGTCGGCTTGGAGCTGTTCGTGAAGATCACGAAGCTGACCGGGATCGCGATCAGCAGCCAGGCCAGCAGAAGCATGAGGGAGCGAAGCACGAGCGAGCGCCACTGGGGCCTGGAGCCTCGGCGCTCCCGGTCGAGTACTTGCCTCATCACGGTCAGGATAGGGGAGCGGATGATCCGAACGGGTCCTTGCGGTCCGCTGCACAATTACGCAACTATGACCTGTCTCCTGAGCGACGCACGGGTCAGCAACGCGTGAATGCCTCGAGGGCCAGAGCGGCAAACCGGCCGAAATCCGGGTGCTCCCTAGTGCGCTGGGTCAGTATAGATCGAGATCTTGCATATGTCTGCAGAACCCGTTTTTTGCAGAAACATGCAGTGCAGAAGGGTGAGGCCCGATTTGGTGGCCGAAGCGGCGATTGTGCCCGACACTAGTTACCAGGCGGCTAGTTAGACCGCCCAGCACCGACTAGCCCCAAGAGGTACGAATGAAGAAGACGCG
>DATFGA010000269.1:0-17774 GCA_035249775.1 Nocardioidaceae bacterium | reverse complement strand
CACCACCCTCGTCGATGCCGCCGTGAAGCCCAACATCCGCCGCTACGTCGAGAACATCGCGAGCCACCTGGACGCACTGAGCGAAGCGAGAACGTCCATCCCGTTCTACGTGATGAAGTCCAACGGCGGCGTGCTGTCGGCGGAGGAGGTCGTCCACCAGCCGATCACGACGGTCCTGTCCGGTCCCGCCGCCGGTGCCCTCGGTGCCGCGGTGGTCGCCGAGAAGGCCGGCTTCCCGCAGGTGGTCACCTGTGATGGAGGCGGTACGTCGACCGACGTGACCGTGGTCATCGACGGCAACCCTGCCCTGACCACGGAAGGCCACGTGGGGGCCTACCCGTCGAAGATCCCGATGATCGACGTGGTCACCGTCGGGGCCGGAGGCGGCTCGATCGCCTGGATCTCGCCGGAGGGAACGCTGAAGGTGGGGCCGCAGTCGGCCGGAGCGGACCCCGGCCCGATGTGCTACCGCGCCGGCGGCAGCGAGCCGACGATCACAGATGCGCACGTGCTGCTCGGCCGGATCCCGCCCCACCTGCTCGGTGGTGAGGTACCGCTCGATGTCGACGCGGCCCGGGTCGGCCTGGAGAAGCTCGCCGCGGACCTGAACCTCTCGCTTGAGGCGTGCGCGACCGGGGTGCTGGAGATCTCGGCGTGGAACCAGGCGAACGCGTTGCGTCAGATCACGGTCAACCGTGGGCTCGACGTACGCGACTTCACAATGGTCACCTTCGGCGGGTCGGGCTCGTTGCTCGCCTGCCGGTTGGTCGACATCCTCGGCCTGGAGGGCGTCCTGGTTCCGATGAATCCCGGGAACCTGTCGGCCTACGGCCTGCTCACGGTCGACGTACGCAACGACTACGTGCAGACCAACGTGTGCCGGGCCTCCGCGCTGGACACCGCGACCGTGCAGGGTGTCTTCGACGACCTGGCCGGCAAGGCCGACGCGGCGCTGGCCCGGGAGGGCTTCCCCGAGGGCGAGCGGCAGTTCGTGCGGACCGCGGACATCCGCTACTACGGGCAGGCCTACGAGGTGCGGGTCGACGTACCCGAGGGACCGGTCACCGAGGAGCTGTTCGCGGGCGTGGCCGCGACGTTCCACGACGAGCACAAGGCGTTGTACGGCTACGACTTCCGGGACGACGCGCGCCAGGAGGTGGAGTGGGTGAACCTGCGGGTGACCGGCGTCGGCCCGATCCGCAAGCCCGAGGTCCGGGAGGTGGCTGCCGGCAACGGAGCCGAGTCCGCCCGCACCGGGACCCGGCAGGTCTACTTCGACGACTGGGCCGACACCCCGGTCTACGACCGGGCCCGGCTCGGCGCCGGGGACACCGTCGAGGGACCGGCGGTGTTCGAGGAGTTCAGCTCCACCGTGCCGCTGCACCCCGGTTTCACCGCGAAGGTCGACGCGTTCGGCAACCTCATCATCGGAAGGACCTCCTCATGACCGAGTTGTCAGAAACACGGGCGGCTATGGCCACTCAGGCGTCTGACAAGCCGGCGTACCGGCTGACCGAGGGCGCCGAACCGGACCCGATCCTGGTCGAGATCATCGAGGGCTACCTCGCGTCGGTCGAGCAGGAGGTGGAGACCGCGATCGGGCGTACGTCGAGGTCGCCGATGATCCGCGACGCCCATGACTACCGGGCCGGGATCCACGACCGGAACCTGCGCAAGCTGACCGGCCGGTCCTACTCGGCGCTGGTGCACCCGGTCGTCCGCGACTACCCGATCGAGACCATGCGACCCGGTGACGTGTTCTTCCACAACGACGTCTACATGTCCGAGGGCGGGATCGGGCACCTGCCGGACCTGTGCGTCACGGCGCCGGTGTTCCACGACAGTGGAAACGGGCCGGAGGTCGTCGCCTTCGTCCAGGCCTTCGGTCACCACGACGACATCGGCGGCGCGGTCCCGGGGTCGATGCCCTCCAACGCCACCAGCGTGTTCGAGGAGGGGCTGATGGTCCCGCCGATCAAGCTGTGGGACCAGGGCGTGCCCTGCGAGCAGGCGCTGAAGATCATGACCCGAAACTCCCGGATGCCGGAGTCGCTGGCCGCCGACCTCGACGCCGAGTGCTCGGCCTGCCTGATGGGTGCCCGCCGGATGGCCGAGCTGTTCGAGCGCTACGGCAAGGACACCGTCGAGTCCTGCTTCGACGCGGTCCTCGACAAGACCACCGCCACCTTCCGCCGCGAGATTCTGTCCAAGATCCCGGTCGGGGAGTACGTGTGGGAGGACTACGCCGAGCACGACGGCGTCGAGGACCCGAAGCTGCACACCCAGCGGATCACGCTGACCCGCACCGACGTCGACGACCCCGCCGGGGAGCGGCTGATCCTGGACTTCCACGGCACCGCGCCGCAGGCCAAGGGGCCGATCAACCACTGTGGCGACTATGCCGACGGCAACTTCCTCAAGAAGTGGCTCGCACCGATCCTGCGCAACCTGGCCGACACGCCGGAGCGGATGGCCGAGCTCGACGTGAACGAGGGGGTGGTCCCGCTGATCGAGATGCGGTTCCCGCCGAAGGGCACCCTGCTGACCCCCGAGTTCCCGGCGCCGACCAACGCCCGCACGTTCGTGATCCTGCGCCTGCTAGGGGTGCTTTCTGGTGTGGTCGCGAAGGCCGTGGACGGTCGGATGCCCGCGGACCAGGAGACGATTCGCTACACGGGCGTCTACGGGAACGACCTGGACGGTGCGCCGTACCTCATGCGCGAGGTGCTCGGCGGCGGGTCCGGCGGCCGTTACTACGCCGACGGCGAGGACACCATCCACGTCGTGCCCGACTCCCGGAACCTGCCGACGGAGTTCTCCGAGTCCCGGTTCCCGTTCCTCGTCGAGCGGCTCGGGCTCGCCGTCGACAGCGGGGGAGCCGGGCGCTTCCGCGGCGGGCTCGGCTACGAGAAGCACATCCGGATGCTCAAGGACGCGCACTTCATGTCGATCGCGGACCGGTCGATCCTGGCCTGCTGGGGTGTCAAGGGCGGCAAGGCCGGCAGGCCGTTCAGCGTCACCGTGGACCCCGGCGGGCCGAACGAGCGGGAGGTCGACGCGCTCGCCGACGCCGAACCGGTCAAGGCCGGTGAGGTGATCCGGATCCGGACCACCGGCGGCGGCGGCTGGGGCGACCCGCTGGACCGGCCGTACGACGAGATCGCCCGCGACGTGCTCTGGGGCAAGGTGTCCGTGGCGGCCGCGGCGAGCGACTACGGTGCGGTCCTCACCGGTGGGAAGGATGATCCGCACGTCGATGCGGAGGCGAGCGACCGCTTGCGCGAGGAGCTGCGCGCTGCGCGGCCGGAGGCGCCCTTCTTCGACCGCGGGCCGGGCTACGCCACGCTCGCGGCCGGGGCGACCGCCGCGGAGGTCGACTGGATGTGAGCGGCGACCACTGATGTGCAACTGTGCCAAGGGATGCGATCGCGCTGGGCGGATGTCGCCGTCGCCGCGCGGGCGCGTGGGGCCGTAGGTTCTGAACACGATGAGAGTTCTCCTGGCCCTCGGCGGCAACGCGATGACCTCGGCCGACGGCGGCGCCCGTCCCGAGGACCAGATCCGTGCCGCCGGCATCGCGATGAGGAGCGTCGCCGAGCTCGTCGCCCGCGACGTCGATGTGGTGATCACCCACGGCAACGGCCCCCAAGTCGGGAACCTCCTGGTGAAGAACGAGCTCGCCGCGTCCGTCGTACCGCCGGTGCCGTTGGACTGGTGCGGAGCGCAGACGCAGGCGACGCTCGGGTTCGTGCTGATGGACTGCCTGGAGGCGGAGCTCGCAAGGCGCGGGGTCGTACGCCGGGCCGCGGCGATCGTCACCCGCACCCGGGTGGACGCCCATGACCCGGGGTTCGTGAAGCCGACCAAGCCGATCGGCCGCTACCTGTCGCAGGACGAGGCCGCCCTGCTGATCGACCACGGCGAGACGTGGGAGCACCGCGGCGACAAGGGCTGGCGCCGGGTGGTGGCCTCGCCGGAACCGCTGGAGATCCTCGACGCCGCTGCGGTCGCTGCGCTGGTCGACGCCGGCTTCATCGTGATCGCCAACGGCGGCGGCGGGATCCCGGTCGTCCGCGACGAGGACGGCACCCTGCGCGGTGTGGAGGCCGTCATCGACAAGGACCTCGGGGCTGCGCTGCTGGCGCGCACGGTCGACGCCGACGTGCTGGTGATCGCGACCGACGTGTCCCACGCCGTCCTGCACTACGGCACCCCGGAGGCCCAGCCGATCGAGCGGGTCTCCGTGCAGGGCCTCCGCTCGCTCGCCGGCGAGGGGCACTTCGCGAGCGGCTCGATGGGGCCGAAGGTCGACGCGGCCTGCCGGTTCGTCGAGCGCGGCGGGACATCCGCCGTGATCAGCAACCTGGACAACATCATCGACGCGGTCGCCGGCAAGAGCGGCACCGTGGTCGTGAACGAGTAGCGAACACAACCACCAGAAGGAGCGACACGCGATGCCAGAACCGATCGAGGTACGCAAGGTCCCGATCCTCAACGTGTCGGACGCCAGCGGGCTGTCCGACTTGATCGACAAGGGCGAGATCGAGGCCGACCGGGTGATCGCGGTGATCGGCAAGACGGAGGGCAACGGCGGCGTCAACGACTACACCCGGATCATCGCCGACCGCGCCTTCCGCGAGGTGCTCGTGGACAAGGGCAGCCGCAGTGCGGAGGAGGTCAAGCAGGTTCCGATCGTGTGGTCGGGCGGCACCGACGGCGTGATCAGCCCGCACGCGACCGTGTTCGCCACCGTGCCCGCCGAGTCCGCGCCCGTCACCGACGAGCCACGGCTGACCGTCGGGTTCGCGATGAGCGAGCAGCTGCTGCCCGAGGAGATCGGCCGCGTGGAGATGGTCTCCAAGGTCGCCGACGCGGTGAAGGTCGCGATGGAACGCGCCGGGATCACCGACGTCGCCGACGTGCACTACGTGCAGACCAAGACCCCGCTGCTGACCATCCACACGATCCGGGACGCGAAGAGCCGCGGGAAGACGGTGTGGACCGAGCACACCCACGAGTCGATGGACCTGTCCAACGGGACCACCGCACTCGGGATCGCGGTGGCCCTCGGCGAGATCGAGATGCCCACCAACGACCAGGTGATGCACGACCGCTCGCTGTACTCCTCGGTGGCGTCCTGCTCGTCCGGCGTCGAGCTGGACCAGGCGCAGGTCGTCGTGGTCGGCAACGCGCGCGGCGTGGGCGGCCGCTACCGGATCGGGCACTCGGTGATGCAGGACGCGCTGGACCAGGACGGGATCTGGGAGTCCATCAAGGACGCCGGGCTCGACCTGCCGGACCGGCCGCACTGGACCGACCTGCAGGGCCGGCTGGTGAACGTGTTCCTCAAGTGCGAGGTGAGCCAGGACGGCACCGTGAACGGACGGCGCAACGCGATGCTCGACGACTCCGACGTGCACTGGCACCGGCAGATCAAGGCCTGCGTCGGCGGGGTCACCGCTGCGGTCACCGGCGACCCGGCGGTGTTCGTGTCGGTCTCGGCGGCGCACCAGGGGCCCGACGGCGGCGGCCCGGTCGCCGCGATCGTGGACCTCGGCGACGACCCGACCGGTTACGTCCCGCCGGCCGACTAGCCCCGGGAGCACCAGCTCCCCATGGCGATCTCCCGCTCCCCATGGTGGGTAAGCCATGGGGAGCGGCAGATCGGCTGCATACCGTGGTGTTCAGCCGGGGGAGCTACAGGGCGCGGATGCCCCACGACGAGGAGTGCTCGTCGCCGTCCTCGCCGGCCGGCGCGAGGGTTACCAGGTCCTCGCCGGTGCGGAACGCGTTCGGGGGAGCGGTCATCGGCTCGACGGCGAGCGACATGCGGGCACGTTCACCGAGGTCGTCACCGGTGTAGACCTGCACCCACCGGTGTGCCTCGTCCATCCACAGCAGGACACCGTGGCCGGTCGCCGGGTTCCGCACGAGCACCTCGACACGGCCTTCAGCGCTTCGGGACAGGTCGGTGAACGCGGTGTCGAGCTCGACGGCGTCCAGGGTGCGCGGGTCGCGGAAGTCGCGGTCGGTGCCGGCCACCTCCGCACGGCCGGTCGGGATCTTCCGGTCGTCGACGGTCAGGCAGGTCGCCGCGGGCAGGGTCAGCTCCCAGCCGTCCACCCCGTCGTCGCCGACGGTGAGGTAGGGGTGCGCACCCTGGGCGTACGGCGCCGCCGACGGCCCCATGTTCGTGGCGGTGACCGTCACGGTCAGGCCGTCGGCGGACAGGTCGTAGAGCACGTGCAGATCCACCGTCCACGGGTAGCCCTTCTGGGCCATCAGCCGGTACACCAGCGAGACCGTGTTGTCGGTCTTCTCCTCCAGCGTCCACGACGCCCACCGGACCAGGCCGTGGCTGGCGTTGTGCCGGGCGGGCTCGGACAGCGGCAGCTGGTGGTCGGTGCCGCCGAACGAGTAGGCGCCCTCCTGGATCCGGTTCGGCCACGGCACCAGCAGCTGCCCCGCCCCCGAGGGCGCCATCGTGTCGACGTCGTAGCCCGCGACGACCGGCCGCCCGTCGTACTCGAGCACCCGCAGCCCACCACCGCACTCGGTGACCACCGCGCGGTAGCCGCCACCGCTGATCTCGTACTGCTCGCCGCTCGGCGCAACCATCGCCCACCCTTTCGTCGTCGAGCCCACCCTGCCACGAAATTCGCGTGCGGCACCGGGGCGCCAGGTCCTACCCTCAGCGGGTGGACCTGACCCTGCGCGCCCTGACCAAGGCCGACATCCCCGCCTGGAACCGACTGCTCGCCGACATCGAGCGGGTCGAGAAGACCGGCGAGCACTACAACGAGGCAGACCTGGTCGAGGAGATGGACAACCCCGACATCGAGCTCGGAAAGGACATGGTCGGCGCGTTCGACGGCGACGAGCTGGTCGGCTACTTCTGCGTCTACCCACGTGCGGCGTCCACCGAGAACCACAAGATCCACCTGGAGGGATCGGTGCACCCGGCCCGGCGCGGGGAGGGGATCGGCACCCGCCTCGCGGACGCGATGCTGGCCCGCGGCATCGAGGCGCACGCGGAGAAGCAGCCCGACCTGCCTGCGCTCTACATGCTCAGCGGGGTGACCGACAACGCCGCCCAGGCCGACCTGATGGCGCGGATCGGGCTGACGCCGGAGCGGTGGAGCTTCGTGATGCGCGCGGACCTCAAGGAGGTCGCCGCCCCGACCCCGATGCCCGAGGGCCTCGAGATCAGGCAGTACGACGCCAGCATGGCGCAGCTGATGCACGAGACCCACAACATCGTGTTCACCGACCACCCGAACTTCACGCCGTGGACCGACGTGATGTGGAAGCAGTGGGTCACCGAGAGCCGCAACTTCCGGCCCGACCTGAGCTTCGTGGTCGTGGACCGCGAGGTGCCCGACCGGCTCGCGGCGTACGTGCAGACCAACGAGTACGACGCGTACTTCGAGGCGACCGGGAAGCGGGAGGCCTACGTGGGCAAGGTCGGCACCCGTCGGGAGTACCGCGGCCGCGGGGTCGCCAGCCGGCTCCTGCAGCACTGTCTGCTCGCCTACCAGCAGGCCGGTTTCGACGAGGCGTCGCTGGACGTGGACTCGGAGAACCCGACCGGTGCGCTGGGCGTCTACCAGCGGGCCGGCTTCCAGGTCGAGGCGAAGCGGACCGACTACAGCCTGCGGACCGGCTGAGCGCTCACTCGAAGACCACGGCACGGTCCGCCTCGCCGGTGCCGTCGACGACCACGTCGGCGCGGCGGCGGGTCCGCTCCCGGGCGAACAGTGCGTCCTCGTCGTCCATCCACCGCAGCCAGTTCGGCAGCACCGCGTCACCGTCACGCAGCCGACCGCGCTGGAGGCGCAGGTCGCGGGGTGCCTCCACCCAGACCAGAGTGGTGATGGCGTCGTCGTACGACGCACCCGCCGACCCGACTCCTTCGAGCACCAGCGTGTCGACGGGGTGCACGGTGTGCTCCTCGGCGAACCGGGCGTGCTCCCAGTCATAGCGGCGGTAGCGTCCGGGCCGGTTCTCGCGCAGGGGGCCGATCAGGTCGCGGTCGATCCGGGCCAGCAGGTCGCCACCCAGCCCGGACCAGCCTTCGTACATGTCGTCCATGTGCAGCAACCTCGCCGACCCGAGCTCGGAGGCCGCGTCGGCCAGGGCCCGGCCGAGCGTGGTCTTGCCGGAGCCGGCGCGCCCGTCCACGCAGACCAGCCGGGTCGAGCCGAGCGTCGGTGGCTTCTCGAAGGTGCTCCACGCCAGCAGGTCCGCGATGTCGGCCACCTTGCGCTCCCAGGCTGTCCGGCTCACCACACGTTCCCGGTGCCGCGGTAGGTCGGGACGGTGTCCACGATCCGACTGCCGCGGAGCAGGTGCACCTCATGAGCGTGCTCGGCCGGCTCGCCGGACTTCGCGTGCCGGAACCACACCAGGTCGCCGATCGCCAGGGCGTCCGCGGCGGGACCGACCAGCGGGGTCTGCACCTCACCGGCGCCCTCCAGGCCGGTCGGCCGCAACCCGGGCGGTGCCCACGGGAGCGGGGACCGGTCCTTGCCGGTGGGACCGGAGGCGATCAGTCCGCCGCCGGCCACGGTCACCGTCGCCGCGGCCGGTCGGCGAACCACGGGAACCCCGAAGAAGGCGGCCGGGCGCGGGGTGAAGCTGCGGTAGTGGTCGAACAGGTGCGGCACTAGCAGGCCCGAGCCCGCGCTCACCTCGGTGACCACCGGGTCCTGCGCCGACGTTTCGATGCTTCCGGAGCCGCCGGCGTTCCAGAACTCCAGCTCGACGACGCCGGCGAGCGCGGCGGCGATCTCCTGCCGGCGCCGCAGCAGCTGGTGGACGGAGGCGGACTTCATCCGGCGGACGGCCGTGGACCGGGTACGCCGGCCCGGCACCTCGTCGCCGACACCGGCCACCTGACCCTCGTAGGTCATCACCCCGACCAGCTCGAAGCCGGGGCGGTCGAGGACCTCCGTCGCGAGCGCGAGGACCTGCGACACGTCGTGCACCGGCGAGCGCTTGGGCCCGATGTGGGCGGGGCCGAGGCGGAGGCCGGCGTCGATATCGAGCGCGACCCGCACCGCCGGTCCGCCCGCCGGCCGCACGTCGTCGACCAGGTCGAGGTGGGCCGGGTCGTCGACCAGCAGCGTGATCGTCCGCGTGGCCTGCTCGTCGGCGGCCAGTGCGGTGAGCGCGACCCGGTCGACGGTGGGGTAGCCCATCACCAGGTCGCGTCCGATGCCCTGGGCGTGCAGCCACAACGCCTCGCGCAACGCGTAGCAGAGCACCCCGGAGAAGCCGGGAACACCGAGCGCCCGGGCGACCAGCGCAGGGACCCGCAGCGACTTCGACGCCACCCGGACCGGGGTGCCGGCGGCCCGGCGGGCGAGGTCGCGGGCGTTGGCGTCGAACGCGTCGAGGTCGACCACCAGGATCGGTCCCGCGGGCCGCTCGGGCAACGCGCTGATGGCGTGCGCCAGCCGGGTGTGCAGCCGGTGCCGGTCCACCTCGCTGCCCAGGTCGTGCCGGGTCACGAGATGCCGTGCTTCCTCAGGATCGCCTCGATGTCGTCCATGTCGGAGTCGCCGGACCCGGGAGCCTTCGCCGCGGGTCGGCTCGACCCGGCGGGCAACGACTGCTCACCGGTCGGGGCGTCGCCGACGGCCGCTCCCGGTGCCGGGCGACCATGCGTGCCGCGGCCGCGCCGGCGCATCGCGGAGGAGACCACGAACAGCAGCGCGGAGACTCCGGCCACGACGATGCCGAGCCAGACGAACGGGCTGAACGCGAACCGGACGGCCCAGGACGCGATCGCGTCACCGATCTCCCAGATCAGCCGCAGCGTCCCGGTCAGGAACGCGGCCAGCGGCAGCAGCGCGAAGGCCAGCATCCGCAGCCCGGAGGCGGCACCACGGGCCCGCCACAGCAGCCCACTGGCCACCAGTCCGCTCAGGGTCAGCACCACGGTCAGTGCCTGGAACACCACGTTGTCCACGGACCAAGCCTGTCACACAAAGCCAGCCCGGAGCGGGCTGGCAGACTCCCGGCATGCGCAACATCCCCGATCCCGGTTTCTCCGGCGACTCGGGCGCCACGGACCCGGTGGTGGCCGAGGCGCTCTCGGCCTACGCGGGCGACCCGGACCGGTTGCACCGGCCCACCCTCGCGGTGCTGCAGGGAAGCAGGGTCCTGGTGCCGGTCGTCGCCGTGCTCGGCGAGGTCGAGTACGACGAGCAGGGCCTCGCCCACGACAAGACCTCGGACATGGCCGCGGTGCTGATGCGGGGGCGGGACGGGCGGCTCGCGCTGCTCGCGTTCACCGGAACCTCCGCACTGCAGCTATGGGATCCGCAGGCGAGACCGGTGCCGGTGCCGATGGCCCAGGCGGCCCAGGCGGCGCTGAACGACGACGCGGCCGCACTGGTGCTCGACGTGGCGGGGCCGGTGCGGTTCGTGGTCGAGGGTGAGGACCTGCGGGCGCTGGCCGAGGGATACGTGCTGGTGGAGCTCGAGGGGCGGTACGCCTGGGTGCGGTCTCAGGACCGGGGCGGGCGCGCGTAGACCGGGCCGGTGAGCTTCTCGCCGGGCCCTTCACCGGGGGCGTCCTCGATGTCCGAGGCCTCGCGGAAGGCAAGCTGCAGGGAACGCAGGCCGTCGCGCAGCGGCGCGGCGTGATGGTGCCCGAGACGCGGCGCCCCGGCGGTGACCAGACCGGCCAGCGCCTCGATCAGCGTGCGTGCCTCGTCGAGGTCGACGTGCTCGGGCAGGTCCTCCGCGAGCCCGAGGTTGACCGCCGCCGAGCTCATCAGGTGCAGTGCCGCGGTGGAGACGATCTCGATGGCGGGCACGTCGGCGATGTCGCGCGAGGACGGCTCCCCGGGAACGGGCGATGTCATGGGACCAGGGTGGCACGGCCCGCACGATGTGCGTCCGGCGGTGCGCTCTTGCTATCCTGAGGGCGACCGATCTCTCTTGGTCGGCCGTCTGTGCGTTCCGGGTGGAATATCCGGTGCGCGCCGGGGGTTGAAACAGGCGAGATCAGACAAGCGGAGTTCATTCTCCCACCCGCATCGACCGACCGCCCCCAGGGGCAGCAGGTCGTCGGGTCCGGTCACGAGGACCACAGTGGTCGCTGCGCCGTACGGCGGGCTCCCGGTCCTCGTCAGGCGCCGCACGCGCCGGTGGGTGATCGCCCATCGCGTGGCGAGGTGTCGGGACTGGCTTCCGCTTGGTGTTCCGCGGAGGCCTTTTTTCGTGTCCGGCCGAGGCGGATCACTGGTCGCCCACCACTGACCCACCTCAGGAGGACCCATCAGCACTGAGCTGCGAATCAACGACCGGATTCGGGTGCCCGAAGTCCGGCTCGTTGGCCCCAACGGCGAGACAGTCGGCATCGTCCGCATCGACGACGCACTGCGACTCGCACAGGAAGCCGATCTCGACCTGGTCGAGGTCGCGCCGACCGCGCGTCCGCCTGTCTGCAAGCTCATGGACTACGGCAAGTTCAAGTACGAGAACGCCCAGAAGGCCCGCGAGGCCCGTCGGAACCAGACGAACGTGGTCATCAAGGAGATGAAGCTTCGTCCGAAGATCGACGCGCATGACTACGAGACCAAGAAGGGTCACGTCGTGCGGTTCCTCCGTCAGGGCGACAAGGTCAAGATCACGATCATGTTCCGCGGTCGTGAGCAGCACCGTCCCGAGCTTGGCTTCCGGCTGCTCCAGCGGCTCGCCGAGGACGTCACCGAGCTCGGGTTCGTCGAGTCGTCACCCAAGCAGGACGGTCGCAACATGACCATGGTGATCGGCCCGCACAAGAAGAAGGCCGAGGCGAAGGCGGAGGTCAAGGCCGAGAAGGCCGAGAAGGCTGCCGAGCGTGAGGCTGAGCGTGCCGCCGAGCACGCGGAGCGCACCGCCACCCCGCCCACGGCTCACGAGGACAAGAAAGAGCGTCGCCGCTCGGAGAACCTCGACCCAGACATGTAACAGCTGGCGCACCGGACCTGGTTCGCCGTCAACGAAGAAGGATCAAGACACATGCCGAAGATGAAGACGCACTCCGGTGCGAGCAAGCGCTTCAAGATCACCGGCTCCGGCAAGCTGCGTCGGCAGAAGGCCGGCCGCCGCCACCTGCTCGAGCACAAGCCGTCGACCCTCACCCGTCGCCTCGCCGGCACCACGGAGGTCTCGAAGGCAGACACCAAGAAGGTCAAGAAGCTGCTCGGCAAGTGACTGTCCAGCGCCCTCGTTTTCGTTAAGCATCAAGGAGTAAGAAGTGGCACGCGTCAAGCGGGCGGTCAACGCCCACAAGAAGCGCCGGGTAACCCTCGAGCGCGCCTCCGGCTACCGCGGTCAGCGTTCGCGCCTCTACCGCAAGGCCAAGGAACAGGTCACCCACTCGCTGGTCTACAGCTACCGTGACCGCAAGGCCAAGAAGGGCGACTTCCGCAAGCTGTGGATCCAGCGGATCAACGCCGCGGCCCGCGCCAACGGGATGACCTACAACCGCTTCATCCAGGGCATCAAGGCCGCGGGTGTCGAGGTCGACCGCAAGATCCTCGCCGACATGGCCGTCAACGACCCCGCCACGTTCACGGCGATGGTCGAGCTGGCCAAGGCCAACGTCCCCGCCGACGTCAACGCGCCGGCCGAGGCTTCCGCCTGACGGTCGGCCACCGACCCCAGGCATCACGGATGGCGAGTCTCCCCGCCGACACCGCCGCCCTCTCCCCGAGGAGCGGACGGGTGAAGTCGGCGCGGAGGCTCGCCAGACGTGTGTTCCGGGCCGAGCACCGGCTGTTCCTCGCCGAGGGACCGCAGGCGGTGCGGGAGGCGCTCACCGTGCCGGGGTGCGTGCACGAGGTGTTCGCGGTGTCCACCGCGGCCGCCCAGCATCCCGACATCCACGCCGCGGCAGCGGCGGCCGGGGTGGACTGGCACCTGGTCGACGATGCCGCGCTGGGCTCGCTGGCCGAGACCGTGCACCCGCAGGGGCTGGTCGCGGTATGCCGGTTCCTGGACCGGCCCCTCGACGACATCCTGGCCCATGACCCGCGGCTGCTCGCTGTCTGCGCGGACGTGCGCGATCCCGGCAACGCAGGCACGGTCATCCGGTGTGCCGACGCGGCCGGTGCCGGGTCCGTCGTGCTCACCGGCCATTCGGTCGACCCCTACAACGGGAAGGTGGTCCGGGCCAGCGCCGGCAGCCTGTTCCACCTGCCGCTGAGCCTGCACGAGGACACCGCCGAGGTGGTCCGGCTGCTGCAGCAGCGGGGCGTGACCGTGCTCGCCACCGACGGCGCGGGTGAGGTCGACCTCGACGACGCCGTCGACGACGGCCTGCTGGCCGGTCCCACCGCCTGGCTCTTCGGCAACGAGGCGTGGGGGCTGCCACGGGAGCTCGCCGAACTCGCCGACCACCGGGTGCGGATCCCGATCCACGGCAGCGCCGAGAGCCTCAACCTGGCCACCGCCGCCGCGGTCTGCCTCTACGCCTCCGCCCGTGCGCACCGCTCCAGGTGAGCCGGTGCGGTGCCGAACATGGTCCGGGACGCCCATCGGGCTGACCTTTGGCCGCCCGAACCGTTAGCCTGAGCCACGTGGACGGTGGAGACGCAGCTGCGACGGTAGGGCTGCTCGACGCGCTTCCGGACGGGGTGGTCTTCGCCGACCACAACGGCACCGTCACCCGGATGAACAGCGCCGCCGCCAAGATGCTGCGGGTCAGCGACGGGATCGGCAAGCACCTGTCCGACGTGGTCGCGCTCCAGGACCGCACCGGGAACACCTGGTACTCCTGCGCCGAGCCGTACGACGGGCCCACACTTCGCTCTGCGCTGGCCGAGCAGTCCTGGTACCTCTCCGACGGCACCGAGCTGCTGCTGACCGCCCGGCTGTGCCGCAGCCGGCCCCTCGGCCCCACCGAGGAGGTGGTGCTCTCGCTGCGCACCTCGCGCGCCCGGGAACGGCTGGACCGTGAGCGCTCCGACCTGGTCGCCACCGTGGCCCACGAGCTGCGCTCGCCGCTGACCGGAGTCAAGGGGTTCGTGGCCACGCTGCTGTCGAGGTGGGACAGGCTCAACGACGAGCAGAAGAAGCTGATGCTCGCGACCGTCAACTCCGACGCCGACCGGCTGACCCGGCTCATCGCCGAGCTCCTGGACGTCGCCCGGATCGACACCGGCCGGCTCTCGCTCTACCCACGCCCGCTCGACTTCGAGCCGGCGGTGGAGCGGGTCCTGGACTCCGTGCGGGCGGGCACCGGCCGCACGATCGTCTTCAAGGCCACCGGCACACTGCCCCAGATCACCGCCGACCCCGACAAGTTCGTCCAGGTCGTGACCAATCTCGTGGAGAACGCGGTCCGGCACGGCGAGGGGCTGGTCCGGCTCACCGCGTCCCCGGTGCCGGACGGTGACCCGTTCACCGGCGTGGTCATGCACGTCGACGACCAGGGCGAGGGGATCAGCCCGGCGATCCGGTCCCGGGTGTTCACCAAGTTCTGGAAGCACGGCACCCGCGGCGGCTCCGGGCTCGGGATGTACATCGTGCACGGCCTGGTCACCGCACACGGAGGCACGGTCGAGATCACCGACGCGCCCGGTGGCGGGGCCCGGATCACGATCACCTGGCCCGAGGACGACCGCCGCCTCGACTGAGCCCGGGCCACCGCGGCTCGTAACCGGTTCGCGTGCCACCGCACCCGGTTCCTAGACTTCACCTGTACGCACCACCACCGAAAGGCAGCCATGTCCGGCCCGAACACCGATTACGACCCGGTCGAGGTCACCCCGTTGAAGGCCGACGAGGTGGACGCGATGCGGGAGGCGGCGCTGTCCGCGATCGCGGCGGCCGGCGATCTCGACGAGCTCAAGCGGGTCCGGATCGAGCACACCGCCGAACGGTCCCCGCTGGCGCTGGCGAACCGGGAGATCGGGGCGCTGCCGCCGCAGGCCCGCAAGGAGGCCGGGATGCGCGTCGGACAGGCCCGGGGCGCGGTGAACCAGGCACTGGCCGCCCGCCAGGCGACCCTCGAGGTCGAGCACGAGGCGCGGATCCTCGTCGAGGAGTCCGTCGACGTCACGCTGCCCTGGGACCGGGAGCCCCGCGGCGCGCGGCATCCGCTGACCACGATCCAGGAGCTCGTCGGGGACGTCTTCGTCGCGATGGGCTGGGAGGTTGCCGAGGGGCCCGAGGTGGAGGCCGAGTGGCTCAACTTCGACGCGCTGAACCTCGGTCCGGACCATCCCGCGCGGACCATGCAGGACACGTTCTGGCTGGAGCCGTCGGACGGGGGGCTGGTGCTGCGCACGCACACCTCGCCGGTGCAGGCCCGGACGATGCTGACCCGGACGCCGCCGATCTACGTGATCTGCCCCGGCCGGGTCTACCGCACCGACGAGCTCGACGCCACGCACACGCCGGTCTTCCACCAGGTCGAGGGCCTGGTCATCGACCGCGGGATCACGATGGCGCACCTCAAGGGCACCCTCGACCACTTCGCCGCGGCCATGTTCGGGCAGGGGATCACCACCCGGTTCCGGCCGTCGTACTTCCCGTTCACCGAGCCGAGCGCCGAGGTCGACCTGGTCTGCTTCGTCTGCCGCGGTCAGGCGCCCGCGATCGATGACTGCCGCACCTGCAAGGGCGAGGGCTGGATCGAGTGGGGCGGCTGCGGCGTGGTCAACCCGCGGGTGCTGCTGGCCTGCGGGATCGACCCCGAGGAGTACACCGGCTTCGCGTTCGGGATGGGCGTGGAGCGGACGCTGATGTTCCGCCACGGCATCGAGGACATGCGCGACATCGTCGAGGGCGACGTCCGGTTCACCCTGCCCTTCGGAACGGAGATCTGATGCGCGTCCCGCTTTCCTGGCTGCGCGAGTACGTCGACCTGCCCGGCGACGTCACCGCCGACGTCCTGGCCCACCGGCTGACCGCGTTGGGGCTGAAGCTCGAGGCGCTCGAGTCGCCCGGTGCGGACCTGGCGGGTCCGCTGGTCGTCGGCCGGGTGCTGTCGTGCGTCGACGAGCCGCAGAAGAACGGCAAGGTGATCCGCTGGTGCCAGGTCGACGTCGGGCCCGAGCACAACGGTGAGGAGGGCTCACGCGGCATCGTCTGCGGCGCCCACAACTTCGCCGAGGGCGACCTGGTCGTCGTGTCTTTGCCCGGCGCGGTCCTCCCCGGCGGGTTCGCGATCGCCGCTCGCAAGACCTACGGCCACATCTCGGACGGGATGATCTGCTCCACCCGTGAGCTGGGCACCGGCGACGACCACGACGGCATCCTCGTGCTCGAGGCCGACGAGGCGAAGCCCGGCGACGACGCGATCGAGCTGCTTCACCTGCGCGACGACGTGATCGAGTTCGAGATCAACCCCGACCGGGCCTACGCGCTGTCGCTGCGCGGCGTCGCCCGCGAGGCTGCGATCGCCTACGGCGTCCGGTTCCGGGACCCGGCGAACCGCGACGTGCCGATGCCCAACGACCACGGCTACCCGGTCCGGGTCGACGCGCCCGACGGCTGCCCGGTCTTCGCCACCCGCACGGTCACCGGCTTCGACCCGACCGCACCGACCCCGCGCTGGCTGGCCCGTCGGGTCCAGCTGGCCGGGATGCGGCCGATCTCGTTGGCCGTCGACGTCACCAACTACGTGATGCTCGAGCTCGGCCAGCCGATCCACGGCTACGACGGCGACAAGCTGTCCGGGCCGATCGTCGTACGCCGCGCCGAAGCGGGGGAGACGCTGACCACCCTCGACGACGTGAAACGGACGCTGTCCGCCGAGGACCTGCTGATCACCGACGACACCGGCCCGATCGGGATGGCCGGCGTGATGGGCGGGCAGACCACGGAGCTGTCGGAGGCGACCAGCCACGTGGTGATCGAGGCCGCCCACTTCGACCCGGTCTCAGTGTTCCGCACGGCCCGGCGACACAAGCTGCCCTCGGAGGCCTCCAAGCGCTTCGAGCGCGGCGTCGACCCGCTGCTTCCCGCCTACGCCGCCGACCGGGTCGCGCAGCTGCTCGTCGAGCACGGCGGCGGCACCGTCGAGCCCGGAGTCACCTACGTCGGCGGGCCGCCGGAGAGCCACCCGATCACCGCCCCGGTCGACCTGCCCGCCCGGATCACCGGGATGGACATCGACACCGACACGACGCTCGCGCACCTGCGCACGGTCGGCTGCGCGGTCGCCGTGGACGGGGACACGCTGACCGCGGTCCCGCCGAGCTGGCGACCGGACCTGACCGACCCCTACGACCTGGTCGAGGAGGTCGCCCGGATCGTCGGCTACGACAAGGTGCCGTCGGTGCTGCCGGTCGCACCGTCCGGGTGGGGCCTCACCACCGGCCAGAAGCTGGTCCGCCGGGTCGGGCGCACGCTGGCCGGGGCCGGGTACGTCGAGGTGCTCACCTACCCCTTCGTCGGGGACGCCGACTGGGACGCGCTCGGTCTCGAACCCGACGACGAGCGCCGCAGGACCGTGCGGATCGCGAACCCGCTGTCCGAGGAGGAGCCGACGCTGCGCACCACGCTCGTCCCGGGGCTGCTCAAGACGCTGGCCCGCAACGTGGGCCGCGCCCAGACCGATGTCGCCCTCTTCGAGTCCGCTCCTGTCTACCTCCCGGGGGCCGAGCCGAAGGCGGCACCGATCCTCGGCGTCGACCGGCGTCCGACCGACGAGGAGTGGGCCGAGCTGGAGGCGGCGGTTCCGCACCAGCCCCGGCACCTCGCCGTGGCGCTGTCGGGGTCCCGCGAGCTCCCCGGCTGGTGGGGCGACGGCCGCGCCGCGAGCTGGG
>DATFGA010000268.1:0-21595 GCA_035249775.1 Nocardioidaceae bacterium | reverse complement strand
GTCGTCGATCGTGCGGAGGGCCTGCCCCGGCTCCGGGGAGGGCAGCATCACCACCCTGCCGCCGGCGAGGAACGTGCCGAGGATCCCCGGGCAGGCGAGCGGGAAGTTGTGGCCGGCGGGGAGCGAGACCAGGTAGACGGTGTGCTCGTCGAACGCGCAGATCTCGGCGCTGCGGCGGGCGTTGTAGTCGTAGTCGTCGTGCGTGCGCGCGATCAGCTTCGGCAGGCCGGTGGTGCCGCCGGAGAGCAGGAACACGGCGACGTCCCGCCCGGCCGGGGTCTCGGCGTCCCAACGCTTCCGTGCAGCATCGGGCTCGTCGGCGGCCCGGCAGAGGTCGCGCAGCGAGACGCTGGGCGGGTCGACGTCTTCCCCCGCAACAAGCACGTGCCGGAGACCCGGAGCGCCCGCGGCCAGCTCCCGGGCCATCCGCTGGTGGTCGAAGCCACGCAGCGTTCCGGGCACCGCGATGGCCGACGACTCCGCGTGCGCGACCAGGTAGCTCAGCTCGTTCTCTCGATGCGCGGGCAGTGCCATCACCGGCACCACCCCGGCACGAAGGCAGGCGAGCGTGAGGACCACGAACTCCCAGCCGTTGGGCAGCTGGCTCACCAGCCGGTGGCCCGCGGTGACGCCGAGGTCGTGCAACCGGGTGGCCGCGGCGTCCGCACGGGCGGTCAGGTCGGCGTACGTCATCCGCACCTCGCCGTCGACCAGCGCGACGGCGTCCGCGCGGCGGTCGGCGACGGCCCAGAGGTGCTCGCCCAGCGACTTCTCTCGCCAGTAGCCCTTGGCGACGTAGCGCTCGGCGACGGCCTCCGGCCACGGGACGGTGCCTTCGGTGATCGGCGTGGGCATGTCGGTCCTCCCGGTTTCGGTCACCACTGCACGCCGACCAGGTCGGTCCGCCCGGAAAGGACCAGGGTGGTGGCGCGGTCGACGTCCGCGTCGGGCTCGACGAGGAGCGTGGGTACGCCGTGCCGGATCCTCATCTCCTCGGCAACGAGCACCCGGGTGAACGAGCTGCCGCCGTGCACCGCGGCGAAGGACGGCCCTTCCCGGAGTCCGCTGACTGCGGCGTCCAGGACCGGACGTAGCCCGCTCTCGTCGTCGGGGGCGGTGACCCGCAGGCCCCAGCCGTCGGTGACACCTTCGGGTGCGCTGTCGGCGAGCGCGAACGACCCCGTCCCTTCCGCGGCGCGGACGTCCCGGGCGGTCGTCACCTGGCCGTCGACGGCCATCAGCCGACCGGAGGTCTCCCGCGCCCCGAGCGTGCACGGCGTGTCGACCGGCTCGCTTCCGTGGGCGTTCCTCCAGGCCAGATGGGCGGCGTCGACGAAGTCGCTGTCGCGCCGGCGCAGCTTCTGGTCCCCGATGCTGCGGGTGAGGAAGTGGTAGCCGAACTGCCACGGCTCGAAGGCGTCGTGGTAACGGCCGAAGTTCTCCCACCAGGAGAGGCTGGGCCGCGCCGAGTCCTGGATCTTCTCCACGGAGGGGCGGGCCGCTGCCTCGTACTCCTGCAGGGCACGGGGCAGGTCCCCGCGGTGCCGGTCCAGCGCCGACGCCAGCGCGATCGCATCCTCCATCGCCATCTTCGTTCCCGACCCGACGGAGAAGTGGGCTGTGTGGGCGGCGTCGCCGAGCAGGACCACGTTCCCGTGCGACCAGTGCCCGGTGCGCCGGGTGCGGAAGTTCGCCCACCGGGAGCTGTTCGTCAGCAGGGCGTGACCGTCGATCTGGGCCGCGAACAGCTTCTCCAGGTACTCCCGGCTCTTCTCGTCGCTCGGCCCCGGCGGCTGGCTCGCGTCGAACTCGTCGAGGCCGGCGGCCCGCCAGGTCTGCTCGTCGGTCTCCACGATGAAGGTGCCGAGCCCGTCCCCGATCGGGTAGCCGTGGACCGCGAAGACGCCGTCCGCGCTGCGCTCGTGGATGAACGTCAGCCCGTCGAAGTCGTACGTCGTACCGAACCAGATGAACTTGGCGGTCGCCACCTCGAACGACGGCAGCAGCTCGTCGGCCAGGTGCTCCCGCAGCCTGGAGCCGGCACCGTCGGAGGCCACGACGAGGTCGTACTGCTCCGGGTCCAGCGCGGCAGGGTCGATCTCCGTCTCGTACTCCAGCCGGACGCCCACCGCGACCGCACGCTCCTGAAGGAGCCGCAGCAGCGTCTGCCGCCGGATCGCGGCCATCCCGTTGCCCGCGCAGCGCAGCCGCTCACCCTTCAGCCGGACCTCGATCGCGTCCCAGTGCACGCCGTGCTCCTCGAGCGCCGTGCGGAGCACGGGGTCCACCGCATGGATCCCGGCCAGGGTCGCGTCGGAGAACACCACCCCGAAGCCGAAGGTGTCGTCCGGCCGGTTCCGGTCGAAGACGGTGACCTCGCGGGTCGGGTCCGCGGTCTTGGCGAGGATCGCGAAGAACAGCCCGCCCGGGCCGGCTCCGACGCAGCCGATCCGGCTGCCGCTGTTCACCCGGTCCTCACGCCGAGGTGAGCCGCGCGCGACCCGCCTCGGTGATCACGCGGTCCTGGTTCTCGGTGGCGAGCAGCTTGGGTTCACCCTTGTAGAGCTGGGCGAGCGCGGTCCGGTCCAGCCCCACCTCGCGCGCCGCCTGGTGCACCTCGAGCCGGTGCATCCGGCCGTCCGGCGCCTCGGCCACGCGCCGCAGCAGCGCGAGAGCGGGGTCCTCGACCGGTTCCGCGTCGAGCCCTCCGGTCGGCCGCGGTTCAAGCAGTCCTTCGAGCTGGGCGATGATCCCGCGCAGCGCGCTGCGCAGCACCGCGATGTCCGAGTCGGGATCGGGTGCGCCGCCCGATCCCTGCCAGGTGCGCTTCGGGTGCCGGTGCAGGTACTCGCGTTCGAGCTCGAGCATCCGCGCGGTGTGCGTGGCGAACTGCTCGGCCGTGCCGTGCAGGAACACCCAGTTCCGCATCTCGTGTGCATGCTTGCCCTGTTGCTCGAGCTCGTCGTCGGTGAGCTCCTTGGCGGGGCGGCCCATTCCCTCGACAGTGGTCATCACTGCACTCCTTGGTCGATGCGTCGAAGTTCGGTGCGGTAGTGCGCGGCGTTGTCGCGGTACTCGCGTACCCCGAAGTCGATCCACTTCTTCTGCTGGCCGGTGTCCACCGGCCGCATGCGTGCGGGCACCCCGAGCGCCATCGTCGACTCGGGAACCTCCGTGTCCTCGGTGACCAACGCGTTGGCTCCGACCACGCTTCCCCGGCGCACGACGGCCCGGTTGAGGACGACCGAGCCGGACCCGATCAGGCACCGGTCCTCGATGGTGCAGCCCTCCAGGTGGACGTTGTGGCCGACCACGCAGTCGTCGCCGACCACCGTCGGCCACTCCACCGTGGTGTGCAGCACCGTGCCGTCCTGGATCGAGGTGCGGCTGCCCACCAGGATCCGGCCGAAGTCGGCCCGCAGCACGGCACCCGGCCAGACCGACGACTCGGCGCCGAGCACCACCGCGCCGATCAGTACGGCGTCGGGATGCACGTAGGCGTCGGGATGGATGTCCGGCTCGAGGTCGCCGAGGGCGTAGACGGGCACGGGATCAGCCCTTCCCGTCGGTTCCGGTGTCCGGGTCCAGCCCGGCGTACACCGAGAGTGCGTTCCCGCCGAGCACAGCGGACACCACGTCCTCGGGGAGGCCGAGGCCGGCGACCGCGCGGGCGTTCTGTGCCGTGCCTGGAACGCCGGGCCAGTCGGTGGCGAAGATCCACCGGCGGGCCAGCCGGACCAGGTCGTAGCGGGCGTAGTACTCCGGCAGCCGCTTCGGCGGTAGCCCGGAGAGCTCGATCCAGACGGTGTCGTTCGACAGCGCCAGGAAGGCCGCCGCGTCGTACCACCAGCCACGGCCGCCGTGGGCGAGCACCACGTCCAGGGTCGGGAAGTCGCGCACCACCGGCACCAGCAGCTGCGGGTCGGCGAGCTCGTTCATCGCTCCGGGGAAGCTGCTCGTGCCGCAGTGCACCACCAGCGGAACGCCTCGTTCGGCGAGCACCTGGTAGGCCGGGTAGAGCGCCTTGTCGTCGCACCGGAAACCGCCGTGCACCGGGTGCAGCTTCAGCGCCGCGGCACCCAGCTCGAGCTGGCGGGTCACCTCGGCCGCGATCGGGAAGTGCAGGTGCGGGTTGACGTTGGCTACGGGCCGGAAGCGCCGCGGGTTGTGCTCCACGATCGGGAGGAGGTCGTCGAAGGCCTGGATGCCGGTGGCCTTGGGGCTGTACTCGCAGAACAGCAGTGCCACGTCGACGCCCTGCGCCTCGAAGAGGGCGTCCAGCCGGTCCGGACGAGGTACGCCGGCGGGGTCCCAGACGTCCTCGAGGAGGCCCGGGGCACCGAAGTCGCGGGCCCACTCCAGCCAGGCCGGCCTGAGCGTGTCGAGCACGGGCACGTGGACGTGCGCGTCGACCAGGATGTTGCCGTCCAGCACGGTCGCCGCCTCAGATTCCGGCGACCATCGGGGTGTCGACCCCGACCGGACCGATCTTGTGGGCGCCGCCGGGCGCACCGAGCGGCTCGTCCCGGCCCGGCAGCGTCTCGATGAAGAAGGTGCGGTTGTCCTCGATGAACGCCTGGTCCTCGTCGGGCACGCGCCGGTCCTGGCTGATCGCCTCGACCGGGCAGACCGGCTCGCAGGCGCCGCAGTCGATGCACTCCTTCGGGTTGATGTAGAGCTTCCGGTCACCCTCGTAGATGCAGTCGACCGGGCACTCCTCGGTGCACGACTTGTCCATCACGTCGATGCACGGGCTCGCGATCACGTAGGGCATGGGGGCGGGTCTCCTGTCGTTGGGTGCGGGACCGGTCAGGCGGGCGTGAGGATCTCGTGCGGCTGGTCGGTGGAGTGACCGGGGAACAGCTGCGCCGACGGGTCGATGTGCACGGCGGCGTTGTTGACCGCGGTGGCGACCTCGCCGAAGCCGACCGCGATCAGGCGGACCTTGCCGTCGTAGTCGGTGATGTCCCCGGCGGCGAACACGCCCGGGACGTTGGTGCGCATCGCCGAGTCGACGACGAGGTGACGGTTGTCGTGCAGCTCCACCCCCCACTCCCGGAGCGGGCCGAGGTTGGCGGTGAACCCGAGCGCGGCGACCACCTTCTGGCACGGGATCGTCCTGGGCTGCTCGTCCTTGACGGTGACCACCGCCTTCTCCACGTGGTCGCCGCCGTCGAGGCCGGTGACCTGCGCATTGGTCACGATGTCCACCGACGTCTCGCGCACCCGGGCCACGCTCGCAGCATGGGCACGGAACGCCTCCCTCCGGTGGACCAGGGTCACGTGCGACGCGATCGGCTCCAGCATCAGCGCCCAGTCGATGGCGCTGTCGCCGCCGCCGACGATCACCACGTCCTTGCCCGCGTAGTCTGCCGCGCTCGGCACGAAGTAGTCGAGGCCCCGGCCGAGGAACTCCTCACCCGCCGGAAGCGGCCTCGGGGTGAAGGTGCCGATCCCGCCGGTGACCACGACCGCTGAGCAGCGCACCTCGGTGCCGGCCGCTGTCTTCACCCGCAGCTGGTCCGGCTGCGGAGCCTCCTGCGGCACCCGTTCGAGCAGCTGCGCCTCCTGGCCGAGCAGGTAGACCGGGTCGTACTGAGCCGCCTGCGCGGTCAGGCCGGTGATCAGGTCGCGGCCGGAGACGGCGGGGAACCCGGCGATGTCGTAGATCTGCTTCTCGGGGTACATCGCGGTCACCTGGCCACCGACCTGGCTGAGCGAGTCGACCACGGCGGTCCTCAGGCCACGCACACCCGCGTAGTAGGCGCCGAAGATGCCGACCGGACCGGCGCCGACGATGAGCAGGTCGACGTCCACGCTGGTCATGCGTTGACTCCCAGCTCCGGTTCGTCCAGTGGCGCGGTCACCGCGGCGGACGTGGCGGCCGGCTGCTCCTGGAGCAGCTCGCGCACCTTGAACCGCTGCAGCTTGCCGGTGGCCGTCTTGGGCAGCTCCTCCACGAAGATCACCGCGCGCGGCCGCTTGAAGGCGGCGAGGCCGTCCCGGCACCAGGTGACCAACTCCTCCTGCGAGGTGCCCTTCTGGACCACGACGACGGCGATCGGCTTGTCGAGCCCGTTCTCGTCCGGGACACCGACCACCGCGGCCTGCTGCACGGCGGGATGCTCCAGCAGCCGGCTCTCCACCTCGGCCGGGGAGACCCAGATGCCGCCAGCCTTCAGCATGTCGGAGTTACGGCCCAGGCAGGTGTAGAAGCCCTCCTCGGTCTGGACGTAGGTGTCGCCCGTGCTGAGCCACTCACCCTTGAACACCTGTCGCGTGGCGTCGGTGCGCCGCCAGTAGCCGAGCGCGATCGAGGCGCCGCGGACGTGCAGCGCGCCGGGCTGACCCGGCGGGACGGTCGCGCCCTCCTCGTCGCGGAGCTCGACGTCGTAGCCGGGCACCGCGCGCCCGGTCGTGCCGGGATGGATGTCGCCGGGGCGGTTGGACAGAAAGATGTGCAGCGCCTCGGTCGACCCGATGCCGTCGAGGATCTCCACGCCGAACCGCTTGGTGAACCGCTGCTGCAGCGGTGCCGGCAGGGGCTCACCGGCCGAGGTCGCGAGCCGCACCGACGCGAACGTGTCGTCGGGGATGTCGCTGGCGAGCAGGGCGGCGTAGAACGTCGGCACACCGAAGAACAGCGTCGGCTTGTCGGCCTGGACCCGCTCACGGACCATGTCCGGGGATGGGCGGCGCGGGTCGAGGATCGTCGTGGCACCGACCGAGAGCGGGAAGAACATCGAGTTCCCGATGCCGTACGCGAAGAAGAGCTTGGCGACCGAGAAGCAGGAGTCCTCGGCGGTGATCCCCAGCACCTGGTTGCCGTAGGTCTCGCAGACGTGGCGGATGTTGGCGTGCCGGTGCATGGCCGCCTTCGGCGTACCGGTGGTGCCGGAGGTGTAGAGCCACAACGCCCACGAGTCCTCGTTGGTGACCGCTGTCGTCCGCTGCTCCTCGGTGGCCTCCTGGGCCAGGGCATGGAAGTCCTCCCACGTGTACGCCGTCGTGCGGGCCGGCGTGGTCAGCGCACCGTCCCCGTGGAGCACCGCGAACTCGACCTCGGGAGCGGCCTCGAGGGCTGTGCTGACCGCGTCGGCGAACTCGTGGGTGGCCACGACCAGGCGGGCGCCGGAGTCGGCCAGGACCTTCCCGATCTCCGAGCCGGTAAGCATCGTGGAGACCGGGACGGCGACCAGGCCGGCCCGGAAGGCGCCGAGGATGCCGGCGAACAATTCCACGTCGTCGGAGGCGACGAACATGACCCGGTCGTCGCGGCGCAGGCCGAGCCGGCGGTAGGCCGCCGCCAGCTCACCGGCCAGCGCGGACAGCTCGGCGTACGTCAGGGTCCGCGACCCACGGACGGCGACCCGGTCACCCGCCCCGTCCTCGCAGTGCCGGTCGACCAGGTAGGTGAAGGCGTTGAAGTCGTCTGCCATGGCGATCAGACCCGGGTCATGTCGTAGTCGCCGCGCTGCCCGGAGCCGTACCTTCGCAGGGCACCGTCGGGTCCGGAGGCGTTGGGTCGGTAGAAGATCCAGTTCTGCCAGGCGGTGAGCCGGCCGAAGATCTTGGTCTCCATCGTCTCCGGGCCGACGAAGCGGTGGTTGGCCTCCATCCCGGTCAGCGAGTCCGGCGACAGGGACGCCCGCTCCTCGAGCACGATCCGCAGCTCGTCCTCGAAGTCGATGTCGTCGAGGGCCATCGTCACCAGCCCGGCGTCGTCCGCGCTCTTCGCCTCGAGGCGCTCGCCGAAGTGGCCGCGCACGGCTTCGAGGTCGCTCTCGCGTCCCCAGAACCGGGAGGCCAGGCGCGACAGCCCGTTGCCCATCGGGAACCGGCCGTCGTTCGCGCTGGTCGGCACGACCACCGCGGGGTCGGCGTCGGGGTCGACGTCCTCGTAGACGCCCTCGAGCATGTACTGCCGGTCGGCGGCCAGCGCCAGCTCGAGCAGCAGGCCTGCAAAGCAGCTGCCCGGCTCGATCACCGCGATCAGGCTGCGGCTGGTCACGTCAAGACGCTTCATGGTGCGCTTGAAGTACTGGACGACCTCGTTGACGAACCAGTCGTCGGCGAGCGCCTCGAGCTGCTCGTCGTAGGCGAGCACCGCGTCCACGTCACCGGTGGTCCGCAGCACCCACGTGCCGAGGTCGCTCTCGTTCGTGCGGAGGCGCAGGATCAGGTCGTCGAGCTCGCGGGTCACCGCCAACGGCCAGTAGTCGACGCCCTGGGCGAGGACCGCTGCGGCGTCTGCGGGCGGGGCCTCGGTGGGTCCCTGGACCGTGATCTCGACCCGGCGGGCCTCGCGGACGAGCTTCGCGGTCACGTGCGGGTAGCTGAGCTCGGTGTCGGTCTCGGTGCGGTCCAGCGGGGTCAGCGCGACGCCGTCACCACCGGGTCGCGACGAGCCCGCCGCCGCCTCCTGGGCGCGCCGGGAGATCTCCTCGGCGAACCCTGCCCGCGGCACCGTTCCGTCGATCAGACCCCAGTCCACCGCCGTCGCGCCGCGGTAGCCCTCGGACTTGGTGGCGAACAGGTCGGCGCGGTCCTTGCGAACCTTCCGCTTGTCCACGACCCGGGTCAGGCCGCCGGTGCCGGGAAGCACGCCGAGCAGCGGCACCTCCGGCAGCGAGACGGTCGAGGAGCCGTCGTCGATGAGCACGATCTGGTCACAGGCCAGCGCGAGCTCGTAGCCGCCGCCGGCCGCGGTGCCGTTGAGGGCAGCGATCCAGGTCTGGCCGGAGTGCTCGGTGGCGTCCTCGATGCCGTTGCGGGTCTCGTTGGTGAACTTGCAGAAGTTCACCTTCCACGCGTGCGAGGACTGGGCCAGCATCCGGATGTTGGCGCCGGCGCAGAACATCCGGTCCAGCCCGCCGGTCATCACGACCGCCTTGACCTCGGGGTGCTCGAAGCGGAGGCGCTGCACCGCGTCGTACAGCTCGATGTCGACGCCGAGGTCGTAGGAGTTCATCTTGAGGTCGTAGCCGGGGACGAGCCCGCCGTCCTCGTCGACGACCAGCGTCACCGTGGCGACCTCGCCGTCGATGTCCAGCCTCCAGTGGCGGTACCGGTCGGGCGCGGTGTCGAAGTCGACCTTGGGCACCGATGGTGCGGTCTCGACACTCTCCGGCGCGGACTGGTCGGTCGCGGTGGCGGTCATGGGAGCACCTCTCGTGGGAAACGGGGACGTGATTCAAAATACTCTACGCTCTACTCACGGTCCGTCAAGGGTTTGTAGTACGAAATTCCGACGGCCGAGCACCGTTCCGCGCTCCCTGGAGCGGGCTGGTGCGACAATGAGCTGTCCGACCGACGCGCACCCACGACCATGAGGAGCCAGCCACGTGCCGACGACGACGTCCGCCGCCGCCCCCGAGCCGGTCTCCTCCCTGGTCCACGGCTCCTCGCGCCGCCGCGAGGTGGGCTCCGGAAGCGCCCGGTCCCTGCTGCTCACCGTGCTCGGCGAGTTCGTGCATCCCCGTGGTGAGAAGGTCTGGACCGGGACCCTGGTGGAGGCGCTCGGCGCTCTCGGCGTGGAGGAGAAGGCCGCCCGCCAGGCGCTGACCCGCACCGCCAACGAGGGACTGCTGACGTCCAGCCGGCACGGGCGGCGGGTGCTGTGGGACCTGACCGGGTCCGGCGCCGAGCTCCTCGAGGCCGGCACCCAGCGGATCTACGGCTTCATGCGCCAGCGACGCACCTGGGACGGCCAGTGGCTTGTGGTCACCGTGTCGATCCCGGAGACCCAGCGCCAGCTGCGCCACCGGTTCCGAACCCGGCTGACCTGGCTCGGGCTCGGCTCCCCGACGTCCGGGCTGTGGATCACCCCCGACGAGCACAAGGAACGCGATGTGCACGCGGTGATCCGCGACCTCGGTCTCGACCGGCAGGCCTTCGCCTGGGCGGGTCCGGCGACCGGGATCGGCGACGAGAGCCGGCTGATCGAGGAGGCCTGGAACCTCGACGAGGTGGAGGGCCGCTACCTCGACTTCCTGGCCGGCTTCGAGGAGCGGCGCGCGGATACCCCTCGCGACGCGTTCGTGGCGCAGGTGCAGATGGTCCAGGAGTGGCGCCGGTTCCCGTTCCTCGACCCGGACCTGCCCAGCGAGCTCCTGGACCACGACTGGCCGGGACCGAGGGCGGCGGCCGTGTTCCACGACCGGCACAGCCGGTGGCACCGGCAGGCCCAGGCCGAGTGGGATCGGATGGACGCTGCCGGTGGCGAGAAGCCATGAGGCTTCAGGCGACGCCCTCCTCGGCGAGGTGGACGTAGTCGAACTCGACAGGCTGGTCGTTGATGCCGGCCTGCGGCGGCGCGATCCAGCCGGCGAACTTGCCGTACTCGTACTCGGGGACCATCAGCTTCGCCACCGCCTCGCGGTCCGCCGGCGTCGGCAGCCACTCGTCGACCCGGGCCTCCCACGCGGCGTCGTCGAGCACCTCGCCGTCGGGGCTGACGTGGTGGTTGGCGTAGACGCCGACCCGACGGTTGAACCCTTCGTGCGGAAGAGTCAGCCGCTGGTCGAGCCCCGCGTCCTCGAGCGCCTGGTTCCAGCGACGTACGCCGTTGGCGCAGTCGGCGACGTACTCGTCGCGCAGGTCGAGGTTCAGGGCGCTGAGCATCGGGACGGTCTTCTGGACGATCTTGCCGTCCTCGATGTAGCTCATCTCCCGGGTGTCGTCGAGCAGGACGTGGTCGTCCTTGCGGCGGGTCTCCTGCCAGCGGCCCTTGAGCCCTGAGCTGTAGTAGTTGCCGGCGTTGGTCGACTGCTCCGAGCCGAACAGGTCCATCGAGACCGAGAACTGGAAGTTCAGGTACTTCTGGATGACCTGGAGCGGGATCCCGCCGTGCTCGAAGATGTCGTCGGTGCCGTGCTCCTTCATCAGCTCGGCCGTGCGCTCGACGGTGCGCTGCACGCCGGTGGTGCCGACGAACATGTGGTGCGCCTCTTCCTTGAGCATGAACTCGCAGGTGCGGGCCAGCGGGTCGAACGCCGACTCCTTGAGCGTGCCGAGCTGGTACTTGCCGTCCCGGTCGGTGAAGTAGGTGAACATGAAGAACTGCAGCCAGTCGGTCGTCTCCTCGTTGAAGGCACCGAGGATCCGGGGGCTGTCGAGGTCACCGGAGTTGCGCTTGAGGAGCTGCTCGGCCTCCTCGCGGCCCTCCCGACCGAAGTAGGCCTGCAGGAGGTAGACCATCGCCCAGAGGTGACGGCCCTCCTCGACGTTGACCTGGAACAGGTTGCGGAGGTCGTAGATGCTCGGCGCGGTGTTGCCGAGGATCCGCTGCTGCTCGACCGAGGCGGGCTCGGTGTCGCCCTGGACGACGATCAGCCGCATCAGGTCGGCCCGGTGCTCACCGGGCACCTCCTGCCAGGCCGGCTCCCCCAGGTGCTTGCCGAAGTTCACCTTGCGGTCCGGGTCCTTCTCGGCCAGGAAGATGCCCCAGCGGTACTCCTCCATGGGCACGTGGTCGAAGTGCGCCCAGCCGTCCCGGCCGACGGCAATCGCGGTGCGCAGGTAGACGTCCTTGGTCGGCAGCGCCGGGCCGAGGGTCTTCCACCAGTCGATGAACTTCGGCTGCCACGCCTCGAGTGCACGCTGCAGGCGGCGGTCGCCGGCGAGGTTCACGTTGTTGGGGATCCGCTCGCTGTAGTCGATCTTGCTGAGCGGGCCGGTCGGTGCGGGCGCGGGGCCGGTACGGGCGTCAGTGGACATGGCGTGTCTCCTGCTGTCTGGAGTAGTTTCTGCTGCACATTAAGTTCTACACTTCATCTGCGATCTTGCCAAGAGTTTGTCGACTATTTTTCGCCGTCGGCGGCCCGGAGGATCGACTCGAGCATCGCCGGGCCCGCCTGGATCGCGGTGCGCTGCATGTGGTGGTACACCGCGCGGAGACCGCCCTCCTCCTCGCCGCCGCCGGCCCGCCCGGGGCCGCCGTGCACCAGCTGCGGCATCGGGATGCCGTGTCCGGTCGACTCGGCGGCGTCGTCGCGGTCCAGCACCAGGATCCGGCCGTGCAGCGCCGCGGTCTCGAGCACCACGCCGCGCGCGAAGTCCGGGTCGTGGGTCACCACCGAGCCGGCCAGGGACCCATGACCTCGGGCGACGAGGTCGACGAGCTGGGCCCGGTCGTCGTACGGCATCAGCGTGCTGACCGGCCCGAAGGCCTCGACCTCGTGCGGCGCCCGCGCGTCGACCTCGGCGCGCAGCAGCAGCGGGCCGAGGAAGGCGCCCTTCTCCGGGTCCGCGCCGACGACGTCGACCTTGGCCGGGTCCCCGAAGGCGAGCCGGCTGTCCGCCTGCAGCGCCTCGACGGAGCGGCGTACGTCGGCCCGCTGGTCGGTCCCGACGAGCGCACCCATCGTGACCCCTTCGGCACCCGGCGCACCCACCACCACCTCGGCCAGCCTCGCCGAGACCGCCTCGGTCACCTCGTCGATCATCTCGCGCGGCACGAACGCGCGCCGGATCGCGGTGCACTTCTGGCCGGCCTTGCTGGTCATCTCGGCGACCAGCCCGCCGACGTACAGGTCGAACTCCGGGGTGCCGGAGACGGCATCGGGTCCGAGCACGGAGCAGTTGAGGGAGTCCGCCTCGGCGGTGAACCGCACCGACCGTTCGGTGACCGCCGGGTGGCCGCGCAGCTTCGCGGCGGTCTGCGCGGAGCCGGTGAACCCGACCAGGTCCTGGCCGTGGAGCAGGTCGAACATCCCGGGGATCGCGCCGCTCACCAGCTGCAGCGCACCCTCGGGCAGCACACCGGCCTCGAGGATGATCCGGACGGCGTGCTCGGCGACGTAGCTGGTCTGCGTCGCGGGCTTGGCAATCGTAGGTATGCCGGCGAGCAGCGCGGGCGCGAGCTTCTCGAGCATCCCCCAGACCGGGAAGTTGTAGGCGTTGATCTGCAGCGCCAGACCACGCCGTGAGGTGAGCACGTGCTGGCCGACGAAGGTGCCTTCCTTGCCGAGCTGCTCGGCAGGTCCCTCGACGACCACGTTCCCCGGCGGCAGCCCCTTCCGGCCCAGGCTGGAGTAGACCAGCGCGGTGCCGAAGCCGCCGTCGACGTCGACCTTGGAGTCCGCACGCGTCGAGCCGGCGCGAGCGGAGAGGTCGTAGAGCTCCTGCTTGCGTTCGCTCAGCGCGAGTGCCAGCGCCTTGACCATGCCGGCACGGGTCGCGAAGTCGAGCTCGCGCAGCGCCGGCCCCCCGACGGAACGGGCGTGGTCGGCAGCGGCGGCGAGGTCGAGGCCGTCGCTGGTGACGCGGACCACCGGTTCGCCGGTGACGGCGTCGGCCACGGTGGTGCCCTCACCCTGCCCGGTCTGCCAGGATCCTGCGATGTAGCTGGGAAGTACCTCGGTCATGTCTGGTCCTCCTCGGTCCAGTCGTGGGAGCAGCCGCTGTCCGCGGCCGCCGTCGTCACCGAAGGCCACCGGTGGCATCGAGCACCGCGCCGGTCACCCAGGCGGCGTCATCGGCGCAGAGCAGCATCACGGCGCCGGCGATGTCCTCGGGAGTGCCCAACCGGCGCATCGCGTTCGCGCCGGCCATCGCCTCGATCGCCCGCGGCGAGGTCACGTTGCGGAAGTAACGGGTGTCGGTCGCGCCGGGACGGATCACGTTCACCGTGACGCCGCGTCCGGCGAGCTCCTTCGCCGCGACGCGGCTGGCCGCCTCGAGACCTGCCTTGGCGGCGGCGTACGTCGACTGGCGGGCCGGCGCGACGTCGGCGGCGGCACTGGAGAGCATCACCACGCGCTCCGCGATCTTCGGGTAGTCCCACCCGCCGACGCAGTTCACCACCACCCTCAGCTCTCCGAGCTTCTGTGCCGCGTCGAAGCACGCAAGCACGCCGTCCTCCGTGGCGGCGTCGGCCTGGACGGTCTCCACGGTCGCCCCGGTCTCGGCGAGCTCGGTGCTCAGCGCCTCCGCCCGTTCCCGGTCGCGGTGGTAGCCGATGGCGACAGCGTGGGCCTCCGCCAGCCGGCGGGACACAGCAGCGCCGATTCCGCCGCTGCCTCCCAGGACGAGAGCGGACGGTGCAGGCATGCGGACCTCGCAAGGATGGCGGTGGACGACTGATCCATCAGACTACAAATGTGCTGTGATCCGCAAGACGGATGTCACATATGATCAAGGCGACCCTCGGTGCCCCGAGACGGCGTCGCGGGATGCGGGATACTGATCGCGACACCCACGCAGAAGGAGCACCACCCCATGCAGTTCGACCCCGACACCGACCTCGGACCGTACGGCGAGGCCCTCGGCCTGGAGTTCAAGACGGTCGGAGGGGACGAGGTCACCGCGATCTGGTCCGCCCGGCCGGAGCTGCACCAGCCCTTCGGCATCGTGCACGGCGGTGCCTACTGCAGTGTCGTGGAGACGCTGGCCAGCATCGGTGCAGCCATCTGGTACGGCGACCGCGGCAAGGTGGTCGGCGTGTCCAACACCACCGACTTCTACCGGGCGATGAGCGAGGGCAGCCTGACCTCCACCGCGACGCCGGTGCACCGCGGCCGCTCCTCGCAGGTGTGGGTGGTGGAGACCGAGGACGGCGACGGGCGGCTGGTGGCCCGCGGTCAGGTGCGGCTGCACAACCTCGCGGCGCCGGCCAGCTGAGTCGGCGGGCTTCAGCCGACGCCGAGCAGCGCCTGCGCCCGCGCCCCGTCGCGGCGGAACTCCGCCACCGAGCTCTCGTGCACGATGCTGCCCTTGGTCATCACCGCGACCCGGTCGGCCACGTCGAACGCCAGCCGCAGGTCCTGCTCCACGATCAGCACCGCCAGCCCGGTCCGCGCCAGGTCGATCAGGATCTCACCGACCTGCTCGACGATCGTGGGCGCGAGGCCGTCCGAGGGCTCGTCGAGCAGCATCAGCCGCGGTGAGCACAGCAGTGCCCGGCCGATCGCGAGCATCTGCTGCTCGCCACCGGAGAGCTGGGAGCCGAGGTTGGTCCGCCGCTCGCGGAGCCTCGGCATCAGGTCGTAGACCCGGTCCACGGTCCACTCGCCGCCCTTGCGGACCGCGATGTCCAGGTTCTCCTCGACGGTGAGCGGCGCGAACACCCGGCGGCCCTGCGGGACGATCGCGACGCCGGCGTTCGACACCACGTGCGGCTGCTTCCCGGTCACGTCGCGCCCGTCGACGTACACGTGTCCGGAGGTGGCCTTGACCATCCCCATCACGGTCTCGATGAACGTGGTCTTGCCGACTCCGTTGCGGCCGAGCAGGGTGACCGCCTCGCCCGCGCGGACCCGCAGCGAGACCCCGTTCAGGACCCGGCTGCCGGCGTAGCCCGCCACCAGGTCCTCGACCTGGAGCAGCGCCTTCTCCCCGGTCATGCCACGGTCCCGAACAGCGGTTCCTCGGAGCGGGGCTTGCCCAGGTACGCCTCGCGGACCGCCTCGTCCGCGCGGACCTCCTCGGGCGTCCCGTCGGCGATCAGCCGGCCCGCAGAGAGCACGCTGATCCGGTCCGCCAGCCGGAACACCACATCGAGGTCGTGCTCGACGACGACCGTGGTGATCTCCGCCGGCAAGGACTCCACGACCTCGGAGAAGCGCTCGGTCTCAGCCGCGGACATGCCGGCGGTCGGCTCGTCGAACAGCACCAGGCTGGGATTGCAGGCCAGCACGAGGCCGACCTCGAGCTGGCGTCGTTCGCCGTGCGAAAGCGCTCCGCAGAGGGCTGACTTGCGGTCGGTGAGCCCGACCGAGCCGAGGTGGCGGAGTGCCGTCTCGGTGATCCGTCGGTCCCGTCGTGGGTTCGGCCACGGCCGTTTCGGGCTGCCCTCAGCGCGTTCGACCGCCAGCCGGGCGTTGTCGAGGACGCTCATCCCGAGGAAGAGGCTCGAGTGCTGGAAGGTGCGCACCAGACCGACGCGGGCGCGGCCCACCTCGGTCAGTCCGCTCACGTCCTGCCCGTCGAAGAACACCCTGCCCTCGGTGGCGCGCTGGGTGCCGGCGACGACCGAGAAGAGGCTGGACTTGCCGGCACCGTTCGGGCCGATCAGCGCGTGTCGGCCACCTCGGCGAATCCGCAGTGACACGTGGTCGACCGCGGTCAGCGCTCCGTAGCGAAGGGTCAGCTCCTCGAGCACGAGGATGTCGTCCCCCGCGCCGGCTGCTGCAGGCGTGCTGGTCATGCGGTGTCCCTTCGGGTGGCGGACCTGCGTTTCCATCGGGCTCCGGCGATCCCCCGGGGCAGGGTGTAGACGGCGACCACGAACAGGACGCCGAGCATCAGTGCGCCCTTGCCGTCGACGTAGGCCGAGAGCCAGTCGCGCACCAGCACCACGACCGCGGCACCGATCGCCGGGCCCCACAGCGTTCCGGCTCCGCCGAGCACGACGCTCAGCAGCGCGAAGGCCGCCACGTCGAAGCCGAGGTCGCCGGGTGAGAAGAACCGGGTCTGGGCGACCCAGGCGGTGCCGGCGGCACCCGCGATACCGCCGGCGACGACGTACGCCGCGAGCTTCACCGGGTAGGTGTGCTGACCGATGGCGTGCATCCGCTGCTCGCCGTCGCGGACGCCGCGCATCGATCGTCCCAGCGGTGACTTGAGCACCAGGTAGGCGACCAGCAGCCCGGCCAGGAACACCCCGAGGACCCACCAGTAGACGTAGCCCGCGAGCAGGAGCGGCTCTCCACCCGGGACGAGGGTGACCGCCGGGATCCCGGCCAGGCCGTTGCTGGCGCCGACCACACTGAGTGAGTCGGCCGCCTGGTGCACCAGCTCGCCGATCGCCAGCGTCACCATCAGGAACACGATCCCCGACGTGCGGACCGCGACCGCTCCGGTGACCGCGGCGAGTACGGCGGCGGCGCCGACACCGGCGGCGACCTGGACGAAGCCGTTGTCGGTGACGTGGATGCCGACCAGGCCGGCGGTGTAGGCACCGGTGCCGAAGTAGGCGACCTGGCCGAGGGTCGGCATCCCGGTGACCCCGGTGAGCAGGTCGACGCTGATCACCAGGAGCGCGAACGCCAGCATCCGGCCGGCGAGGCCGATCGGGTACGGCGCGAGGAACAGCGGCAGCGCGGCCAGGACCAGCAGCACCACTCCGAGTGCGATCCGGGGGAGCACGACGTGCCGCGAGTGCGACGACAGGCCGCGCTTCCGGTCCGGGTCGCCGGCCTTCGTGTCCTCCCCTGCGACGTCGGCCGCGGCATCGGGGTCGTCACGGACGGTTCGGGCTTCCATCAGTGGGCTCCTGTCTTGGCCGGGAGCAGTCCGCGGGGACGGGTGAGGAGGACGAGCGCCATCGCCCCGAAGAGCAGGAAGGACGCGTACTCGGACAGCAGGGCGACACCGAGGGTCTGCAGCTGGCCGACGAGCAGGGCACCGACCAGTGCACCCTTCAGCGAGCCCAGGCCACCGACGACGACGACCACCAGTCCCAGCAGGAGCACGGTGTCGTCGAGGCCCGGCTGGGCGCCGAGGATGGGGGCGGCCAGCAGCCCCCCGATCGATGCCAGCGCCGCGCCGACGCCGAAGACGCCGCCGAGCACCAGGTTGGTCCGGATCCCGATCGCCTCGACCATCGCCCGGTCGGCCACGGTGGCGCGCACCATCGCGCCCACCCTGGTGCGTTCGAGCACCAGGTAGAGCAGGATCGCGATCACCGCGCTCACCGCGATGATCGACAGCCGGTAGAGGGGGTACTGCCGGCCCAGGATGCTGACCGCGCCGTCGAGACCGGCCGGCGCCGGAACCGACTCCACGTCGGCGCCGAAGATCTCGCGCAGGACGTCCCCCGCGATCAGGGCGACACCCAGCGTCAGCAGGGCCTGGCGCAGGTGGTCCTTGACCGAGGAGGTCATCACCGCGAGGACGCCGCCGATCACGAGGCCGACGGCCGCGGCCGCCAGGACCGCCACGATGAAGTTGGGCATCGTGGCGGACCCGTCGAGCAGCGCGACGCCGATGTAGGCGCCGGTCAACGACACCGCGCCGTGCGCAAGGTTGAGCACGTTCATGGTGCCGAAGATCAGCGACAGACCGACTGCGATCAGGAACAGCACGGCAGCGAGGGCCACGCCGTTGATCATCGTCAGGGCGTTGGCGTCGAGCCAGGAGAGCATGGCGTCCTACTGCTCGAGTTCGCCGAGCACAGCATTCCCGAGGACGCCGTCGACTTCTTGCACCTCACGCTGGTAGTAGGGCTGGTCCGGGTTGTGGTTCTCGTCGAAGCTCCACGTGCCCCGGGGGCTGTCGATCTCACCGACGGCGTCGAGTGCCTCGGCGAGCCCGGCTCCGTCGGTCGACTCGGCGGACTCGATCGCCTGGTCCAGGACAGCTGCGGCGTCGTACGCCTGCACCGCATAGACCGTCGGCGGCTCGTTGTACGCCGCCTCGTAGGCCTCAACGAACTGGGCGTTGCGCTCCGAGTCGAGCAGGTTGCTGTAGTGCAGCGAGGTGCGGACCCCGAGGGCCGACTTGCCCTGCGCGTCGAGGGCGCCACCCTCGGTGAGGAAGCCGGCGCCGTAGAGCTGGATGCTGTCGCCGAGCCCGAACGCGTCGTACTGCTTCACGAAGTTGACCGCCTCGGCGCCCGCGTAGAACACGTAGACGGCCTTGGCGCCGGAGCTGCGGACCTTGTTGAGGTAGGGCTGCCAGTCGGAGGTGGTGCCGAACGGCGTGAATGCCTCACCGGCGATCTTCCCGCCGGCCGCGGTGAAGGACTCGCGGAACCCGTCGACGGACTCGTGACCGGCGGCGTAGTCGGCGGCCATCAGGTAGATCGGGTCGCCGCCGAGCTCCTCGGCCACGGCTGCACCGAGGGCCTCGCCGACCTGGCCGTTGGTGAAGGAGGTGCGCCAGATGTACGGCGACGGCGGCGTGGTCAGGTCGTCGGCGCCCGCGTTCGCGATGATCAGGGGGACCTCGGACTGGACGAACGTGTCCTTGAGGCCGAGCGCGGTCGCGGAGTTCACGATGCCGACGACGGCGGAGACCTGGTCCTGGGTCACGAGCTTGGTGGTGGCCGGTACGCCGGTCTGCGGCGTCTCGCCCTCGTCGGCCGAGACGATCTCGATGTCGCGGCCGCCGAGCTGGTCCTCGTTCTCGTCGAGGTAGAGCTGGAAGCCCTGCTCCATGTCCTCACCCAGGGAGGAGTAGACACCGGAGAGAGGGAGGGCGAGGCCGATCTTGACCGGACCAGAGTCGTCGCCCTCGCCGCCGCCTCCGCCCTCGGAGAGGCTGCCGCCACCACAGGCGGCCAGCATCAGCAACGAGGCGGCGGCCAGTGCGGTTGGCGCGAGGCCACGGGTTCGTCGGGCGCCGCGGCCGGCGGGGAGTGCAGACACAAGTCCTCCTGGTGATTGGTGTCACAGAATTAACGAAGAATATCCTACAGTTTTCTTAGTTCAGTCAACCTTTTGTAGAATTTCGTGACCGGATCTCCACCTGGTTCAGACCTGTGCCGGCAGGTCGTGCTGGTGGCGTAGCGCGCGCAGGCTCTCCTCGAGGGTTCCGGCGTGCGGGTCGAGGAACCAGACGTTCTCCTCGAACGGCACGAAACCGACCTGGGTCCACACCGCCTGCATCCGGCGCACCGCCTCGGCGTACTCGGCATCGTCGAGACCCGGGCGTCGCTCGAGGGGCCCCGGCAGGCCGAGGACGACCCGGCAGCCGCCACAGAGCTGGTCCAGCGACTCGGCCACCAGCAGCGCCGCGACGTTCCGCGCCTGCCACTCCGGCGCCAGCTCCACGTAGTCGAGCACCAGCACCCTGCTCCCCCGGCGCCGCAGCCGCTGGTCGAAGCGCTCGGCGAGCTGGCCGGTGTTCATGTCGAACACGGTGTCACCGATGTGGGCCACGTCCTCGTTCGACGCATCGAGTGCCCCCCACGGGTCGGGACAGCGGACCAGGTCGATCGCGAGCACCTGGAGCCGACCCACCTCGCCTCCTGCCTCGGCGGTCACGGCGTCCACGGTCCAGTGCTCGATGCCCCGTGGCGTCGCGCCGAGCACCCGGCGGCTCGTGAGCACCAGCTCGATCGCGGGAAGACCGCCTGCGGTGGGTGCGGGAGCCGTCATGGGACAAGCCTGCCCGACGGCGACGGCTCCTGGGAACCCCTTCGTCGCGTTCTCTTGACGACCGTTGACAGACCGACATACGCTCCGAGCACCGGCCGTGGCGGTCGTCTCGTCGCCCAAGGAGGACCCGTGTCCGTACTCTCCGACCTCGCCGCCGCCCTGCGCGCCGGTTCGATCGAGATCATCGACCTCACCGCTCCGCTGTCGAGCGAGACGCCGATCCTCGAGCTGCCGCCGGAGTTCGGGCAGACCGCCCGGTTCGAGCTCGAGGAGATCAGCCGGTACGACGACCGCGGGCCCGGCTGGTACTGGAACAACTTCCGCACCGGCGAGCACACCGGCACCCACTTCGACGCACCGAACCACTGGGTGACCAACACCGAGGGCGCCGACATCGCGTCGGTGCCGGTGGACGGCTTCCTCCGCCCTGCCGTGATGCTCGACTTCTCCGCCGAGGTCGCCGACAACCCCGACTTCCTCGTCGAGGTGGAGCACATCAAGGCATGGGAGGCCGAGCACGGCCCCATCCCGGACGGCGGCTGGCTGCTGTTCCGCACCGGCTGGGAGGCCCGCACGTCGCAGCGCGACATGATCAACGCCGACGACACCGGCCCGCACAGCCCGGGCCTGTCGGCCGACTGCGCCCGGTGGGTCGCCGAGGAGTCCCCGGCGATCGGCATCGGCGTCGAGACCGTCGGCACCGACGCCGGCGCGGCCCACTCGTTCGAGCCCGCCTTCCCGTGCCATGCGCTGCTGCTCGGCTCGGACAAGTACGGCCTGACCCAGCTGCGGAACCTGTCCCGGGTCCCACCCACCGGCGCGATGGTGGTGGCGACGCCGCTGCCGATCGTGAGCGGCTCGGGGTCGCCCGCCCGGGTGCTCGCGCTCGTCGAGCGGTGACGCAGGTAGCCGAGGCGGTCGGCGCGGCACTGACCGCCGCGGGGATCGACCGCGTCTTCGGTGTGGTCGGGTCCGGCAACTTCCACGTCACCAACGCGATGATCGCCGCGGGCTCCACCTTCGTCGCCGCCCGGCACGAGGGCGGAGCGGCCACGATGGCGGACGCCTACGCCCGGATGAGCGGCACCGTTTCCGCGGTCAGCGTGCACCAGGGATGTGGCCTCACCAACGCGATGACCGGGATCGCCGAGGCGGCGAAGAGCCGCACCCCGATGGTCGTCCTGGCCGCCGAGGTGACCCAGCCGCGGTCCAACTTCTACGTCGACCAGGCGGCACTGGCGCGTGCGGTGGGCGCGGTGCCGGTGCGGGTCACCTCCGCCGCGACCGCGGTCGCTGAAGTGAAGGCTGCTGTGTCCCTGGCCCGGGACCAGCGGCGGACCGTGGTGCTGAACCTTCCGCTGCAGGTGCAGGCGGAGCCGGTCCCCGAGGTCACCGCCGACTCCGCCGACTCCGCTGCCGGGGAGTCGTCACCTTCGCCGCGGGCAGCGGCCGGCGCAGAGCTCGACCGGCTCGTGGAGGCGCTGCGCACCGCTCGCCGGCCGGTGTTCGTGGCCGGCCGTGGCTCGCGCGGTCCGGGCTGTCGCGAAGCCCTG
>DATFGA010000267.1:0-5291 GCA_035249775.1 Nocardioidaceae bacterium | reverse complement strand
GATCCCGATCCACACCGCGGTGCTGGTCACGGTCATCACCGAGAGCACGACCGCGACCAGGAGACCGCCGCCGAACAGGACGGGGAGGCCGGGGAACAGCACCGGCCGTGAGGTCATCAGCTCCTGCAGCTTCGCGAAGGTGATCATCGAACCGGAGAACGACACGGAGCCGACCACGATCGTGAACGCCGTCGCGGCCAGGGCGAACGCCTCATGCTCGCCCTCGACCATGTCGGCGAGCTCGAGGAGTGCGACCAGGGCCGCCGCACCACCGCCGACGCCGTTGAACAGCGCGACGAGCTGCGGCATCTGGGTCATCTGCACCCGCTGCGCGCCGACCACCCCGACCACCGTGCCGAGTGCGATCGCGACCAGGATCGGCACCAGGTGGTCCAGCTCGGCGTAGAAGAACACCACCACGCAGGCCATCACCGCGCCCACGGCACCCAGCAGGTTGCCGGCGCGGGCGTGCTTCGGTGAGGACAGGCCCTTCAGCGCGAGGATGAAGCAGACCGCCGCGACGAGGTAGACGACCTGCACCCAGACCGGAGTGTCGATCATCGGGGTGCTCCGTCCTGGTCGGCCTTGACCACCGGCCGGCGCGGCCGGAACATCTGCAGCATCCGGTCGGTCACCACGAAGCCGCCGACCATGTTGACCGTGGCCAGCACCACTGCGACCAGACCGACCACCAGGGCGAGCGTGGACTCCGCGTAGCCGGTGACCAGGATCGCGCCGAGCAGGATGATCCCGTGGATCGCGTTGGCGCCCGACATCAGCGGGGTGTGCAGGGTCGAGGAGACCTTGGAGATCACCTCGATGCCGACGAAGACGCTGAGGGTGAAGATCGTCAACCAGACGATGGGCTCGCTCATGGTGTGCCTTCCAGCAGGGCCAGGGTCGGTTCGTGCAGGACCCGTCCGTCGTGGGTGACGCAGGAGCCGGTCACGATCTCGTCCTCGAAGTCCGGGGCGAACGCGCCCTCGTGGGTCATCAGGGTGACCAGATTGACGATGTTCTGGGCATACAGCCGGCTCGCGGGGCCGGGCATCTGCGAGGGCACGTTCGCCCCGCCCCACACCTGCGCGTCGCCGACCCGGACCACCTCACCCGGGCGGGAGCCCTCGACGTTGCCGCCGGTCTCCGCGGCGAGGTCGACGACCACCGACCCCGGGCTCATCTGCTCCACCATCTCCCGGGTCACCAGCATCGGCGCCTGACGACCGGGCACCGCGGCGGTGGTGATCAAGGCGTCGGCGTTGGCGATGTACGGCGCGAGCAGCTCCCGCTGCCGTTGTGCCCGGTCCTCGGTCATCTCGCGCGCATAACCGCCCGCGCCCTCCAGCGTCTCGAGGTCCAGCTCGATCGCCTGGGCACCCATCGACCGGATCTCCTCCGCGGCGGCCGCACGCACGTCGTACGCCTTCACCACCGCGCCCAGCCGCTTCGACGTCGCGATCGCCTGCAGGCCCGCGACCCCGGCGCCGAGGACCACCACCTCCGCCGGCGGCACCGTCCCGGCGGCGGTCATGTTCAACGGGAAGAACCGGCGCAGCAGGCCGGCGGCCACGATCGCGCAGCGGTAGCCCGACACCAGCGACTGCGACGACAAGGCGTCCATCGACTGTGCCCGGGAAATCCGCGGCACCAGCTCCATCGCGAACGCGGTGATCCCGCAGTCCCGCAGGTCGGCCACCAGGTCCAGCGACTGCCCGGTGGGCAGGAACGACACGGTGGCGGTGCCCGCTCGCAGCCTGCGCACGGCCGGCACCTCCAGCGGCTGCACCGACACGATCACTGCAGCGTCGTCCAGGGCGTGCTCGGAGACCGTCGCACCCGCGCCCACGTAGTCCTCGTCGAAGTGCAGCGCCCCCGCTCCCGCGCCGGGTTCGACCACGACCTCGTAGCCGAGGGCGGTCAGCTTGCCGACCAGCTCGGGCACCATCGCCACGCGGCTCTCACCGTCGCGGACTTCCTTCGCTACTGCGATCCTCACGCTTGTGAAACTAGAGCACTCCTGTGCGGTGCGCCGGAGTTTGTGAGCAACCTCAAAGGTGTGTCTTCAGCGGTACTCCGGGTTCTGGTAGTCGAACCGGGCGCCCGCGTCCCACTCCGACCGCTGGTTGCCGTAGGCCGGGAACCCGCCGGCTCTCCGCAACAGCTGGGCCAGGTGCATCAGGTTCCACGTCATGAACGTCGTGTTCCGGTTCGTGAAGTCGTTGTCCGGACCGCCGCTTCCCGGGTCGAGGTACGACGGGCCCGGCCCCGCCTCGCCGATCCAACCCGCGTCCGCCTGGGGCGGGATCGCGTAACCGATGTGCTGCAGGCTGTAGAGGATGTTCTGCGTGCAGTGCTTGATGCCGTCCTCGTTGCCGGTGATCAGTGCACCGGCGACGCGGCCGTAGAAGGCGTACTGCCCCTTGTCGTTGAGAAGACCCGACAACGCGTAGAGGCGTTCGATCACCTGCTTGGTGATGCTGGAGTTGTCGCCGAGCCAGATCGGTCCGGCGATCACCAGGATGTCGCTGGCCATCACTCGCGGATAGATCTCCGGCCACGCGTCGGTGGCCCAGCCGTGCTCGCGCATGTCCGGGTAGACGCCGGTGGCGATGTCGTGGTCGACGGCGCGGATGACCTCCACGTCGACGCCGCGCTTGCTCATGATGCCGGCACTGGCGTCGACCAGGCCTTGGGTGTTGCTCACCTCGGGCGAGCGTTTCAGCGTGCAGTTGATGAAGATTGCACGCAGCCCCGAGAAGTCGTAGTCGTCCATGCTCGCAGTGTGGTCCGGTCGAGCCGGCCGCGACCAGATCCCGGTGGGCCAGATTCCGGGTGGTCCTGCGTTCAGGTGCGGTGCACCGAGACCGCGTAGCCGCCGGGCTCTTTGAACGGCTGCCGGTCCCAGGTCGAGAACCGGTCGGCCCGCACCAGCCCACTGCGGGTGCACGCTTCGTCGTACTCCTCGAGCGGCGTCACCGGACAGCCCGCCGGAAGGTGTGCGGCATCGAGGCCGAAGCCGGCGACCAGCAGGCCACCCGGGCGCAGGAGTACGGCGAGCGCGGCGACCGTCCTGGGCAGGCTTCCCGTGGCCAGCAACGGGATGACGTTCCCCGCGAGCACCACGAGGTCGAACGGTTCACCGACGTCGCCGGAGGTGATCGCGGAAAGGTCCGCCCGAAGCCACGGGATGTCCGGTGCGGCCTTCCGAGCGACCGCGAGCATCGATTCGTCGACGTCCACGCCGACACAGTCGAAGCCGAGCTCGGCGAGCCGGATCGCGACGCGGCCGGTGCCGCAGCCGGCGTCGAGGACCCGGCCACCCGGCGGCAGCAGCGAGGCGCAGAGCGTGGCCTCGCCGTGCATGTCCTTGCCGGTGGCGGCCAGCTGCTCGAACCGGGCGGCGTAGTCGGCGCCGGACGTTCCGCCGGTCAGCTCCTCCCAGCGGGTCCTCTGCTCCTCGTGCGTCATCGCTCAGTAGTACCAGGGAAAGGCGGACCAGTCCGGGTCGCGCTTCTCCAGGAACGAGTCGCGCCCCTCAACCGCCTCGTCGGTCATGTAGGCCAACCGGGTCGTCTCGCCGGCGAACAGCTGCTGCCCGACCAGCCCGTCGTCGATCAGGTTGAAGGAGTACTTCAGCATCCGCTGGGCGGTCGGCGACTTGCCGTTGATCTTCCGGCCCCACTCGAGCGCGACCTTCTCCAGGTCGGCGTGCGCCACCACCTTGTTGACCATTCCCATCCGGTGCGCGTCCTCGGCGGTGTAGTCGTCACCGAGGAAGAAGATCTCCCGGGCGAACTTCTGACCCACCTGCCGGGCCAGGTACGCCGACCCGAAGCCACCGTCGAAGGAGCCGACATCGGCATCGGTCTGCTTGAACCGGGCGTGCTCGGCCGAGGCCAGGGTCAGGTCGGAGACCACATGCAAGGAGTGCCCGCCACCGGCCGCCCAGCCCGGCACGACGCAGATCACGATCTTCGGCATGAACCGGATCAGCCGCTGGCACTCCAGGATGTGCAGCCGGCCGAGCTTGGCCTTGTCCACGGTCTCCGCGGTCTCGCCCTCGGCGTACTGGTAGCCGGCCCGGCCGCGGATCCGCTGGTCGCCACCCGAGCAAAACGCCCAGCCGCCGTCCTTGGGCGACGGTCCGTTGCCGGTGAGCAGCACGCAGCCGACGTCGCTGGAGATCCGGGCATGCTCGAGCACCCGGAGCAGCTCGTCGACGGTGTGCGGGCGGAAGGCGTTGCGCACCTCGGGCCGGTCGAAGGCGATCCGCACCGTGCCGTGGTCGACCGCGCGGTGGTAGGTGAGGTCGGTCAGGTCGTCGAAGCCAGGAACCTGCTCCCAGGCGGTCGGGTCGAAGATCTCGGAGATCGCTGCGCCATCGGACATGGCAGGCAGGCTATCGCCAGGTCAGGTGGCGACGATGTCTCCGGTCGCTTGAAACCGCCGGATCGTCCGGTTGGGTGGAGACATGCCTCTTGTCGGTGAGTACGTCCCCAGTCCCAGTCGGCGCGCCCGCGAGCAGGTCGAGCTCTACGAGAGGTCGGGCGGAACGGAGGGGACCACGATGCGTGGCCTCCCCGTGGTCGTCCTGACCACCGTCGGGGCACGCACCGGCAAGATCCGCAAGACACCGCTGATGCGCGTCGAGCATGACGGCCGCTACGCCGTCGTCGCCTCCCAGGGTGGAGCGCCAACCCATCCGGTCTGGTACCACAACCTGCGCGCGAACCCCACGGTCGAGCTGCAGGACGGCCCCTCGCGGCGCGAGTTCGTCGCGCACGAGGCCACCGGGGACGAGCGGCGCGAGTGGTGGCAGCGCGCGGTCGACGCGTTCCCGGACTACGCCGACTACCAGCGCCGGACCGAGCGCGAGATTCCCGTCTTCGTCCTCGAGCCCGTCACCTGACCGCCGTACGCCACGTCCGAGCGCGAGAACCTCACGTCTGAACCGCGAAAACCTCGCGTTTCAACGGCGAAAAGGTCACGCGTCAACGGGGTGGGTGGGGGTCGCGGGGGTCGGTGCTGCCTCCTGGTCGCGGACGGTGGAACGGCCGAACAGGAGGTAGCCGAGGAACCCGATCAGCAGGGCGGCGAGCACACCGAGGCTGGAGAACGCCCAGTCGCCGTCGCGGCCACCGAGGCCGAGCGGACCGAGCAGGTAGCCCTGCCACTCCAGGGCCTTGGCGAACGTGTTGGTGACTAGCCCCCACCCGACAGCTGTCGCGATGACGATCAGTGCGAAGGAGTCCCACCGGACCGAGCGGTAGCCGCCCGGCAGCGAGGCATCG
>DATFGA010000266.1:0-14718 GCA_035249775.1 Nocardioidaceae bacterium | reverse complement strand
CGGTGGAGCTGACCGCGCAGGAGTGGGAGGCGCGCGGCGTGCACAAGAAGTTCACCGAGACCGTGCTCGCCCCGCTGCGCCCGCTGCTCTGACGCTGCCGGGCTCGGTCCGCGCCGCAGGGCCGCCGCTGGGCGTCCCCGGAACTGGTGGAGACCGATGTGCTCTGTACCCGGATCGAGCTCCCCTGCCACCAGTTACGTCCGGCAATGGCGACAGGCCGGTAACTGGTGGAGATCGATGTGCTCTATGCCCGCAATGAGCTCCCCCGCCACCAGTTACGGGCGGCAGATGCTGGCCGCCGTACGCCGTCAGCCTGGCCGCGTCCCTGTGGACAGGGGCTGACCGAGCTCAGTGGCCGGGCTGCTCCACGTCGATCTCCCCCTCGCCGTACCACCGGCGGATCACCTTCTTGTCGAACTTGCCCACCGACGTACGCGGCACCGCGTCGATGAACGTCCAGGCGTCGGGCAACTGCCACTTCGCGAACCGCTCCGCGAGATAGTCGCGCAGGTCCGCGACGGTCACCGTGGCGCCCTCGCGGAGGACCACCGAGGCGAGCGGCCGTTCCTGCCACTTCTCGTCCGGGATCCCGACGACCGCGGCCTCGACCACGTCGGGGTGCCCCATCAGTGCATTCTCCAGCTCCACCGAGGAGATCCACTCCCCGCCGGACTTGATCACGTCCTTGGCGCGGTCGGTCAGCCCGATGTAGCCGAGCTCGTCGAGGGTCCCCACGTCGCCGGTGCGGAGCCAGCCGTCGTGGAACTTGCCCGGGTCGTCGTCGCGGTAGTACGAAGCCGTCACCCACGGCCCCCGGACCTCGAGCTCACCGACCGCCGCCCCGTCGGTCGGCAGCACCTGGCCGTCGTCGCCGACGATCCGGCCCTCGACGCCGGGCAGCAGCCGGCCCTGGGAGCCCCGGTAGTGCCACAGCCGCTCCCCCTCGGCGCCGAGAGGCGGCAGCGCGACCGACGCGACCGGTGACGTCTCGGTCATCCCCCACGCCTGGATCATCCGGATGCCGTGCTTCTCCAGCGCCTGCTGGAGGGTGACCGGGACCGCGGAGCCGCCGCAGAGCACCAGCCGCAGCGACGTCAGGTCGGCGGGGTGCTGCTCGAGGTGGCCCAGTACGTCGTTCCACACCGTCGGCACTGCGCCGGAGACGGTCGGCCGGGCCTGTTCCATGAACCGGACCAGCGGTTCGGCCTGCAGCCAGCGGTCCGGCATCACCAGCGACGCACCGACCATCAGCGAGGCGTAGGCCAGCCCCCACGCGTTGGCGTGGAACATCGGCACGATCGGCAGCACCCGGTCCTCCCAGGTGAGCCCGGCGCTGACGCCCATCCCCACGGCCATCGAGTGCAGGTAGGCCGACCGGTGGCTGTAGACGACGCCTTTCGGGTTGCCAGTGGTGCCGCTGGTGTAGCACATCGCGGCCGCGTCCCGCTCGTCCACGTCGGGCCAGTCGAAGGTGTCCGGCTGCTCGCTCAGCAGGTCCTCGTAGAGGAGCACCTCCTTGCCCGTCGACCGCAGCAGACCCAGATCCACCGAGGCTGCGTCGGGACCTGCCACCAGCACGTGAGTCACGGTGTCGAAGGTCGGCAGCACCTTCGCGAGCAGGTCCACCAGGGCGGCGTCGACGATCACCACCCGGTCCTCGGCGTGATTGGCGATGTAGGTCAGCTGCTCGGGGAACAGCCGGATGTTGAGCGTGTGCAGCACCGCACCCATCGACGGCACCGCCAGGTAGGCCTCGAGGTGCTCGGTGTTGTTCCACTGGAACGTCCCGACCCGTTGATCGCCGGTGATCCCCAGTCCTCGCAGGGCGTTCGCCAGCTTCGCGGCACGCCGGCCCAGGTCGGCGTACGACATCGAGCGCATCCCGTCGCCGGTCGCGGTGACCACCTCGGAGTCCGCGTGCACGGTCGTCCCGTGGCGGAGGATCCCGCCGATGGTGAGCGGGTGGTCCTGCATCGTGCTGCGCATCCAGTGCCTCCTGTGTCGCGGTGCCGTGACCTGTGCCGGGGTGACGCGCTCGATACTCCCGCTGCCCGGACCCCCTCGTCTAGGGTGCAAGGCATGACCCGCTCCGATGACCCCCGGCTCGCGCGCGCCTGCTGGGCGGTGCTCGAGCCGATCCACGCGTTCGGCTACTTCGCTCCGCAGCCGACGGCGGCGTACGTCGCACTCGGCCTGCGCCCGAAGCTGTCCTACTTCGCCGCCCGGTCCGCGGCCTTCGGACCGGTGGGACCGGAGGTGACCATCGCGACCTTCTACGTGTTCGCGCCCTGGCTGGTGCACAAGGCGCTGCCGGCGTCGTGGGAGGTCGCGACCCCGGAGCAGGTGCAGAAGGCCCGCCGGGAGGGGATGTACGCCGCGCTGCACGAGGTGCTGGGAGAGCCGGACGTGACCGAGGCCCTCGACATCGCGCGGCGGGTCTGTGACGGACTGACCGCGCACGGCCGGCCGATCTACGCCGCGCACAGCTCCCTGGACTGGCCCGACGACGACCTGCTGGCGCTGTGGCACGCGGCGACGCTGATCCGTGAGCACCGCGGCGACGGCCATGTCTCGGTGCTGCACGCCGCCGAGCTCGACCCGGTCGAGTCGGTGGTGCTCGGCGGGCTCTTCTCCTCCAGCACCGGGTTCCTGAAGGCGACCCGCGGGTGGAGTGACGAGGAGTGGGCCGAGGGCGAGGAGCGGCTGAAGGAACGGGGACTGCTCACCGCGGACGGGGAGCTGTCCGACGCCGGCCGGGAGACCCGGCAGGAGATCGAGCGGCGCACCGACCTGCTCGCCACCGAGGGCTGGGCCCACGCCGGCGACGAGGCGTCCCGACGGCTCCGCGAGCTGGTCGCGCCGCTGCGCGAGAAGGTGCTCGCCACCGACCTTCTCCCGAAGTGGGAACGCAAGCTCCACTGACCCACGGTCACCGGCCGGGCAGGTGCCGGCGCGGCGCCATCCGGGGACCCCGCCGGGGCCGGCGCAGTCCCGCGAGCTCGACCAGCCGCTGCACCCGGTAGCGGTGCGGCCGGTACGGCTCGAGCAGCTCCGCGAGACCGTCGTCGTCGACCTCGGCGCCCGTCAGCGCCCAGCCGACGTCCTTGGCGATGTGGTAGTCACCGAAGCTGACCGCGTCGGGGTCCCCGTGTGCCCGGAAACGAACCTCCGCGGAGGTCCACACCCCGATCCCCGGCACCGAGCGGAGCCGCCGGTCCACCTCCTCACCGGCGAGTCCGACGGTCCGCTCCAGCGCGGGGGCGACCCGCGCGGCCTGCAGCACCGCCCGGGACCGGGCCGGGTCGACGTGCAGCTTGAGCCACTCCCACGACGGGACCGTCCGCAGCCGGGCGGGTGAGGGCTGCACCCACAGGTCACGGTCCGCGACGGGTCCCGGGGCGCGTTCCCCGAACCGGCGCACCAGCCTCCGGAACCCCAGGAAGGCCTCCTGGCCGGTCACCTTCTGCTCGAGCACGGCGGGCACCAGTGCCTCCATGACCAGGCCGGTGCGGCCGATCCGCCAGTGCGGGTGCCGCCGGTGCGCGTCGGCGATCACCGGGTGCAGCGGCTCGAAGCCCGATGGGTCGTCCTCGGCGCCGAGCAGGGCGGGCAGCTGCTCGAGGGCCCAGTCGGCGCCGGCGCCCCACGAGGCCGCATGCACCTCCCCGTCGTAGGGCCTGCTGGCCAGCCGGAGCGTGGCGACACCCTCCGGGGTGCGGAGTCCGCGCCAGATCGTGCCGTCGGGGTCGATCCGGTACGTCGGGTCGCCGGGGCCTCGCCGGGCGGTGGAGAGGATCACGCCGACCGGGCACGGCCAGGGCGGCCGCCAGACGCGTTCGCGCATCGGCACGGGTTCGGAGGACATCGGGCACAGGCTAACCCCGGGGCTGACGCGTCCGCCGCGTGGCCGGATGTGGGCAGAATGGGCGGCATGCTGCTCAAAGAGGTGGTGGAGGCGTCGCGGACCGTGGGCGCGACCCGGTCCCGGACCGCGAAGGTGACCGCGCTCGCCGCCGCGCTCGGAGAGGCGGAGCCGGGCCAGGTGGAGACCGCGACCGCCTACCTGTCCGGGGTGCTTCGCCAGCGGCGGACGGGACTCGGGTGGCGGAGCCTTACCGACCTCCCGCCGCCGGCGGAGACCAGCACGCTGACGGTGGCCGAGGTGCACAACGCCTTCGAGCAGATCGCCGCGGTGTCCGGGTCCGGCTCGCGGACCGCCCGGACCGCGCTGGTCGACGAGCTGTTCGGACGCGCCACCGCCGAGGAGCAGGACTACCTGCGCAAGCTGGTCACCGGCGAGCTGCGCCAGGGTGCGCTGGACGGGCTGATGCTGGAGGCGATCGCGGTGGCGTCCGGCATCCCCGCCGCCGCGGTCCGTCGCGCGTCGATGCTCTGTGGGGCGACGATCCCGGTCGCGGTGGCGGCGCTGACCGAGGGCGAGCCGGGACTCGCGCGGTTCGGTCTCGAGGTCGGCCGGCCGCTGCGGCCGATGCTCGCGTCGAGCGCGCCCGACGTCGCCGACGCTTTCGACAAGGCCGCACCCGGCGGCGACCAGGTTGCGGTGGACTGCAAGCTCGACGGGATCCGGGTCCAGGTGCACAAGTACGACGGGCGGGTCACCGTGTTCACGCGCACCCTCGACGAGATCACCGACCGGCTGCCCGAGGTGGTGGAGGCGGTCGCGGCGCTGCCGGCCGAGACGATCGTGCTCGACGGTGAGGCGATCGCGCTCGACCCGGAGGGCCGTCCGCGGCCGTTCCAGGAGACGGCCGCCCGCACCATGAGCAAGGTCGACGTCGCGGCGCTGCGCGCGAAGGTGCCGCTCACGACGTACTTCTTCGACGTCCTGCACCTCGACGGGGAGGACCTGATCGACGCGCCCGGCACCGAGCGGTTCGCCCGGCTGGCGGCGGCGCTGCCCGCCGAGCTGGTGGTCCCGCGGCTGCTCACCGGTGACCCGGCGTCGGCGCAGGCGTTCTTCGCCGACACCGTCACGTCGGGTCACGAGGGCGTCGTGGTCAAGAACCTGACGGCGCCCTACGAGGCCGGCCGGCGAGGCGCGGCCTGGGTCAAGGTGAAGCCGCGGCACACCCTCGACCTGGTGGTGCTCGCCGTCGAGTGGGGCAGCGGGCGGCGGCAGGGCTGGCTGTCGAACATCCACCTCGGTGCCCGCGACCCCGACTCCGGTGGGTTCGTGATGCTGGGCAAGACGTTCAAGGGGATGACCGACGAGATGCTCCGCTGGCAGACCGAGCGGTTCCTCGAGCTGGAGACCTCGCGCACGTCGTACGTCGTCACGGTGCGGCCCGAGCAGGTGGTCGAGATCGCCTTCGACGGGATCCAGACCTCTTCGCGCTACCCGGCCGGGATGGCACTGCGGTTCGCGCGGGTGCTGCGCTACCGCGACGACAAGACCGCCGCGGAGGCGGACACGGTGGACATGGTCCGGGCGCTGCACACCGGCGGCTGACGTCGTGTACGCCTCGTGCAACTAGGTGTTGCGGAGCCGTAGCATGGCGGTATGAGCAGCCAGCCCGACGTCGATGAGTCCGGCCGAGGAGCCAACTCCGCACCGGACGGTCGCCGGTCCGCCGCCGCGGTCCGCCGCCGCCGCCGGGAGAAGGAGATCCTCGACGCGACCCGTGCGCTCTTCGACGCCCGCGGTGTGCGGGACGCGCAGATCGAGGACATCGCCCGGGCCGTCGGGATCAACCGGGCGATCATCTACCGGCACTTCTCCGGCAAGGAGGAGCTGTTCGCGCTGACGCTCGTCGGCTACCTCGAGGAGCTCGAGCACCGGCTGGCCGCTGCGGACGCCGACATCGCGAGTGGCTCGACGGGCGCCGACCCGGAGCAGCGACTGCGCCGGATCACCGAGGCGTTCATCGACTTCGGCATCGAGTACCCGGCGTTCGTCGACTGCGCCCAGACCCTGATGCGCCGGCCGGGACCGGAGCTGCTCGAGGAGATCAGCGAGGGGGCGGTCTACCGGCTCGGTCGCGGGATCGCGACCTGCCTGGCCCGGGTCGCGGACGTGCTCGAGGACGGCGTGGCCCAGGACATCTTCCACACCGACGACGTACACCTGCTGGCGAACACGCTCTACGCGACCGGGCTCGGCGGGATGCAGCTCGCCCGCGTAGGGATGCTGGTCAAGGAGGCCGCGCCGGGGGTGCCGGTCGTCGCGGCGCTCTCCCCCGACCAGGTCAAGGAGCACATGGTCGCGGCCAGTGTCGCGATGGCGATCGGAGCACGCCAGGACTGACCCGTTTGGGTCTGCCGCGACTCACATCGGTATGAGTAGCGTGCGAAATGTGCATCTGACAATCGAGCGGGTGGCGGTTCTTCGCCACGTCGACCTGTTCGCAGCAACACCGGACCGGGTCCTGGCCGGAGTGGCGCAGGTCGTCGACGAGGTCACGTACGCGGCCGGTGACGTGGTGATGGCCGAGGGAGCGGTCGAGGACTGGCTGTTCGTCGTCGCGGAGGGCCGGCTGGAGGTGACCCGCGCCGACCGGACCGCGCACCTCGGCCCCGGTTCCGTGGTCGGCGAGCTGGCGGTGCTCGACCCCCAACCCCGCTCGGCGACGGTGACCGCGACCACCCAGGCGCTGCTGTTCAAGCTCCGCAAGGCCGCCTTCGACGATGCCATGTCCGCGCGTCCGGAGATCGCGCGCGGCGTGATCACAGAGCTGTCCCGGCGGCTCCGCGAGACCCGTCTCGTAGCCCCTCCGCCATGAGGGTCCGCCTGGTCCTGCTGACGGGGCAGACCATCGCCCTGGGCCTGATGATGGCCTTCCTCGTGGTCCCGGCGAGCTCGCTGTTCCTCGCTGAGTACGGCGCCGCGGGACTGCCGTACGTCTACCTCGGTGTCGCCGTGGTCGGGGTCGCCGTCTCCGCGCTCGTGGACCGCGCCCAACGCCGGCTGTCCCTCGCTTCCCTGTCAGTCGTGCTCCTCACGGCGTACACGGCCGTGGTCATCGCGGCATGGGTGGCGCTCACCCGCGCCGACGCGGTGTGGACGACCTTCGCCCTCCTGCTGCTCTTCCCGCTGTCGATCCCGTTGGGTTTCGTCATCGTCGGGGCACAGGCAGGGCGGCTCCTCCATGTCCGCCAGATGAAGGCCCACTTCCCACGAGTGGTCGCCGGGTTCTCGATCGGCTTCGCGATCGGCGGTCTCGCTGCGGCAGCGCTCGTCGACGTCGTGGGAGGCCCCGTCGGCCTGCTGCCGTTCGACGTGGTCGCGGCCGTGCTGTTCATCGTGCTCGTCACCACGACAGCGCGCCGGCACCCCGCCGAACTCCGCTCGCCACCGCCACCGCCACAGCCGGTGAGCGTGGAGACGGCGAAGCCGGGGAGATCCCCGCTGCTGCGCAACCGGCTGGTCCTGCTGATCTTCGGCTACCAGCTGCTGTCCGCGGCGGTGACCCAGCTGCTCGACTACATCGTCTGGGAGCGGGCAGCGGCCCGGTACCCCGACCCGAGTGAGCTGGCGCAGTTCCTTGGCGTCTTCGGCGCGATCATCAACGTGGCCAGCATCGCGTTCATGACCCTGCTCGCGGGCTGGCTGCTGAAGCGGTACGGAGTCGGGCTCGGGCTCGCCGCGAACCCGGCCGGGGTGCTTGCCCTGGTCGCGGTCAGCCTTGTGATCGGCTACGCCGGGGGGCCCGCGACCTCGTTGTTCTTCGTCCTGGTCTGCGCCCAGCAGGTCACCGACATCACGCTCACCGACGGAACCACCCGCACGTCGATCAACTCCACCTACCAGGCGCTCCCGGTCGAGGAACGGCTGCGGGCACAGACGATCACCGAGGGCGCGGGAGTGCCGCTGGCTCTCGGTGCGGTGGGCGCAGTGCTGATCGTCGTGAACGGGCTCGGCCTCGATGTCCGGGCGGTCGTGCTGATCACGTTCGTCCTGTCCTTGGCGTGGCTGCTGCTGGCCGTCCTCGCCTTTCGGGAGTACGGGGTCAAGCTGCGCGCCGCGCTCTCGCACCGTTCCTGGGATCCGGTGGCGCTCAACATCAGCGATGACTCATCACAAGATGCGGTGCGCCGACTGCTCGCCAGCCCGGATCTCCGCGACGTGCAGGTCGGGCTCGACGTACTCGCGGACGCAGGAGACCCCTCCCTCGGTTCGCACGTCGCCCGCCTGCTGTCGGACGCCGACCCGGCCCGACGTGAGCTGGGCGTGTCAGCGGTACAACGGTCAGCACTGGCCGACCAGACACCTGCGGTCGGTGCCCTCGCCCTCGACACGACCCAGCCGGCGGCGTTGCGCGGCGCTGCGGCCCGGGTCGCGGGCGAGCTGGGCACATCCACGGTCCAGGCACTCCTCGCGCACGAGCTTCCCGAGGTCCGACTCGGCGCGGCGGCCGGCCTGGTGTCCGCTGAGTCGCCCGCCGGGGCGCAGGCGCGGTCGGTCTGGACCGCAGCCGTCGGCGGCCAGGACCAGGAGTCCGTCCGGCATGCGCTGGCTGTCGCGGCCGCGGTACCCAACCCCTTCTTCGCGCCGTCGCTGCTCGACCTCGCAGACTCACCGTCGCCGCCCCCGGAGCTGGCGGAGGCACTGGCCGCCAATGCCGATGCGTTGGTCCCGGCTGCCGCCATGGCACTCGCCAACGACGGTCCCGCGCCGATGCAGCTGCTGCGCGCCCTCGCGGCCGCCAACAGCGTCTCCACCCGCGGCCTGCTGGTGCAGCTCGTCGGCAGCGACCGTCGCGACGTCGCCGAGCTCGCGGTGCGCGCCCTGGTCGGGAGTGGCCATCAGATGAACGGAGACGGAACCCGGCTCCGCAGCGCGGTCACCAAGGAGCTCGAACGCGCCGCCCACGCCCTGGACGCCGTCGCAGCACTCGAGGGTCCCGGGTCGACCGGTCACCTCGTCCGCGCACTGCGCGATGAGGTGTCCAGCGCCGGTGAGCGGGTGGTCGGCCTGCTTGCACTGGTGCACGATGCGGCGGGGGTGACTCGGGCGGTCGCCCGCCTGGCGTCACCGATCGGTCAGGAACGCGGGCTGGCGATCGAGATGCTCGAGGTCACCCTCGGCCGCACCGAGACATCCGTCGTGCTGGCACTCGTCGACCCGACGCTCGACGAGGAGACCCGTCGACAGCAGCTCGCCCCACTGAGGACCGGACACCTCCCGCGAGAGCAGCGGTTGCGCGAGCTCGTCCACGACCCGAACGGTCTCTGGGGCGAACCGTGGCTCCGCGTGTGCGCGCTCTATGCCATGCGGGAGCTGATGCCGGAGGAGGCGGTGGACGCCGCACGAGGCATGCTCGACGACCCGGAACCGACGGTGCGCGAGGTAGCCGCGTGGGCGTCGCTGACCGACTGACTACTTCTCGATGATCGCGGTCACGCCCTGGCCACCGGCGGCGCAGATCGAGATCACACCGCGGCCGGACCCCTTCTCGTCGAGCAGCTTGGCAAGCGTGGCGATGATCCGGCCACCGGTCGCGGCGAACGGGTGCCCGGCGGCCAGCGACGAGCCGGTGACGTTGAGCTTGCTCCGGTCGATCGCGCCGAGTGGCGCGTCCAGACCGAGCCGCTCCTTGCAGAAGATCGGGTCCTCCCACGCCCGCAGCGTGGCCAGCACCTGCGACGCGAACGCTTCGTGGATCTCGTAGAAGTCGAAGTCCTGGAGCGACAGACCCTCCCGCTCGAGCATCCGCGGCATCGCGTACGCCGGCGCCATCAGCAGCCCCTCGCCACCGTGCACGTAGTCCACTGCAGCGGTCTCGGCCGCCGTGAAGTAGGCCAGCACCGGCAGGCCCTTCTCTCTCGCGTAGTCCTCCGACGCGAGCAGCACCGCCGAGGCACCGTCGGTGAGCGGCGTGGAGTTGGCCGCGGTCATCGTCGCCGCCTCCCCCTTGCCGAAGACCGGCTTGAGGGTGGCCAGCTTCTCGACCGACGAGTCCGGCCGCAGGTTCTGGTCCCGCTCCAGGCCCTGGAACGGCGTGACCAGGTCGTCGAGGAAGCCACGGTCGTACGCCGCGGCCAGGTTGTGGTGGGAGGCCACCGCCAGCTCGTCCTGCTCCTCGCGGGTGACACCCCACTCCACCGCGGTCAGCGCAGCCGACTCCCCCATCGACAGCCCGGTCCGCGGCTCCAGGTTCGCCGGGATCGCCGGAGCGAGGTAGGCCGGGCGCACCTTCGCGAGGGCGGCGAGCCGGCCCTGCAGCGACTTTGCCCGGTTCGCCTGGAGCAGGATCTTGCGGAGCTTCTCGTTGACCGCGATCGGCGCGTCCGAGGTGGTGTCGGTGCCACCGGCGATGCCGACCTCGATCTGGCCGAGTGCGATCTTGTTCGCGACCAGCGTGGCGGCCTGGATCCCGGTGTCGCAGGCCTGCTGGATGTCGTAGGCAGGGGTCTCCGGCGCCAGCCGGGAGCCGAGCACGCACTCGCGGGTCAGGTTGAAGTCACGGGAGTGCTTGAGCACGGCGCCGGCGACGACCTCGCCGAGCCGTTCACCCTCGAGCCCGAACCGGGTGACCAGGCCGTCGATCGCCGCGGTGAGCATGTCCTGGTTGGACGCGGTGGCGTAGACGGTGTTCGAGCGGGCGAACGGGATCCTGTTCCCGCCGATGACGGCGACGCGACGCGTGGTGGCCTGCATGTGTCAGCTCCTGATCGTGACCTGAGCGGAAAGGTGCGGTCCGGGCGGGCCGATGCCGCCCGAGTCTCCATCCTTGCGTGCCCTCCTCGGAAAAGGGAACGTAGTGAGGGCCACGTCACGAAATGTGGAACCTGAGTTACACCCGTAGTTACATTGCGGTCAGCGGCTGCACGTGCACCGCCCTGACCGCACCGCCGGCTTCACCGACCCCGGAGGAACCACCCTCATGAGCGACCGCTACTCGTCCCTGATCCGCACCCCTGTGGGCCAGCTGCTCGCCAAGAACCTGGGCCTGCCCAACCCGGTCCCGCTCAAGCGCTACCAGGAGGGCGACCCGCTGGTGGACGGCACGGTGGTGCTCGGTGGGAACGGCCGGCTGAGCGGAGCGCTCACCGACGCCCTCGACGACCTCGGCATCGCGAGCGTGAAGGCCGCCTCCGAGGGCGAGCGCTACCAGGGCCTGGTCTTCGACGCCACCGGCATCGAGTCCTCCGCAGGCCTGGTCGAGCTGCAGCGGTTCTTCACCCCGCTGATGCGCAGCCTCGAGCAGTGCGCGCGGATCGTGGTGCTCGGGACGCCCCCGGAGATGACCAACACCCGCGAGGAGCGCGTCACCCAGCGGGCGCTGGAGGGCTTCACCCGCTCGCTCGGCAAGGAGGTGGGCCGCGGCTCGACGGTGCAGCTGGTGTACGTCGCCCCAGCCGCTGACGCGGCGACCGCCTCGACCCTGGGCTTCCTGCTCTCGCCGAAGTCGGCCTACGTCTCCGGCCAGGTGATCCGGATCGGCGCACACGGCGAGACCACGGTCGCGGAGCCGGTGACCGACTGGACCACCCCGCTGGCCGGCAAGGTCGCGATCGTGACCGGCGCCAGCCGGGGCATCGGCGAGCAGATCGCCCGCGTGCTGCACCGCGACGGCGCCACCGTGCTCGGCATCGACGTACCCCAGGCGGCCAGCGAGCTGCAGTCGGTGATGAACGAGCTCGACGGTGACCACCTGACCCTCGACATCACCACCAAGGACGCCCCGCAGCGGATCGCCAAGCACGTCAAGGACAAGCACGGTGGCGTGGACATCGTGGTGCACAACGCCGGGATCACCCGCGACAAGAAGCTGGCCAACATGAAGGAGGACGGCTGGGCCTCCACGATCGCGGTGAACCTCACCGCGCCGGAGCGGATCACCGCCGAGCTGTTGAAGCAGGACCTGGTCAACGCCAACGGCCGGATCATCGGCGTCGCGTCGATCGCGGGCATCGCCGGCAACCTGGGCCAGACCAACTACGCCGCGTCCAAGGCCGGCGTGATCGGCTTCGTGGACTCACTGGCCGACGAGCTCGAGAACGGGATCACGGTCAACGCGGTGGCGCCCGGGTTCATCGAGACCAAGATGACCGCGGCCGTGCCGCTGATGACCCGCGAGGTGGGCCGCCGGCTCAACGCGCTTTCGCAGGGCGGGCTGCCGGTCGACGTCGCCGAGACGATCGCGTGGTACGCCAACCCGGCGTCGACCGCCGTCAACGGCAACGTGGTCCGCGTCTGCGGCCAGATGATGCTCGGGGCCTGACCGGTGACCTCCGCCACCACCCGTGAGATCCAGGGCACGCCCAACACCCTGCCGCTGCTGCTCAAGGCAGCCCTGCCGGTGCTCCCCGGAGCTTCCCTGCTGCCGGGGATCCGCAAGTCCGGGAGCACCCTGCCCCAGCTCACGCTGACCCGCCATGACGTTCCGGTCGACCGCGACCACGTCGCGGCCTACTCGGAGGTCTGCGGCTTCGGCCTGCGCGAGGCGCTTCCGGTCAGCTACCCGCACATGCTGGCGTTCCCGCTGCACCTGGCACTGATGACCGACGGTGCCTTCCCCTTCCCGGCCGTCGGCCTGGTGCACATCGAGAACTCGATCACCGCGCACCGCGCGATCTCCGCGGCCGAGCGGCTGCAGGTCACGGCACGGCCGCAGGACCTGCGCGCCCATCCCAAGGGCCGGGCGTTCGACATCGTCACGCAGGTGCACTCCGCCGGGGAGCTGGTGTGGGAGGAGACCTCCACGTTCCTCCGCCGGGGCGCATCCGCCGAGGGCGACGGCGCCGTTTCGGAGCGGTCGTTCGAGGAGGTGCCGGCCTCCGGGATCGAGTGGAACCTCTCCGGCGACGCCGGCCGGCGCTACGCAGCCGTGTCCGGTGACCACAACCCGATCCACCTCTACGGGGTGACCGCCAAGGCGTTCGGGTTCCCCCGGCAGATCGCGCACGGCATGTGGAGCAAGGCCCGCTGCCTCGCGGCGCTCGAGGGCCGACTACCGGACGCGGTGCGGGTCGACGTCGCGTTCAAGAAGCCGATCCTGCTGCCGAGCAGGGTCGCGTTCGGGTCGCGGCCGGTGGCCGGCGGATCGGGGCGGCAGGACTTCGCGTTCTCGCTGACCAGTCCGAAGGACGGCGCACCGCACCTGCTGGGCCGCACCACCGCGCTCGACTAGACGGTCATCGCGGACGCCCGAACCGCTGCGTGGTCACGGTGGCGGTGCGGCGCCCGGTCGTCGGAGCGGTGCGCAGCGAGTAAGTCGCGGTGCTCGGTGTCCACGTGCCGACGTCGGTGACCCCGTTGCCGTCCCAGTCGCCGGTGACCGGGATGTCACTGCCGAGGCCGAAGGTGACGGTCGAGTACCACGCGGTGCCGTCCGCCCCGGTGACCCGCAGCGTGAAGGTCGCGGTGACCGGGTCGAACACGCCGAGGTCGCTGCGCCCGTCGCCGTTCCAGTCGCCGGTCACCGGCTGCGAGCCGACGCTGCCCAGCTGCACCTTCTCCACGACCCCGGGTGCGTGCAGCAGGTGGAAGGTGGCCACCCGCGGCCGCCAGACCCCCAGGTCGGTGATCTGGTCGCCGTTCCAGTCCCCGGTGACCCCCAGGTCCGCGCGCCGGCCGAGTCGCACCGGGGTCGACGTACCGTCGGCGTTGCGCAGCAGGAACATCCGCCGCCCGGGACGACGTACTCCGAGATCGGTCTGGCCGTCGCCGTTCCAGTCCCCCGCCACCGGCACGTCGCTGCCGCGGCCGAACCGGATCGCCTCGGCGGTACCGTCCTGCTCGGCGAGCCGGAACGTGCCGGCCCGGGCACGCCGGAACACCGCGACCTCGTCGACCCGGTCGTTGTCCCAGTCCCCGGCCAGCGGTACGTCGGGACAGTTCGTGGACGCGATCGTCGTGCCGAAGGCGAACCCGGTCCCGTGGAACGCCGGCGGCTGGACCTGGCTGTCGAGCCGCTCCTCGAAATGAAGGTGCGGACCGGTCACCCCGCCGGTGTCGCCGACGAGCCCGATCACGGCGCCCTGGTCGACCTGCTGGCCGGGTGTCGTCCAGACCGCCTTCAGGTGCGCGTAGAGCGTGGAGTGGCCGTCGGCGTGGTCGATGATCAGGTAGCGCCCGTAGCTGGTGCTGCCGGTGTTCGCGACCCGGCTCACCACCCCCGGGGCGGCAGCGACCAGCAGGTCGCCGAGGTCACCGGAGCGGTTGAAGTCGATCGACATCTGGCTGGGTCGGTGGCTGCTCCGGGTGGTGCCGAGCCACTGCTGCCCGCACGGGAACGGCAGCTCGTAGGCCGGCGCACCAGGCTCCAGGGTCGGCGACGCCTGCGCCGGGGCCGCGGCGAGCACACCGCCGACCAGGGCACCCGCCACGGCCAACGGCAGCCATCCGGCCCGCGGGGTCCATCCAGGCAGGCGCATACCGGGTCCTCTCGGCGGAGCGGGACGAGCTCGTTCACACCGGTCACAAGGACCTCAGAGTGCTCACTGAGACTCAGGAACGCCCAACCGTAACGACTCGCCGGCGTGTCTGTCCGCGAATTTCGCGGAAATGGTGCTATATGCGGGTCTGGCGCGGCTCCGCCGGGTCAGTCGCGGATCCGGATCAGCCCCTCCTGCGCGACCGAGGCCACCAGCGTCCCCTCCTCGGTGAACACTCGACCGAACGCCAGACCACGACCGCCGGATGCCGACGGCGAGGCCTGGTCGTAGAGCAGCCACTGGTCGGCCCGGAACGGCCGGTGGAACCAGATCGTGTGGTCGAGCGAGGCCGACTGGAGCTTCGGGTGCGAGATCTGC
>DATFGA010000265.1:0-4424 GCA_035249775.1 Nocardioidaceae bacterium | reverse complement strand
TCACCGGCCAGCGCGCGGGCGATCAACACTCGCTGCTGCTGGCCGCCGGACAGGGTGGAGACGCCGTCCCTCGCCCGGTCCGCGAGCCAGACGGCGGCGATCGCGTCCTCGACGGCGGCCCGGTCGGCCCTGCGCAGCGGGCGCAGCAGGGAGCGTCGCGAGAGCCGGCCCGAGGAGACGACCTCACGGACGGAGGCGGGTACGCCGGCCGCGGCGGTCGCGCGTTGGGGGACGAAACCGATCCGCTTCCAGTCCCGGAACCGGTCGAGCTCGGTGTCGAAGAGCCGCACCTCCCCGCGGCTGGTAGGGACCAGTCCCATCGTCGTGCGGACCAGGGTGGACTTGCCGGAGCCGTTGGCGCCGAGGACCGCGACGACCTCACCCGGCTCGATCCGCAGGTCGATCCCGCGCAGCACCGGCCGGCCGCCCAGGGAGACCGACCCGTCGCGGACCTCGATCACCGGCATCGGTTGGCCTCCTGCAGCGCGGCCAGGTTCTGGCGCATCAGCGAGAGGTAGTCCTCGTCCGCGGTCTGGTCGCTGAGGCCCTCGAGGGGGTCGAGCACCGCGGTGTCGATGCCGAGGTCACCGGCCACGGTCTGCGCCATCTGCTCGCTGGCCAGGGTCTCGGAGAACACGGTGGTGATGCCCTCGGACTCGACGAGGTCGTGGATCTCCGCGAGGTGTGCGGGGGAGGGCTCGGCGTCGGGGGAGAGCCCGTTGATCGCCTCGAAGTGAAGACCGTACTTCTCGAGGTAGCCGAACGCGTCGTGGCTGACCACCACGGTGTCGATCTTGCAGTCGGCGAGCCCGGCCCGGTAGTCCCCGTCGAGTGCAGCCAGGTCGCGCTGGAGGGCTTCGAGGTTGCGGGCGTAGTCAGCGGCGTGGTCGGTGTCGACGGCAGCGAGCTCGTCCTCGAAGGCGGCGGCGACCTGGGCCAGCCGTTCGGGGTCGAGCCAGAAGTGCGGGTCTCCGCCGTCCGATGCGTGGTCGGCGTGCTCCTCGTCGGTCTCGTCGCCGTGGTCACCGGCCGGCGCGAGCTCGACGACCTCGGTGGCGTCGACCACGTGCTCGGGGCCGTTCTGCTCGACCGTCTCGTCGACCGCCGGCTGGAGGCCGTGCTGGTAGAGCACCAGGTCCGCGTCCGCGACCTCGGCGGTCTGCATCACGTTGAGCTCGAGGTCGTGCGGCTCCACCCCTGGTGAGGTCAGGTTGTGCACCTCGGCATGCTCACCGGCCACCCGCTCCGCGACGTACTGCAGCGGGTAGAACGACGCCACGACCTGCGGCTTGCCGCTGTCCGCCCCGGTCACCGCGCCGCAGCCGGCCAACAGCGCGCCCGCCACGATCACCACGCCGCCGGCAGCACACGAGCGCAGTCCGGAACCCAACTTCATGAGAATCATTCTCAATCCAAATGACAATCATTGTCAACCTGGCCCGTTGAGACGCGAGAAATTCGCCGTTCATGCGTGAGTTTTTCGCTGGTGAGACGTGGAAAGTTCGCGGTCGTCCGGTCCGTTCGTACGTCCGGCTTCTGCCCGGTGCTTCTGGTGCGAAGAGGGCGCGGCTCGCCGGCGAGAAGGGCGCGTCTGAACGGTGAAAAAGGCGCGGTTCGCCGGCGAAAAACCCGCGTCTCAACTGCGAAAAGGGTGCGTCTCAACGGGGGAGGAGGGGTGGGTAGGGTCTGGGGGATGTTGGTGGTGAACCGGTTCCGGGTGGCCGAGGACGACGCGGCGGCGTTCCGGGACGAGGTGATCGCGGCCCACGACCTTCTCGCGGACCGGCCCGGGTACGTCGACGGCGCGGTCGGCAGGAACGTGGACGACCCCTCCTTGTGGGTGATGCAGACCCGGTGGGAGAACGTCGGCAGCTACCGGCGGGCGCTGTCGTCGTACGACGTGAAGGTCGGCGCCGTTCCTCTGCTGTCCCGGGCCCTCGACGAGCCGTCGGCGTACGAGATCGTCGCACCGGACGACGGGGCCGACCTCAACCGGCAGCTGCCGCGCAGTCTCTGACCGATTCAGGTGGCTCGCCCCAACCGGCGTGCGGCTCGCTGCGGCGGATACCCTGAGACCTCGCCGTCAGCCAGCCGGCGTTCTGAGTGATGGAGCCGAGATCCCGTGTCTGCAAAGCCTTCTTCGAAGAGTTCCCCCGCCAACGTCGACGCGATCGTGTCCCTGTGCAAGCGGCGTGGCTTCGTCTACCCGTGCGGCGAGATCTACGGCGGCACCCGGTCGGCGTGGGACTACGGCCCGCTCGGCGTGGAGCTCAAGGAGAACATCAAGAAGCAGTGGTGGCGCGCCACGGTCCAGTCCCGCGACGACGTGGTCGGCCTCGACTCGTCGGTGATCCTCCCGACCAAGGTCTGGGAGGCCTCCGGCCACCTGCAGGCGTTCGTTGACCCGCTGATCGAGTGCGAGTCGTGCCACAAGCGGTACCGCGAGGACCACCTCCAGGAGGCCTACGCGGAGAAGAAGGGGATCGACAACCCCGATGACGTCGACATGGCGCTGATCGCCTGCCCGAACTGCGGCACCAAGAACGCCTGGAGCGAGCCGCGGATGTTCAACGGCCTGCTCAAGACCTACCTCGGCCCGGTCGACACCGAGGAGGGCCTGCACTACCTGCGCCCGGAGACCGCGCAGGGCATCTTCATCAACTTCGCGAACGTGATGGGCTCCTCGCGCCGCAAGCCGCCGTTCGGGATCGGCCAGATCGGCAAGAGCTTCCGCAACGAGATCACCCCCGGCAACTTCATCTTCCGCACCCGCGAGTTCGAGCAGATGGAGATGGAGTTCTTCGTCAAGCCGGGTGAGGACGAGGAGTGGCACCAGAGGTGGATCGACACCAGGACCGACTGGTACGTCGACCTCGGCATCGACCGCGAGAACCTGCGCCACTTCGAGCACCCGAAGGAGAAGCTGTCGCACTACTCGAAGCGCACCGTCGACATCGAGTACCGCTTCCAGTTCCAGGGCTCGGAGTGGGGCGAGCTCGAAGGGATCGCGAACCGCACCGACTTCGACCTGTCCACCCACGCTGAGCACTCGGGCCAGGACCTGTCCTACTTCGACCAGGCGACCGGTGAGCGCTGGACCCCCTACGTGATCGAGCCGGCAGCCGGCGTGAACCGGTCGATGATGGCGTTCCTGATCGACGCCTACGCCGAGGACGAGGCCCCGAACGCCAAGGGCGGCGTGGACAAGCGCACCCTGCTCAAGCTCGACCCGCGCCTGGCACCGATCAAGGTCGCGGTGCTGCCACTGTCCCGCAACGCCGACCTCTCCCCGAAGGCCCGCGGGCTCGCCGCCGACCTGCGCACGTTGTGGAACGTCGACTTCGACGACGCGGGTGCGATCGGCCGCCGGTACCGCCGCCAGGACGAGATCGGTACGCCGTACTGCGTGACCGTCGACTTCGACACCCTCGACGACGACGCGGTCACCGTCCGCGAGCGGGACACGATGAAGCAGGAGCGGATCGGCCTCGACCAGATCAAGGCCTACTTCGCGGAGCGCCTGCTCGGCTGCTGAGCCGCCGCGTCGCGCCGGACCGGGTTGGGGTCCGGCATGCACAATGAACGGATGCCTGGAATGACAAGTCGAACCGCCATGCCCACGGGGCGCGCCGTCGCCGCGGCCCTCGCTGCCGCTCTGACGCTGGCCGCGTGCAGCCAGGGCGGGGGAGGTACGACGGGCGAGGCGACCGCGTCCGCGTCGCCGAGCCCCACCTCGACCGTCAGCGTGCCCCCCGCGGTCACGTTGACCGAGCCCGCCACCGACCTGTCCTTCGGCGAGCCCGCCTCGGTGATCTTCGAGCCGACCCAGCAGCGCGGGACCGTGCTCGAGCTGACCGTGGAGAAGGCCGCCGAGGGCAGGACCAAGGACTTCTCCGGCTTCGTCCTCGACGAGTACACGCGCTCCGCGACCCCCTACTACGTCGACGTGACCGTGGAGAACATCGGTGAGGGTGACGTGGGCGGCGTACCGATCCCGCTGTGGGGCGTCGACGCGGAGAACACCCTGCTCCCGGCGGCGTCGTTCACCACCAGCTTCCGGCCCTGTGCGTCCGAGCAGCTGCCGAAGAAGTTCGAGCCGGGCGACTCGATGCAGACATGCCTGGTCTACCTCGCCCCCGACGGTGGGACGCTGGAAGGGGTCAGCTTCCGGCCGGACCAGGAGGTCGCACCGATCCAGTGGACCGGCGAGATCGCCGCACCCAAGCCGGAGTCCAAGAAGACCAAGAAGAACAAGAAGAACAGTCGGCAACGCTGACGGAGCCGGCCGCGGGCGATTACCACGGTATGCAGGCGATCTGCCACTCCCCATGGCATGAACCCCATGGGGAGCGGCAGAACACCATGGCACCATGGTGTTCTTGGGACGCGAGGGACGCGGCGATTTGGGCGGGCCACCCGTTCCC
>DATFGA010000264.1:0-10112 GCA_035249775.1 Nocardioidaceae bacterium | reverse complement strand
TGACGAAACCGGCCCCAGGGGCCCGACCGGAGAGTCGGCCGACCGGCAGTGGGCCGAGATTGCGATGCAGGTCTATCTGGACCGCGAGCCGATCGAGTACGAGTACAGCCACGCAAGCTGAACCGTGCCTAGTTGGTTAGTGGTCGAGATAGGCGAGCGGGCATTGGCGGCTCTCCTCAAGCCGCCACCTCCGATGCTCAGCGGCCCACGACAGGGAGCCGTACGACCGCGTCCTGGAGGATGATCGCGCCCGGCGTGCGGCTGCCCATGCCGGCGAACGTGTCGCTGATCGGCGTCGCCAGCACGAACAGCGATTCACCCTTGGCGACGTCGACGGCCACCGACGGCAGCTCGATGCTGCGTTCCTCACCGAGCACCGGCGCGAGCTCGTTGACCGGCAGCACGTTGTTCTGGACCAGCCGGGCGTCGGCCGGGCTGGTGCCCACGGCGAGACCGTAGAAGGCGCGGTTGTTCACTCCGGCGGCGAACATCGTGCCGTCGAGGTACGGCGTGCCCGCCACCCGGATCGGTCCGTCCGCAATCTTGACCGCGATCGGCGCGCCGACCGTCTCGCTGGTGGCAACGGTGCCGACCGGGAAGCTCTTGTCCGCGACCACCGAACCCACCGTCGTACAGCCGGCACCGGCCGTCGCGAGGTGGTAGCGGCCGTACCCGTTCAGTCCGGTGTCCTTGCGCTTCAGCTTCTCGGTGAAGAACCGGATCGCCAGGTCGGTGAACGAACCGCCGGCCAGCTTCTTGCTGCACGGGTCACCGGCGACGCCGACCGCCTGCGGGAAGACAGCGGGCAGCACGTGCCCGCCGTTGTAGCCCACGAAGATGCTGTGCCGGCGGGCCTTCGGGGTCAGCGCGCGCTGGAAGTTCTTCAGGCCTTGGTCGAGCGGGAAGAGAGTGTCCGTGGCGCCCTGGCCGAACAGCACCGGGATGTCGAGGCGGCGGCCCTGCGCCACGTGCCAGGCCGGTCCGTTCTTCTTGAAGAACGCGTTCATGTCGGCGGTTCCGGGGACGGTTCCGTCGGGCCACATTCCGGTGGCCACGCCCTGCAGGGAGGCGGCAACCACCTCGGGCGGAAGTGCCTCGGCGCCTGCCGCGGTGAGGGCGGTGATCCAGGCGCTGCGACCGACCTCCTGTGGAGCGAGGCTTTCCTTGAGGTCGTACCAGGTGATCTCGGGGGCGAGAGCATCGAAGATCGGCTCGCCCCGGTCCATCAGCTGCCGGAACGCGCCGACGAACTGGTAGCCGCCGCCGTAGCTGCCGCCGATCGCGCCTAGCCGTGGGTCGCCCTTGCCGTCCTTCTTCACCCAGCGCAGCTTGCTGACCAGCCGCACCAGCCGCTGGACGTCCTTGCCTTCGTAGGCCGGGTTCTCCACGTGCGCCTTGCCGCCGCTCTCACCGAAACCCCGCTGGTCAAAGGACAGGATGCCGAAGCCCGCGTTGAGCCACTTCTCGAACGAGTCGACATCGGTGGTGCGCGACCCGCCCCACCCGTGGCTGTGCAGCACCATCGGAACCTTGTGCGCCCGGCTTGCACCGGCAGGCTTGAACAGCGTGTAGCAGATCTTCACGGCCTCACTGGTGCCCGGCTCAGGGACGCTGCTGATGCACCCGTCGGTGGTCTTCGGTTCCGGGGCCGCCGTGGCCGGTGTGGAGACCGACGGCGCCATCGTCGCGAGCATGGCGAGGGCGGATGCGATGGCGACGCGGCGTGCGGTCATGTTTCACCTCAGGGGCGCGGGGGCAGGACATCCCGAACAACGAGCCGAGGGCGCCGTGGTTACGTGCGGTGCTCAGCGAAGCGCAGCTCCCCGTAGATGGTCGCGCGAAGAACCACTCCGCCCACCAGGTAGCCGGCGACGAGATCGGTGAGCCAGTGCCAACGGAAGTACAGACCGGTCACCAGCATCGCTACACACACGAACCAGGTCAGGCCGGTCAGCAGCCGAGCCGCCCGGCTCAGCGGCCCGTCGTACCGTCGGGCGAGGTGGGCGGCCAGCCCGTAGACCAGCACGGCGTTGGCGGCGTGGCCCGAGGGGAACAGCACACCCTGCTCGAAGAACCCGGGATCGCCGCTCAACGGGTCGCCCCTGGCTGTCACGATCTTGCAGATACCGACCACAAGATTGAGCACGAGCACCGAGGCGGCGGAGACAAGCAACGGTTGCCAGGACCGGGTACGCCGTGCGTAGTACGCGGCGACCAGGATCAGCACGGGCAGGCACACGGCACGCTGGCCGAGCCGGACCAGCATCTGCATCAACGGTTCAACGCGCGGCCAGGTCTCCCGCCATGGCTGGTTCAGCCCTCGGTCGACGGCGAGCAGCGGTCCGAGAGACAGCAGCAAAAGGATGACGAAGCACACGGCAAGGCCTGGCCCTGACACGAGCCTGCGCGACACCGACGCCACTCGAATCTCGATTCACCGGAGTTGCCGCGGCGGTTGTAATCTGCCGTAGAGAGGACCTCGCGCGGTGCCCGGATCTCGGAGTGACCGGGACCGTTCCTCAGCAACAGAGTCGCACATGCTCAGTATCAGCGTCATCGTCGTGCCGCCGCCGATGGACACCGTGGCCGGCTTTGCACAATGGGTCGGGGAGTCGTGCCGGCCGGGGATGCGGACGCTGAACATCGGCGCCGGCAAGAACCTCTCCGGTGGGCTCAGACCGATCACCAGGCGGATGACCTACATGGTGGGGGTCGATCCGGACCCTTCGATCCACGACAACCCCTCGCTCGACGAGCGCCACCAGATGTCGTTGGAAGCGTTCGCAACCGACCACGCGGGCGAGTTCGACGTCGCGTTCGCCGTCTACGTGCTCGAGCACGTCGCCGCACCGGCGGCTTTCGTGGGCGCCTGCGCCCGGGTACTGAAGCCGGGCGGTTCGTTGTTCGCCCTCACCCTGAACAGGTACCAGTACTTCGGGCTGCTCACCTGGGCGAGCACGCGGCTCGGTGCCTCTGACTGGCTGCTCGCCAGGCTGAAGCCGCCGGACGTGATCGCCCAGTACCACTTCGTCACCGAGTACCGGCTGAACTCGATCAGGGAGATAAGCCGCCGGCTCGAACAGGCGGGTTTCCGGGCAGTGGAGTTCCGGTGCTACGACGCCCCCGACCGGTACCGGTGGTACCTGCCCTCCACCCTGCACTGGTTCCCGGACATCTACTCCAAGGCGGCGTACGCCGTGGGCAGGCCATCGCTGATGGGCCACCTGTCCTTCCGCGCCGACCTCCCGAGCGGTCAGGACCCTGCCCGGTCCTAGTCAACAACTTGTACCGGAACGATGCATGGTTCTTGGTATCGTATTTGTGGACCCGTCAGGGCCTCGCAACGGGGGACGGTGATGGACGGATCGACCGTACGCTTCGAGTCGTGGCTGGACATCGTCGGCGACCTGATGAGTCGCCCGGTGGCGCGGTTCCCACGCGTGACCCTCCTGCGCGAGCTGGGGGCCACGTTCGATTGCACGGCGTCGTGGAACTGGACCGACGCTGACGGCACCTTCGGCTTCGAGTCGCTGGACCTGCCCTGGAACTGGCCACCACCGGATGAATTCGAGTTCTGGCGTCGTGAGGCGATGTGGCTGCATCCACTGGTGCGCTGGTACACGATCACAGGTGACCCGACCGCCATGTCGATTCGTCGGGTGCCTCGTCGGCTCACGTCCCAACGGGGGTATGACCTCGTTCGCGAACACCTGCGCCCTGTGGGACTGGACCAGCAGATGTCAGTTCCGTACCGGATGGGTTCCGGGGGATCTCATCGGACGTTCGTGCTGGCACGAACCGGCGACGACTTCAGCCGGGACGACATCGCACTGGCCCGGCGCATCCAGCCCCTGTTGGCGCTGCTGGCCCGACAGGCTCTGACCTTGGAGTCGTCTCGCCCTCCGGCAGGGGCTGTGGCGGCATCGGGTCTGACCGGTTCCGAGCTCGCTGTGCTGCAGCTGCTCAGCGACGGCCTCACAGCGACCGCCATCGGACGTCGACTCGGGCGGTCCCCGCGCACCGTCCAGAAGCACCTGGAGCACATCTACCGCAAGCTGGAGGTGACCGATCGCCTGATGGCGGTCCGTGTCGCTCAGGACCAGCGTCTGGTCGGACCCTGCTCGGTGCGCGACGGTTCAGGCGCACGTCCCTCAGCTTGCCGGGACCTGGTTGACCTTGGGTAGGTCGAAGGCGTCGACGTTGTCGTGGGCCGGATGGCGCCGCCCGACCGGCCCGGCCGCGAACTGCCGAAGCAGATTGCTGGTCACCCGCCGGGTGAAACGGATGGTGCGTGCTTGCAGCGTGTAGTCGCCGCACCGGCCGGTCAGCGCGCACGTCCATCGCAGTGTTCCCGCCGCGAAGACGCCAGCCCCCGACTTCGTGGTGTAGTACACCGACTGCGCTGACGTGCTCACCCCGCCGCAGCTGTAGGACACGTGGGAGAGGATCCGCATCGGCCGTGGTGTCGACGCGACGGGGTACACGCGGTCCGCCTCGATACCGACGAGGTGCGCGAACTCCTGCCCTCGGCGGACCCTCGTGCCCTCGAATCCCCACCAACGCGGTGAGACGACCCGGTACGGTGCGTCAACCGGGAAGCACTCGTACAACATCCCGATCAGGGAGTTCTCGGGCTTCCGTGCCGGCGGGTCCCGGAAGCGCGCGGTGGTTCGAGCAGGCTGAACCCCTCGCATCGGGTCTAGGTGGGCGTCCGACCGGTAGCCGACGACAACCCTCCGTCGCCCCGTTTCACGGTCCTCCAGCCGGATCCGCCAGTACATCGTGTTGGCCCCGAGGAACGCCAGGTTCGTCCCGGACCTTCGCGCTTCCAGCACGCTGTTGCGCATCGACAACGTCCAATACTCGTCGTGCCCCATCGACACGTATCCGCGTGCACCGGAGAGAAGGCGAGTGCGCCGGGACAGGTCCAGGTTGGTGAAGTAGGCCAGAGGGAGACCGAGCCGCTCCGCCCAGACCACGACAGGCACGACGCCGTACATCATCTGGCCGGCTCCAGGCGGCGGATACGGCCTGTCGAAGCTCACCGCCCAGCTTCTTCGGTCGGTCGAGGGCCCGACATAGAGGCTGTAACCGCCCCAGTCGTTGTAGGCCTGCCAGGTGGTCACCGGCGCGACGAGCGCGACCTTCCCGCGCGAAGACCGGGATCGGACGAAGTAGGGCACATGAGCCTGCCACCGCGAGCCGGTGGTCAGCTTGAAAACGTACGCGCCGGGCCTCCAGCCGCGGGTATCGACGGACAGGATCCGCCGCCACGGCGCCACGATGGTCCGGGTCGAGTACGGCGCGAAGGCTGCGCTTGCCTGCTGCCTTCCCCGGGACACGCGGGACCGCCACACGAGCCGCCCGGTGCCCCCCTCGTACCAGCCGAGCCGGAAGGCGTGGACCCGGAAGGTCCTGGCAATTGTCGAGACCTTCAGACCCACCCGGACACCGGCAACCCCGCTCGCCACCGTCGGGTAGCCCTCGATCTGACGGTTGGTCGCCGGCTTGGTAAGCCTCCATGCGTCCGTCCCGAACGGCCGCTCGGAAACCGCTGACAGAGTCACCGGCCGCGGGTCGACCCGAGGCGTTCGTCGCGACTCCATCGATGGCCCGGCCGTATCGGTCAGGAGAAGGGCCGCGACCGTCACGCCAACCACGCCAGCGACCAGGACGGACGACCCAGTGAGAAATCGACTGACACCAGGCATCTGCGGCCTCCCCAGACTCGCCTTGACGAGCGAGTGGATCGAGGCTAAGTCGGCGGAACACGCGGTTGACACGCCAACGAGTACGCACAACTACGCAGCCGTGACCAGCGATGCATGCCGTTGTCGTCCGTCCCGCCGCGGGCTAGGTTCAGTCGCACGCGCGACGAGCGGACCCACCGGGCAGCCGAGGAGACCATGTGAGCCAGCAGACCCATGACTACGTCATCGTCGGAGCCGGAAGTGCCGGTGCGGTGCTCGCGGCGCGGCTCACGGAGGACCCGGGAACCACGGTCCTGCTCCTCGAGGCCGGCGGCGAGGCGGTCGCCGACGAGATCACCATCCCGGCGGCGTTCGCCACCCTGTTCAAGACCAAGTGGGACTGGCACTACAACACCACCGAGCAGAAGCAGCTCAACGCCCGCAGGGCGTACTGGCCCCGGATGAAGGCACTCGGCGGCTGCTCGTCGATGAACGCGATGATCTACATCCGCGGCAACCGGCTCGACTACGACACCTGGCGCGACGAGCACGGTGCGACCGGCTGGGGGTACGACGACGTGCTGCCGTACTTCATCAGGGCCGAGGCGAACACTCGTCTCGGGGCGCCGTTCCATGGCCAGAACGGCCCGCTGCACGTCGAGGACCGCCGCTACACGCATCCGTTGAGCACCGCCTGGGTCGAGTCGGCGGTGGCCAGCGGCTTCAAACCGACCGACGACTTCAACGGCGCGGAGCAGGAGGGCGCGGGGCTCTACCAGGTCACCTGCCGCAACGGGCGGCGCTGGTCGGTCGCCAAGGCCTACCTCGACCCGGCCCGCGACCGGCCGAACCTGACCGTGCGGACCGGTGCGCTCGCCTCCCGGGTCGTCGTCGAGAACGGGCGGGCGGTCGGCGTCGCCTACCAGTACGGCGCCGAGGAGGAGGTCGCCTACGCCGACGCGGAGGTGATCCTGTCCGGCGGCACCATCAACTCGCCGCAGCTGCTGCTGCTCTCCGGCATCGGGCCTGCCGCGCACCTGCGGGAGGTCGGTGTCGACGTCGTCGTCGACCTGCCCGGCGTGGGGCAGAACCTGCACGACCATCCGGCGGCACCCCTGGTGTGGCACACCAAGGACACCACCGACCTCGCCGAGCTCAACACCCTGCTCAACTTCGGCAAGGCGAAGGCGGCCGGACGTGGGCCGCTGGTGTCCAACGTCGGTGAGGCCGGCGGTTTCTTCCGGAGCCGGGACGGGCTGGCCGCTCCCGACCTCCAGGTGCACACGGCGCCGAGCGGGTTCTGGGACAACGGCCTCCACGAGCCGACCACCCGCAAGGTGACTGTGGCGCCGACGCTGATCAGCGTCGCCAGCCGTGGACAGCTGCGGCTGCGGTCACTGGATCCGCGCTGGCACCCGGAGATCGACCCTGCCTACTACGACGACCCGGCCGATCTCGACGCGATGGTGGCCGGTGTCCAGCGGCTGATCGAGACGGTGGCCGCCGGACCGATCGCGCGGTACATCGACCGACCGTTCATGCCCGAGAGCGTCGCGCCCTCGGAGAGCGACATCGCCGAGCACCTGCGTCAGAACACCCAGACGCTCTACCACCCCGTGGGCACCTGCGCGATGGGCCAGGGCGAGCAGGCCGTCGTCGATCCCGAGCTGCGGGTCCGCGGTCTCGAGGGGCTCAGGGTCGTGGACGCATCCGTCATGCCCGTCGTACCCCGCGGCAACACCAACGCACCCACGATCATGATCGGCGAGAAGGCCGCCGACCTGATCCTCGGCACCCACGGAGGAATGAAGTGATGAGCGACAAGCTGGAGTCGATCAACCCCGCCACCGGCGACGTGGTCGGTGTGCACGCCATCGACGACGCGGCCGACGTCGACGCCGCCGTGGCGCGGGCACGAGAGGCCGCGGGCTGGTGGTCCGCGTTGAGCTTCGACGAGCGCAAGCAGATCCTGAACCAGTGGAAGGGCGTCCTCGCCCGGCGGATGGGCCAGCTCACCGACGTGGTGCACCAGGAGACCGGCAAGCCGCACGCGGACGCGCAGCTCGAGGTGGGGTTGGCGATCGACCACCTGGGCTGGGCCGCCGGGCACGCGGAGAAGGTGCTCGGCCGGCACAAGGTCCCCTCCGGACTGCTGATGGCCAACCAGGCCGCGACGGTCGAGTACCTCCCGCTCGGTGTGGTCGGCGTGATCGGGCCGTGGAACTACCCGGTCTTCACGCCGATGGGGTCGATCGGCTACGCCCTGGCGGCTGGGAACGCCGTGGTGTTCAAGCCGAGCGAGCTCACGCCCGGGGTTGGAGTGTGGCTCGCCGACAGCCTGGCCGAGGTGGTGCACGACCACCGGCTCCTCCAGGTCGTGATCGGCCACGGCGCGACCGGTGCCGCGTTGTGCCATGCGGACATCGACAAGCTCGCCTTCACCGGTTCCACCGAGACCGGCAAGAAGGTGATGGCCGCGTGCGCGGAGAACCTCACGCCGGTGATCATCGAGGCCGGCGGCAAGGACCCGCTGATCGTGGACGAGGACGCCGACATCGCCGCGGCCGCGGACGCCGCAGCCTGGGGTGCGTTCGCCAACGCCGGACAGACCTGCACCGGCGTCGAGCGGGTCTACGTCCACGAGCGGGTGTACGACGGGTTCCTCGCCGAGCTGACCCGACGAGCCAGGCAGGTACATGCCGGGATCGACACCGCTGCCCAGCTCGGTCCGATGACGATGCCGGAGCAGGTCGACGTGGTGCGCCGCCACATCGACGACGCGTTGTCCCGGGGCGGGAGCGCGGTGGTCGGTGGCAGCGAGGCGGTGGGGGACCGGTTCATCCAGCCGACCGTGCTCACCGACGTCCCTGATGACTCTCCCGCGATCACCGAGGAGACGTTCGGCCCCACGGTCACCGTGACCCGGGTGCGCAGCATGGACGAGGCCGTCACCCGCGCCAACGCCACCCGCTACGGCCTCGGGTCGGCGGTCTTCTCCAAGGAGCACGGCCCCGACATCGCCCGCCGGCTGCGGTCCGGGATGACCTCGGTCAACTCGGTGATCTCCTTCGCCGGCGTCCCGTCACTGCCGTTCGGCGGGGTCGGAGACTCCGGGTTCGGACGGGTCCATGGCCCGGACGGGCTCAAGGAGTTCACCTACGCGAAGGCGGTCACCCGGCAGCGGATGAAACCCTTGATGCTGCTGACCACCTTCGACCGCAGCGACAAGACCGATGCGTCGTTCGCCTCGCTGATCACCGCGCTGCACGGACGTGCGACCCAGCTCGCCAAGAAGCCGCGCCGGCTGACGAAGAGGTCGTAGCCGCTCACAGCGGCTTGGTCGCCACGAACGCCATCAGCGGCTCGCCCGCAGCGATGCGTCGTGGTTCCTCGGGCTCGAGGCCCGCCGCCCGGAGCTGGTCGGTGAGCTGCTCCACGACCGGCAGCTCCATCTGTCCGGCCTGCGCGCGCAGCAACAGGTCGAAGTGTCGGCTGAACAGGGCCGGGCCGATGACGGTGGAGACGGTGACGAGGAGACCGCCGGGCGCCAGCACCCCGGCGATCTCACGCAGGAACCCGACCCGTTCCTCGACCGGCACGTAGTAGATCGCGTTCGCCAGCAGCGCCAGGTCGACCGGTGTGCCGATGCGCTCGCCGCTGGCCAGCATCTCCCGCGCGTCGCCGACGAGGATCCTTGCCCGATCGCTGAGACCTTCGCGCTCCAACGCCTCTTCGGCCAACGCCGCGGCACCAGGGTCGGTGTCGATGCCGGTCCCGGTCGCCAAGGGCGCCGCCCGGAGCAGGGTGACCAGCTGACGGCCTGCGCCGCAGCCGATGTCCAGGACATGCGCGGGACTCTGCCCCGCAGCGAGCTCGGTCAGGGTTTCCGCGACGAACGGCTCGAACACTTTCGACAACCGGGCGATCACTTCACCGCGCTCCGTGATGTCCCGCCGTGCCGGACCACCGGCGAGCTGCGCGCCGAGGTCCCGGTAGAGACCGACGTGGTAGCCGGAGAACGCCTCGTACGACGCGCGGGCGACGTCGTCCTCCATGATCGAGCGGCTCTTGCGGGTGAGCCTCCACCGGCTGCCGCCGAGGTCGACGAGGCCTGCGGCGGCCAGGACCTGGAGATAGGCGTCGAACAGGTCGACGTCGCTCATCGGGACGTCATTCGCCGCGAGAGCATCGACCAGCTCGCGGGTCGTGGCGGTTCTGCCCGACAGTGCGTCGAGCACCCCGAGCTCCAGGGCGGCGCCGACCAGGGCGATCCGCATCGCCGCCTGCCCGTCCCGGAAGGCCTTGAGCCGGGCCACCGGTGCCCCGGACCGGAGCACCGTGAGCGTCGTCCTCAGCCTCACCTCTTGGCGCTACCGTCGGTCAGGCCGTCGAGCGGGAAGCCCTCGACCTCCCGCGGTCCGG
>DATFGA010000263.1:0-45570 GCA_035249775.1 Nocardioidaceae bacterium | reverse complement strand
CGGAGAACGTTCAGGAGGTCAGCGGCCACGCGGAGATGATCGGGGTGGCCGTCGCGTTGCTCATCCTGCTGCTGGCCTTCGGTGCGCTGCTCGCCGCGTCCCTCCCGTTGATCGTCGCGATCACGGGCCTGGTGGTGGGCGCGGGTGGCATCACCCTTCTGGCAGCTCTGACCGACATGTCCACGAATGCGCCAACCTTGGCCTCCATGGTCGGTCTCGGCGTGGGCATCGACTACGCGCTCTTCATCGTGACGCGTCACCGCGACAACCTGGCCCACGGGATGTCAGTGCCCGACGCAGCAGGTAAGGCCATCGCCACCGCCGGCCAATCAGTGATCTTCGCCGGAAGCACCGTCCTCATCGCCTTGGCCGGGCTGCAGTTCAGCGGGGTTCCCGACTTCGCCACGATGGGCTATGCGACAGGCCTCGTCGTGCTGGTGACCGTGCTGGCCGCCATCACGCTGTTGCCGGCGCTGCTCGGCGCCCTGAAGTTCCGGGTTCACAGTCGACGTAACCGTCGGCGAGGTCGCGTGCAGTCGTCCATGTCGCACTCGCCGACGGCGGCGCGGTTCGCACGGATGGTGGGCCGTCGGCCGATCGTGTGGCTGACCGGTTCCACCCTCGTGCTTCTCGCGCTGGCTGCCCCCGCGCTGGGCATGAGTATCGGCCAGAGCGATGCGGGCAACGAGCCGGCCAGCAATACCGTCCGACAGGCCTACGACCTTACGGCCGCCGGATTCGGTGCAGGTGCGAACGGCCCTCTGACGGTCGCGCTCGCCCTGGATGACATCGGTGGCGCACATGGTCTGCAGAACGTCGTGAATGACGTCGCCAACACCAGCAACGTCGCTCAGGTCGGCGAGCCAGTGATCTCCCCAGACGGCACTACGGCCGTGCTGACGGTGACGCCGACCTCTGGTCCGCAGGACGAACGGACGGCAACGCTGGTGGAGCACCTGCGCTCGGACGTGTTACCGGAGGGAGCCGGCATCACCAGCTGGACGGCGGCGATGATCGACATCTCGAATGTGCTTCTGGACCATCTCTTGCTGGTCATCAGCGTGGTCATCGGCACGTCGCTGCTTCTGCTGATGATCGCGTTCCGTTCAGTCGTCGTACCGCTGAAGGCCGCTCTGGTCAACGTCTTGTCGATCGGCAGCGCCTACGGTGTGATGACGCTGGCGTTCCAGACCGAGACCGGCGCACAGCTGCTCGGCCTGCCGGGCGAGGCGCCGATCGCGGCGTACGTGCCTCTGCTGATGTTCGCCGTGCTGTTCGGCTTGTCCATGGACTACGAGGTCTTCCTGCTCAGCAGCGTGCGAGAGGCCTTCCTCCGCACCGGCGACAGCCGGACGAGCGTCGTCGACGGTCTCGCAGCCACGGCCCGGGTCATCACCTCAGCTGCGCTGATCATGGTGGCTGTGTTCCTCGGGTTCGCCTTCGACCCAAGTGTCGTGATCAAGATGATCGGAGTCGGCATGGCCGCTGCGATCGCCATTGACGCCACACTGATCCGGTTGATCGTCGTCCCAGCTGCGATGGCCCTGCTTGGCCGTGCGAACTGGTACCTCCCACAATGGCTCGACCGGGTTCTCCCCACTGTCGACCCGCACAGCTCGGCGGATCAGGTCGACACCCCGGAGGTGCTGCAGCCCGCGTGACCTGACCTGCGGGTGTGCCAGCAGGGGGTCGCCGACCGACGCAGACCCGTCCTGAGCCACGGCTACAGGTCGCGCTCGTAGGCCAGCATGACCGGACCGCCATCGCCTTCGGTCCGGCGGAAACCTGCCGCCTCGTAGAGGCGTTGGGCAAGCAGGTCCTCCTCGCTCGTGACCAGGAACGCGTAGTCGGCACCCTTCTCGCGGGCGATCCGGATGGCTTCGCTGATCAGCTCCCGCCCGTATCCCTGGCCACGTTTGCCTGGTACGACGTACAGCTCGGCCAGGTAGGCCTCCTGTGCTGTGCTCCAGACCGATGGCTGAAGCCGCATCACTGCGACCCCGACCGCTTCGCCCGTGTCGTGCGCGCGGGCGAGCAGGACCGTCACGTGGTTGCCGGCGATCAGCTCGGCCAGCCGGACCGCCAGCTCTTCGGGCGCAGGCGCCGGCTCGTCGTACTCCACGTTGAAGTCGTGCAACAGCTGCGCCGCGTGCGCAAGCCCGTCACTCGAACGCTCGGTTACCGACTCGACCATGCGCACCAGTCTGCCGGGACAGGCCATGCCCCGGGAGTGTCTGGTCACTCTGCGTAGTGGTGATGGGCTCGGTTCGGTGCTGTGATGGGAACGACGCCTCGCGTCGCGAGACGCGCTCGACACGTGCGGGGAGGTCAGCGAGATGAGAGGGGTGAACACCGGATACGCCTTGGCCTACCGCTTCGGGTTCACTCCATGGGAGCGCTACGGGACGGCCGCGGCGGCGAGCATCGGGGCGCTGCTCGACCGCGAGGAGGCAGAGCGATCCCGCCCGCTGGGTCGGGCGCTCGACAACGTCGCCCGGGCCATCGATGCCGCGAGCCACAGCGGCGTCCCTGGCGCCACCTTCGTGGTGGGAGACGTGGCGGACCTTGAGCGCGCTGACCTGGGCATGTTCGACTTCTTCCTTGACGTCGGCTGCTTCCAGCACCTGGACACCTAGCAGCGCCGCGCCGTAGGGCGAGGTGTCTCCGCGCTCGCCAACCCCCAGGCCACGCTCCTGATGCTCGAGTTCGACGCCACCCGAATGCGTTCCGTCGTGGGTGGCGTGACGAAATCGGAGGTCGAGACCGCGTTCCCGGGCTGGGAGATGCTCTGGACCGAGCGCGCTGACACCACGGGTCTGGGTTGGCCGCTGACGAAGACGACGCCGCAGTGGTACCGGCTCCGCCGCCGGGCCTAGGACGTAGACCGCCCTGACACCAGCGGCGGGAGCTGGGCTCGGACCACCAGCACGTCGTGGTCGCTGAACGCTGAGGGCAGCACCTGGGTCACGGGGGAGCGGAGTGCAACGCTTCCATAGACGTGCTGGATGCCCGGTGCCTGCTGGGCGGAAGCGTCGGTGCGTCTCCATGTCCCCGGCGGGGCGCACGACTCGCGACGGTTCAGGTCTCCACCGAAGACAAGGATGCGAGACTCTCGGGCCGCGAGCACCTCAGCGAGCTCGGCGCACTGAGCGTCGCTCGCGGCTTCGGCGGCGCTCGTGTGCTGGGTCTCCAGGTGTGCGGTGCAGACGTCAGTGCCCATGCGGGTGGTGGCGCACAGCCATCGGCGGTCTTCCAGGCTCCCCTGCGCGGTGAAGACTTGGCTTTCGGAGCCGGTGATGGGTGACTTCGTGAGCAGCGCATGACCGAAGAGTCCGCGCCCGCCCGGGTCGATGCACGGAAACGGCTCCTCGGCGTACACCACCAGGACGAAACGCACGTGGTAGCCGGTGCGCCGAGCGATCTGGATGGCGTCCCGGCGGCAGGCCTCGTTCACGGTAACCGCGTCGGGCCGCCACTTCTGGATCCGTGACACCGCCTCGTTGACCACGGCCGGGTACTCCGCCGCGCCGTAGCAGTCGGCCACCCCGGAGAGGCACAGGTTTGTCTGCATGATCGTGTACGTCGAACCCGCGGCTCCCGGCGAGCGCGCTCCTCCGGGGGATGCCGTGGGCAAAGGCGCAGCTGCTTGTGGCCCGTCCGGGCCAATCGGCGAGGGTCCCGGTCGCCACCACCCCGTCACACCCAGAAGGAGCGCGCAGACCGCGACGGTGGCCAGCAGCGCCACAGATCTCAGAGCGCGGCCGGCCAGAAGCCGGCGGGCAGGTCGGTTCACGATGGTCCAACCGTAGCCCCGTCGGTGGCTAGGCCTGGGCGCAGATCCAGCCTGGGGGCATGGCGCCCGAGTCGATGAAGTCTCGGAGGTCCCGTTTGGCCTCGCCGGTGAGCACCGCGTCTGCCTGCGGATAGATGATCGGCTCCTCCTTGGCATTGTGGCTGGCGAGCTGGCCAAGCAGCTCACCGCACCGCGACCGCGCATCCTCGCGGTCCGCATCAGGGGCCAGGCTCTGGATGGCATCCAGCGTTCGCCAGATCTCGCCGTGCTCACGGAGCATGACCAGCACCGGCGGGATCATCCCGGCGGCCCGCAACGGCGGGAAGAGGAACTCCTCCTCGAGGTAGATGTGCCGGCGCAGCGCGTCGACCGCACGGGTCAGCTGCGGCATGCGCATCTCCCCGCGCGAGAGGCCCTCGACGAAGGCCTCGATTCCGGCGTCGATCTCCTGATGCTCACGCTCGAGCAGGTCTGCCGGGCTCTCGTCCATGTCCACCGCCTTCTTCGGACGCAGCTTACGGAGATGCCTCGGGACACCGTTCGCAGGTGTCCCGAGACATCGCCCCGTGAGCGGCTTCGACTCAGTCGCTCACCACCGCCCGTAGGACGTCGACGTTCGATGCGCGCCTGGCCGGCGCGATCGCGGCGACGACGCCGGCGAGTGCGGCCGCCGCGACGTAGACCATGACCTGTGATCCAGGCACGGCAATCCTCTCGATGCCCTGGTCCTCGACCGCCTTGACCAGCGCGAGCCCGAGACCCGTACCGAGGCCGACGCCGAGGAGCGCCCCGATCGACGAGATGACCACGGACTCCCAGCGGACCATCGCCCGGACCTGACGCCGCGTCATACCGACGGCGCGAAGGAGACCGAGCTCGCGGGTGCGCTCGAAGACAGCCAACGCCAAGGTGTTCACGATGCCGAGAAGCGCGATGACCACCGCGAGCATGAGCATCACGGTCACGAGCCCGACCATCTGGTCGATCACCGAGCTCATCGCACCCTGGAACTCCTCCTGGTCCATCACGGTCGCGTCCGGACGATCGGCGATCGCGGCTTCGACGTCACTCTGGACGGCAGCCACATCAGCACCGTCCTCGACGATGACGACCGTCGTGCCTTCCAGCCGTTGGGGGTAGAACCTCGTGTGCGCCGCACCCGTGACCGTGTACGCCGTGTTCACGAACCCCTTTCCGTCATAGATGCCCTGGATTTCCAGCGGCACGTCGCGCCCACCGGGGAAGTCGCCGGGGATCGTGTCTCCGACGGACCATCCGTGCTCGGCGGCGAGGTCCTCGCGGACAAGCACGCCGTCGTCCGACAGCTCGCCCGCGTCCCCCTCGACCATGCCCAGGTCCAGCGCCGCCTCGACGGTCACCGGGTCCACCGAGGTGAAGTCGTCGTTGTCGCCGGCGAACCTTCCGGTGCCGAACCCGGTCGGGGAAACGATCTCCACACCGTCGACCTGACGCACCGTGGTGACGACCTCCGGGCTGAACCCGGGCGACTGGCTCGTCGGGGTCAGGACGTAGAGATCCGCGTTGGTCGACCTGGTCAGGACGTCGGAGAACGACGCCTTCAACGACGCGGCGAAGACAGACACGGTCACCACGAGCGTGAGTCCGATGACCAGGGCCATGGCTGTCGAGGCGGTGCGCTTGGGGTTGCGCATGGCGTTCTGCCGGGCCAGCGCACCCGGCATGCCGACCGCGCGCAGCGGCCAGCCGACCACCGCCGCGAGCGCCCGCATGAAGACGGGGGCAAGGGTGGTCACACCGAGCGTCGCCGCGACCACACCCACCGCAAGAACTGCGGCCGAGGCTGACCCCAGTAACGCGAGGAGCATGCCCGCGACACCGCCGGTGGTGAGGACGGCACCGATGGCGATCCGCAGTCGCGAGGACCGATGGGCCGTCGGTGCCGCATCACGCAAGGCCTCGACCGGCAGGACCCTGGTGGCCCTGCGGGCAGGCGACACCGCGGCGACCACGGTCGTCAGGGTGCCGACCAGTAGCCCGACCAGCACCGTGCGTGGCTCCAGCGCCGTGGTGAGCGCCGGCATCGTGAAACCGAACACCTCGAACAGGCTCGACAGACCGTGCGCCAACGCGACCCCGAGAACGACGCCGATCGCGGACGCGGCCGCTCCGAGCACCACCGCCTCGGTGAGGATGGTCCGCAGAACCTGACGGCGGGTTGCGCCGATCGCCCGCAGCAGGGCGAGCTCCCGGGTGCGCTGGGCCACCTGCATCGAGAAGGTGTTCCAGATGATGAAAGACCCGACGAACAGTGCGATCCCAGCAAAGCCGATCAGCATGGTGGTGAAGAAGCCGAGCCCGTCCTTGACGTCTGCGGCACGCTCCGCGGCGACGGCATCACCGGTCAACGCCTCGAGGCCGCCCGGCAGCGTGGACCCGACGCGATCGGTCAGCTCCTCCGGAGTGACACCGTCATCCGCCTCGATGACGATCGTGTCGAAGACGCCCGTCTCGCCCATCAGGCGCTGTGCGGTCGGGAGCTCGAAGAAGGCCGTCGTCGAACCACCGAGGTCGTCCGCGTCGCCGAACCCGGCGATGCCCACCACAGTGAAGGTCTCGTCGGCGCCACGGAAGAGGATCCGCACGGTCGACCCGATCTCGAGATCGCCCTTCTTCGCGGACGACGCGTCGACGACCACCTGGTCGGGTCCACGAGGTGCGTGACCGGACCGGAGGGCGATGTCGCCGCGCAGCCCCGGGTCGACACTGAGGTTGGTGCCGACCGTCGGGGCGCCATTGGGCTGGATCGGCTTGCCGTCGGAGTCGGTTATCAGCGCGTAGCCCTCGACCCTGCCTTCGGCGGTCGCGACCCCGCCGACTGCCATGACCTTGTCGAGTACGTCGACGGGCACGGGCGGTCGTTCGTTCTCCGCGACCTGGTCGTCATTGTCGCTGACGGCGCGGACGACCGTGTCCGAGCCGCCCTCGACGCTCGCGAAGAGGTCGTCGAAGGCGCGCTGCATGCTGCTGCTGAGCATCAGCGTGCCGCTGAGGAAGGCCACTCCGAGGGCGATCGAGGTGGCGGTGAGGATGAGCCGGAGCTTGTGCGCCAGCATTCCCCTGATCGTTGCGGTCAACATGGTCAATCTCCCAGCTTCTTCATGTACTCGAGGACCTCGTCCGAGGTCGGATCGGCCATCTCGTCGACGATGTCGCCGTCAGAGAGGAAGAGCACCCGGTCGGCGTGTGCGGCCGCAACGGGGTCATGGGTCACCATCACGACCGTCTGGTCGAGGTCCCGGACCGCGTGCTGCAGGAAGCGCAACAGATCTTCGCCCGACCGCCTGTCGAGGGCACCGGTCGGTTCGTCGGCGAAGACGATGTCCGGCTTGGTGGCCAGGGCCCGTGCCGCGGCGACCCGCTGCTGTTGGCCGCCGGAGAGCTCAGCGGGCCGGTGCGAGAGCCGGGCACCGAGGCCGACGGTGTCCACGATCGACTTCACCCATTGCGGGTCCGGCTTACGGCCGGCGATCCGGGACGGCAGCGCGATGTTCTCGGCCGCGGTCAGCGTCGGCAGCAGGTTGAACGCCTGGAAGATGAATCCGATCCGGTCGCGCCGAAGCAAGGTCAGCTGCTTGTCACTCATCGTGGTGATCTCGACGCCACCGATCGAGATCCTGCCCTCGGTGGGCCGGTCCAACCCGGCGAGCACGTGCAGGAGGGTCGACTTGCCCGAGCCGGAGGGGCCCATGATCGCGGTGAACTGCCCGGCGGCGATGTCGACGCTGACGTCGTCGAGGGCGAGGACGCGGGCGTCGCCGACGCCGTACGCCTTGGTGACGCCGACGGCGCGGGCCGCCGCGGCGGTGGTGATCGGCTGGGTAAGCGGTGTGGTGAGGGTAGACATGCGGTGTCTCCTGGTTCCAGAGGGTTGGGGCGGTTGTGGGTGCGGGGGGGAGCCCGTGTGTGCGGCGGAGTGGCTCAGCGCAGCACCAGAGCGAGCAGCATCAGGCCGAGCACGACGGTCTGGGCGCTGTGCACGACGATGCTGAGCAGTGCGCTGCGGTACCGCTTCGATGGGTAGGACTGGTAGAAGGTGTCGAGCAGGTTGGCCGGGATGCTCCACGGCGTGTGCAGGTGGTAGAGCCCGAAGAGGAGGCCGTTGGCGACCCAGTCGCGTCGCCCGAAGACGCCCTCCATGCGTGGGAGGAGCAGGCCACGGAAGAGCAGTTCCTCGCCGAGTGCGGTGTTGAGGACCATCATCACGAGCGTGAGGGCGAACCAGGGCCAGTTGCCCGAGAAGAACTCCTCACCGGCGGACGACTGCAGGAACAGCCCCATGTCGCGTGTCGCTGGCATCGGCAGCTTGGGCAGCATCTCCTTCACCGCCACCGCGGCGATCAGCGGAATGGTGAGCAGCCACAACCAGCCCCCGCGATGGCCGCTGCGCGGACTCCGCGGTGCCCGCAGCCACAACGCTTCCTTGAGGACGGCCCAGCGGAGAGAGCCTTGTTCGCGGTGCACGAGCCCGAGGACGAGGAGCATCTGCCAGAACAGTCCGGCGGTCAGGCTGACCACGATCGCTCGGGGCCACGCGGACGAGCCGTCCAGGAGGTCGGCGAGCCATGGGGCAACCAGCCAGGCGAGAGCGGCCATCGGGAGGGCGGCCGCGGCCCAGGTGCCGAGGATTCCCTTGAGCGAGTACTGGCGGGGCGCGGCCAGGTCGGGCGATCCCGGATCGGGGAGGCGCGTCGCCGCGCCGGCGTGGACGGAGCTCGTCATGGCGGTGTCCTTCGGTGAGAGGGTTCGGGTCACAAGCTCAGGAGCGCGGAAGCGTGAGGACCGGGGAAGAGGCGTGGGGGCGGCTCGCCTGTTCCCGGCTGAACTCGCCGGCGTAGTAGCCGTTGTGCGGGTGGTAGGGCGACCGGATGTAGGTGCCGCGTTCTTCTTCGACTGAGATCGAGGCGGACATCGCGAGCTCCTGGGCTGTGTCGCTCCGCTGAGGTCGGAGCCGTTGGTTGACGCTCTCGACGCTAGGAGCGTGACCACCTCTGGCGCGTCGTCGGAAGGCCGTCTCGTGGGTGGTCCGAAGCGACGATCTCCGGTCCTACCTTCGTAGGACGCCGTCACGGTCGGCCGGCAGTACGTTGTGTACGTGTTCCAGCTCCGGACGCTCGTGACCCGCTACGGCATCGACGCGCTCATCGTCGCGGTGGCCGCCGCCAGTGTTGTCGGCACGCCGATGCGCGAGGACGCTCAGCGTCCGGACGGCGCGCTGTTGTGGCTCGAGACACTGGGCCTTGCCTTGGTGGCGTTGGTGCTCCTTCTGCGGCGGCGTTGGCCGTTCGCGGCTCCTGCGGCCACATGGTTGCTCGCCGCGCTTCTCTCGTTCCTCGACGGCCGGCTCGTGGTGAGCCAGCCGAGCATCGTCCTCGCCGGGATGGGTGCCGCGCTGCTGCTCGGCAACGTGCGCAGCGACCGGCAGGCGCGCGCCGGCTTCGGAATCATGCTCAGCGCCGCCGCGATCGTGGTCTACAACGACCCGACCCACTCGACCGCAGACTTCTTCTTCACCCCGGTGCTGTTCGTCACCGGGTGGATGGTCGGGTTCGCCCTGCGCGGCCGGGCGGAGCAGACCGAGGCGGCGGAGCAACGGGCTGCCCTGGCCGAGCGCGAGCGCGAGGTGGCCGCTCGCATCGCCGTGGCGGAGGAGCGTAGTCGGATCGCTCGCGAGCTGCACGACGTGGTGGCACACGCGGTCAGCGTGATGGTGCTTCAGGTGGGGGCGGTCCGGCACCGGATGCCGGACGACGAGGCGGAGGACCGTGAGGCACTCAAGAACGTCGAGGAGGCCGGCCGGGCCGCGCTGGCGGAGATGCGCCGGCTGCTCGGTGCGATGCGACGTGACGGTGAGCAGGCGGAGCTCCAGCCCCAGCCCGGTCTCGGCGCCCTCGACGCGCTGCTGTCCGACGTACGAGCCACGGGCCTTGCCGTCCAGCTGCACGTGCACGGTGAACCGGTCGACCTGCCGCCCGCGCTCGACCTGTCCGCCTACCGCATCCTGCAGGAGGGGCTCACGAACGCCCTCAAGCACTCGGGGGCCGAGCACGCCCAGGTCGACGTGACGTACGGCGATCGCGACCTTCTCGTCGAGGTGACCGACGACGGCCGGGGGCCCGTTTCCTCCGACGGTCTCGGCCACGGCCTCGTCGGGATCCGCGAACGCGTCAAGATCTACGGGGGCGAAATGTCCGCCGGCACCGAGAACGGAAGCGGCTTCACTCTCCGCGCGCGACTGCCGCTGCAGGACGGTGGACGATGAGCATCCGCGTGCTCCTGGTGGACGACCAGTCGATGGTGCGGGCGGGTCTGCGGATGCTTCTGTCCGACCAGCCCGACATCGAGGTCGTTGCCGAGGCGGGCAACGGCCTGGAGGCGGTCGCCCAGGCCGGCCGCTTCCATCCGGACCTCATTCTCATGGACATCCGGATGCCCGAGCTCGACGGCCTGGAGGCCGCCCGGCGCATCCTCGGGGCCGATCCATCGGTCCGCGTGCTGATGCTCACCACGTTCAACCTCGACGACTACGTCTACGAGGCGCTCTGCGCCGGTGCCAGCGGGTTCGTGCTCAAGGATGATCCGCCCGAGCAGCTCATCGCCGCGGTGCGGACCGTTGCGGCCGGTGAGGCGCTGCTCTCGCCCGCGGTCACCAAGCACGTGATCCAGCACTTCACCCGACAACGCCGACAGCCGCCGCCGGCATCGGTGCAGACGCTCACCGAACGCGAGCTGGACGTCCTCCGCCTGATCACACGTGGCTTCTCCAACGCGGAGATCGGCAAGGAGCTGTTCATCAGCGACACCACCGTGAAGACGCATGTGACGCGCGTGCTCCAGAAGCTGGACGTTCGTGACCGGGCCCAGGCCATCGTGATGGCTTACCAGTGCGCTCTCTTCGATGGCTCGGACACACCCCCGGGCGGCTAGCAGTCGGTGCGGCGCCACTCGTCGGCGAGCAGCGCGTAACCGACGCCGTCGAGCCACTCCCCGGACCGGTGGAGGGACTCACGGACCGTGTAGAGCTCGCGGCGCATCCCGACACGGTCCATGAGACGCCACGACGCGTCGTTGCCGGCGAAGCAGTTAGCCGTCACCCGGCGCAGCCGGAGACCCTCGAAGCAGAGCCGGATCAGCTCCCGAACCGCCTCGGTGGCGTACCCGTGGCCGGCGTGGTCGGGGTGCAGCACCCAACCCAGCTCCGCCTGAACTCCGCGGGCCTCCTCCACGATCTCTGCCTGGGCCCAGGCGTCCTCGAGCCTGAGCATCAGGTCACCGATCACCTCGCCGTCGAGCTGGACGACGATGGTCCTGTCGAGGCTGTCGGGAGCCTCGAACTGGGTGCGGTACTCCTCGAGGGTCGCGGGCGCGCGGGTGATCCAGTGGTTGACGCTGGCGAGCCGGCGGAACTGCCAGGTCGCCTCGAGGTCGTCCGGGGTCGCGGGCCGCAGGGTCAGCCGGTCGGTGTGGACCGGCCAGGTGATCGCGTCGAGCGGGCTGGTCATGTGCACATCGTGGCAGTCATCGCCAACGGTCTCCCCTCGCGGTCACGAACTGCTGCCACACGTACCGCCAGGGAGTCACAGCAAGGACGACCAGGACCAACGAGCAGCTGACGACAACTTCTTGTGTCGCTGCGTCGAGATTGCCGGTGACAGCCTTGGGCAGGGCGACGACGGAGAGCCACAGGAGCTTCCAGGCCGACTCGAGCAACAGGAGCGGAAGCAGCTTGACCGGATACCGCAGAGCCAGGAACGCCATGAGCGACATCGCGGTGAGGATGCAGGCAACGACTCCCTCGAAGAGGGGCCACGAGTCGTCGTGTGCGATGACTTGCGGCCACTTCACGACGGCGAGTCCGACGCCCATCAGGAGGTATCCGGCGCGCATGAGGTGCAGGCGGTAGAGCGGTAGGCCGGCGGTGTTGGTGTCTGTGGAATGTGCGGTGAGGATCGACATGGGGAGTCTCCGATGTGGTGGCGCTTACGCGGGGGAGTCGATGGTCTTGACCGAGAGGAGGGTGGCGCCGAGGTCGCGCACCTTGGCGAGCAGCCCGTGCAGCTCTGCCTGGTCGGCCACGACTCCGCGCAGAGTGGTCGTGCCGTCGTCCTCGCGACAGAGCGTCAGACCGCCGAACCAGCTCGACCAGTGCTCGTCGAGATGCCCTTCGAGCCGGAGCTCGTAGCGGGTGGACGCGTGAGGCGTCGCTCGCGTGCTCATCGCGAACCGGCCAAGGATGTCCGGGCGCGGGCGCGTCTGGCACGGCGCGCGGCGGGGCGGCGGATCACCCACTCCGCGACAGCGGCGTTGATCACCCATCCCGAGCTGATGGACAGGCCGGTGCTCAGGTCGCTGGTCCCGAAAAGACCCTCTCCGATGCCCTGGGTGAACACCTGTGTGCCGGCGCCGACGGCGAGGGCGTAGGCGCGGACCATCCAGGCGCGATGCGCGACGATGTCGCGACGCCGGATCGCAGTGAACCCGAGCATGATGCTGGTGACCATCGCGGAACAGACCACGAGCCGGACCGTCCACAGCAGCTCACCGCCCGGTGCCCCGGTGTAGAACAGCGTCATCCAGAGCCCGGAGACGGCGACCAGCAGGCCCGCCCCGACCAGAACGCGCCCGGCGCTGCGGTGCCAGCCGGGACGGCGACGGCGCAGTCGAGCGGAGAACTGGAAAGCGCCGAGGAAGGCGTAGAGCGCCGCGGCGACGACGTGCACCACCACGGGGACAGGAGAGGCATCGATGCGCGGGTTGTCCGGCAGCAGCTGCGGCCCGCCGACGACCTCGAGCAGCCGGAGCAACCCTGCGACCACCGGGACGATGCTGAGGATCACCAGAGCACCCGGAACGCGCCAGCTCGACCCGTCCCGACCGCCCGACCGGCGCGGTGGCGCCGGTCGGGGGACAGGGACGGTGCGCAGGGTCATTCGGCACCCGCTCTGGTCACACGCGGACTGCTGACCGTGGCCCGCATGGAGGGGGTGTCGGTGTGCGTGGTTCGGGCCGTGCTCCACAGCGAGTACCCCAAGCCGATCATGGCGATGCCGTTCGGGAAGGCCAGGAACCGGTAGAAGGCGTCGGGCATCACGGCGAGCGCGACGGTGACGACGCCGCCGACCGCGAGCAGCGCTGTGGCCCAGCGGGCGAGGACGCGGGCCCGGTACAGCGCGATGCCGAAGATGAGGCCGCCGGCCAGGTAGGCGAGGTCCTGCACCTGGACGGCGGTCTGCAGGACACCGATGTCGCCGGTGACGGCGCGGCCGGTGGTCGCGGCGACGACGTCATCGACGTAGGCGTGGTTCGCCTCGGCGATGGACGGCAGGACGTAGGCGGCCATGAAGGTGGTGCACAGGATGACGAGGTAGCCGGTGCCGAGCACCAGGTAGCCGGCGAGCCCGAGGAGGCCGTTGCGCCGGACCTGGCTGAGGTACATGCCGGTGATGCCGACCAGTGCCAGGACTGCCATGAGTGCCTTGAGAGAGTTGCGGACAACCACTTCCGTTGTGGTGATGGAGTCGGCATCCAGGTGTGGGTGGTTGATCTGGACGCCGATGAAGATCAGTCCGGCGCCGACTGCCGCGACCCCGGCCGCGCGGCTGAGGGTGGTGGGTGTGATGGTCATGTCCTCTCCCTGCTGGAGTCGATCCGTGGCGGGCGCCGCGGGGATGACCCGAACCTAGGAAGTGACGGGGTGAGCCGGCATCACCACATGATGTGATTGACGTGGTGAGTGCGCATCGCCGCAAGCAGCGGACGGGCTAGAGGAGACCGCGTTCATGAGCGCGGCGCACGGCGGCTGCCCGCGTGTTGACGTCCAGCTTGGTGAAGATGCTCTTGGTGTGAGTACGCAGCGTGTTGAGCGAGACGTAGAGCTCCCGGGCGATCTGTGGCCCGGTCAGGTCGCTGTCGAGCAGCCGGAGCACCTGCAGCTCGCGCTGGCTCAACGGGTCTGTCAGGAACTGCTGTGCAACGGCCGCCTCGGCGGGTGGCCTCGCGCGCCCGAGGAGTCGCCGGGCCTGTCGTTGAACCCGCTCCGCGTCCTCCCGCCGGGCGGCAGGGTCGTCGCCGGGGTCGGCGGCGTGGTTCAGGAGGTCCAGCATCGGAGCTCCCTCGTCCAGGTACAGGCGGACGTAGCTGTCCGGCTCCGGGGTCTCGACGAGGGCCTGGGCCAGTGCGGCCAGCGCCCGTGGTACGTCGCCGTGGGCATGATGGGCGAGGGCCTGCAGCATGCGGATCTCCAGCACGCTGCCGTCCCGTCCGGCATCGGCCGCCGCGGCGTGCAACCGGTCCAGGAGATCCAGCGTCGCAGCGATCGAGGAACCGGTGCTGGGAGGGTCGATGGGGTTTCCGGTGCGGTGCGCCGCGAGGAGAAGGCGCACCAGGGTCAGGTGCTCGTACTCGCGTAGGTACGCCGGGTCGTCATCGACGCTCACGCCCCGGTCCTGGACCCACGTGGCGGCCGAGGACAGGTCCCCGCTCGCGATCTGGAGACGTGCCCGGATCGCTGCGACAGGTCGGACGTCGGGGTAGAAACCAGGTCGATACAGCGCCGCCGCCTCGTCGAGCAGGTCCGCGGCGGTGGCGGAGTCACCTCTGGTGGCGCGCACGTGAGCCATGGCGACGTACCACCGGTGCCGGTTCTCCGTGATCGAGGCTCGCTTTGCGAGTAGGCGCGCCGCCTCGAGGTGTGCCTCGGCGCTCGTGAGGTCGTCGAGCTCACGGTCGATCTCGGCCAGCCCCACCCGCAGGTCTGCGGTGGCTCGCGGGTAGGGCTCTCCTCCGTCGGTGGCCGTTCTCAGCGCCTGCTCATACAGCTGGCGGGCGCGGCTGGGCATGCCCGCGGCGATCCACATGTCCGCGAGGACCACGGTGCTGTCGAGCTCGTCGACCAGGTTGCCCGCGGCGTGCAGACTGCGGACCGCCTCCGCGAACGTCGTCAGTGCCTGCTGGACGTCCCCGGCCGCCCAGGCAGCGAGACCGAGGAACCCGGCTCCGGCGCCGCGCACGAAATGGTCCTCGGGTCCGGCCAGGTCGAGCGCGCGCTGCGCCTGGCGCACGGTTCCGGCGACGTCGCCGCGGGCCTGGGCCAGCGATGCTCGGTAGACCGCGATCGTGGCCGGCGCGCTGCGCAGATCCTCCGTGTCCGCCCAGGCTGCCGCGAGGCTCTCGTCCTGGGCTCCGGTGACCAGCGCCGCTTCGGCGTCGTCCAGGCGTCGCTCCATCCCGTCGAGGTCACCGGACATCAGCAGCGACCAGCCGGCAACGATGCTGAGTACGGGACTTCTGCGCACCACGGACTCCGGCAGCGACCGGATCCAGGCCTGTAGCAGGCTGTCCCGCCGGGCGCGGCGCACGTCCGGCAGCGCTTCTTCGACCAGGTACGCGGCACGGTCGAAGTCCTCGGCGGCGATCGCATGCCGGACGGCATCTTCGAGATGGTCGTGCGATGCGTACCAGTCGCTGGCTCGCTTGTGCAGCGCTGGCACCTGGTCCGTGTGGTCGGCAAGGAGACGCGCGCGGAGAACGTCGGCGAACAGGTGGTGGTAGCGGTACCAGGAGCGGTGCGTGTCGAGCGGAACGAGGAAGAGGTTGCCGCGCTCGAGGTCCTCGAGCATGCGGGTGCCGTCGGAACCGCCGGTGACGGTGTCGCAGAGAGGACCGGTGAGCCGGTCGAGCACAGCGGTGCGGAGCAGGAAGTCGCGGACCTGGCTCGGTTGTCGGGCAAGGACCTCGTCGGCCAGGTAGTCGATGACGAACCGGTTGCTTCCGGTGAACGCCTCGATGAAGCCGGCCATCTCGCCACGTTCCGGGATCTGGCGGAGGGATAGTGCGGCGAGCTGAAGGCCGGCGACCCAGCCTTCGGTGCGCTCGCCGAGTGCTTCGATGTCCGCGGCGGTGAGATCGAGCCCCATCACCTGGGTGAGGAACTCGTGTGCCTCGGCCGGAGTGAACCGAAGATCGGCGGCGCGTACCTCGATGAGCTGGCCGCGGCTGCGGAGCCGGGCCAGGGGCAGCGGCGGATCCGCGCGGGTCGCGACCACCAGGTGCAGCCGATCGGGGAGGTGGTCGAGGAGAAAGGTCACCGCCTCATGCACGTCGGACGCTCCGATGGCGTGGTAGTCGTCGAGCACGAGGATCCACTGCCCGTCCGGCACGCACTCGCTGGCCCGAGTGACCTCGTTCACGAGCGTGGTCAGGGCTGTGAGGGTCGACGCATGGTTGAGTGACTCGACGACGGCAGGGTCGACATCGAGGCCGATGCTTCCCAGAGCAGCGACCAGGTGCGTCAAGGCGCGTGTGAGGTCGTTGTCGCCCTCATCGAGAGACAGCCACCCGACCCGGGTGCGAGTCTCTCGTCGATCGAGGTGAGAGTGCCAGTCGCTGAGCAGGGTGGTCTTGCCGAATCCCGCCGGTGCGGACACGAGGGTGAGCCGGTGGCTCTCGTCCAGGGTGGCGTCAAGGTGTTCCGCGAGCCGGGGACGTGCGACGAGCTGCGGGCGAAGGGACGGCGCGAACAGCTTGGTAGCGAGCACCGGGATCGACACCCACAGATCGTCCCACGAAGCCCTCGACGAGATCCGGACCCGGCGGTCAGTGCAGGTGCATGCGGGCGCCGGTGCTGCGGGTGGCGGGCATCCGGAGCACGGCGAGGGCGGCGAAGGCGACCGCGATCACGGCAGCGGTGACGAAGCCGCGTTCGAAGGCAGCCGCTGCCCCGTCCGGCGTGCCGAGCGCTCCAGCACCCGAGGCGGCGGCCGAGAGCACGGCGACGCCCAGGGCGGCGCCGATCTCGTGGCCGGTCATCAGGAACCCCGACGCCATCCCCGCGTGCTGGTCGGGGATGTCGGCCATCGCGGTTGCTGACACCGCGACGAACACCAGTCCCGCACCGAGACCGATGACGAGCAGGCCGGGCAGCACGTCGGACGCGTACGTCGCAGCAGAGGTGGCCCGCGACAGCAGGGCGGCGCCGCCGGCGAGCACGACCAGGCCCGTTGTCGCGATCCCGCGCCCGGAAAGGTGACCGCTGACGTGTCCGGCGAGGTGAGTTCCGGCGACGAGCGTCAGCGCCAGGGGCAGGAACGCCAGTCCTGAGCGCAACGCGGAGTACCCCAAGGCGGTCTGCAGGAAGATCGAGGTCAGGAAGACGGTGCCCATCAGCAGCCCGGTGACGCCGAGCATGACGGCGGTGCTGGACACGAGGGACCTGATCGACCAGGTGTGCGGGTGCAGCAGGGGGTGAGCGGCTCGGCGCTCGATCAGGATGAAGCCCGCGAGCACAACGGTGGCGACGCCGAGCCCGACTAGGGTCCGCGGCGAGACCCAGCCGTGCGCCTCGGTGCCGGCGAGGGTGTACATCAGCGTGGCGAGGCCGGTGACGGCGGTGGCGGCACCGACGACGTCGAGGCGGGCGAGACCAATCCGCTCGGTCGTTCCTCGGGGCAGGACCCGCCACGCGGAGACGAGGGCGATCGCTCCGATCGGGACGTTGACCCAGAAGATGGTCTGCCATCCGGCCCAGGTGGTCAGCGCTCCTCCGAGCGCAACACCTGCGGCGATGCCGAGGCCGCCGATGGCGCCCCAGAGTGCCAGCCCGCGGGCGCGTTGGGCGCCGCTGTAGGTGGTCATGATGGTCGCGAGAGCGGCCGGCGTCATGAGGGCGGCACCTGCGCCCTGCATCGCCCGGCCGGCGATCAGCTCGGCGCCGGTGGATGCGAAGCCGCTCAGGAGCGATGCGGCGGTGAACAGGACCATGCCGGTCATGAAGACGCGGCGCCGTGGCATCAGGTCGGCGATGCGGCCGCCGAGGAGCAGCCCGCCTCCGGAGAGCAGCAGGTAGGCGGTCACCATCCACTGCAGGTCGCTGCTGCCCAACCGAAGGTCGTGGCCGATGGTCGGCATCGCGGTGTTCACCACAGAGATGTCGAGGACCACCAGGACCTGTGCGGTCAGGGCCAGGACCATCGCCGCCCACGAGCGGCGAGGGTGCCGGCCGGTGGGTGGTTGTGTCGTCGTCGTGTTGTGCGGGGCGTGAGACATGAGCGCTCCAAGGAGTCGGAGAAGGTGGGCTGGACGGAACGGCGTCGGGTGCGCCGGGAGATCCCCATAGGGGCGTCGTGCTACTCGTCGAACGGCGCGTACCGGACTGCGGCGCCGAACGCGCCGTAGCGGTAGAGGACGTTGACGCGGCCTCGAGGCACGCGGGCTGCCTCCTGGCGGAACGCGGCGCCGAAGACCCTCTTGAACTCGGCGCGCGGGTGGACGGCGACAGCGCCGGTCAGCGTGTCACCGGGCAGCTCCCAGGAGCGCAGACCGACCACGTCGACACCGGCACCGGCCGACAGCAGGTAGGCCACCGGACCGGCCGACCGGTCCACACCGGGACTGTGGTGCATGGTGATGGCGGTCTGGATCACCTCGGTCGCGGCCGTGGAAAGCCCTACGCTCTCGGCGACGTCGCGCGCCACCCGTGAGGAGGCGAGGGTGAAGTCGGCCGGACCGGTACTCGTCACCAGGCCGGTGTCGTGCAGCAGCGCGGCGGCGAAGAGCAGCTCGCAGTCGACGTCGAGTCCTTCGAGCTCGCCGAGCGCACGACCGAAGTGGTAGGTGCGGTAGCTGTGGTTGAGGACGGCTTCAGGCAGGATGCGGCGGGCGCTGTCCTCCGCCGCGCGGGTCAGGGCGGTGTCCGGTGGCACGAGTCGGGCAGGCGCGACGTAGGCGCGGCGACCGGGATGGAGGCGGACCGCCAGGCTGAGCCGTCCGATCGCGTTGCGGAGGTGGGTTCGGGCCAGTGGTCGCAGCATCGAGCGTCGCTCAGCCGGGGTGAGCCAGCCGGCGGTCTGGTGGACCCAGGCTGCGGTGCCCGGGGCGGTGGTCTGGTCGTCGTTGTTCATGAGCGGGTCCTGCTCAACGTGGCCGTCAGCGGGACGGTGTCCGTCCGGTACGTCGTACCGACACCTGTGACTTTGACGGGAAAGCGGCGAGGTCGCCCCGGTCAAACGGCCGGGATGGCGGTCAGCCGAGGTCGAGCAGGGCCAGCTGGGCGCGCGAGCTGACACCGACCTTCGCGAACACGTTGCGCAGGTGGAAGGCGACCGTGCGAGGGGAGACCCAGCACTGCTCGGCCACCTCCTTGTTGGTCATGCCCTGGCTGACGAGCTGGGCGATGCGCAGCTCGGTGGGCGTCAGCTGGGTCAACGTCGAGACGTTCCGCTTCCTGGCGGTCTCCCCGGACGCGCGCAGCTCCTGGCCCGCTCGGTCCACGAGCGGCTCGGCGCCGAGGTCACGGAACGTCTCGAGCGCCTTCTTCAGATGGACTCGTGCCTCGACACGACGGCCGGCGCGTCGAAGCTGTTCGCCGTAGGCCAGCTGGACGCAGGCCGCCTCATAGGGACGCCCGGCGCACTCGTAATCCTGCAGCGACCGTTCGTGGAGGGGCGCCGCGTCGGTGCTTCCGGCGAGCAGGGCGCGGCCGTGGTGGGCTGCCGCGCAGGCCGAGGCTGATCCGGTGGCGTGGGCGAAGGCCTCGAGCTGGCTGGTCCACTGCTCGGCACGGGCACGTTCTCCGGCTTGGACTGCGGCGGTGAGACGGGCTGTGGCCGCGAGCCGGATCACGACGGGGACCTGCATCCGGGCGAAGTGGTGGAAGGATCCCACCGCGTCGCCGTCGTGAGCGGCCCTGACCGCTCGGGCCCACCGCAGCAGGTCCGCCACGGGGCGGTCCATCACGCCCAGCCGATGGTCGGCCAAGGCAGTGGTCGCCGAGTCGAGGAGCTCGTCGTAGCCGGGGTCTCCCTGGTGTGCAGCCAGCACGGTGAGCCAGGCCAGCGGGATGGCGGTCTGCGCGGTCTGCCCGATGCTGCGCGCCAGTGATGCGGACTCGTCGGCGGAGCGTCGTACGGCGGACCACTGTGCCGACGCGAACTGGCTCAGGCACGACCGGTTCAACGCATAGAGGACCTCCATCACCGCGCCGTCGGCTCGTGCGGCCGAGATCATCGCGCTGAAGAATTTCCGGTGGGCCGCATCGTCTCCCAGGTGTAGCGCGATGTTGCCCAGGTTCGCCCACACGTCGCGGTCCTCGCTGGCAAGCCCGATCTCGAGTGCGGTCCGCAAGACCGCGAGAGCGCCGGCCTGGTCCTGGGCCGCGTCCAGGTCGGTGGTGGTCAGAAGCCGCTTGAGGCACTGGATGCGCACCGGGTCGTCGGACACGATCACGGTCCTCAGGGTTCCTGGGGGGAGCAGGGCGCCGCTGTCCACGCCATGGCTGCGCAGCACACCGGCCAGGGCGGCCATCTCCAGGGCCCGGTCGGGGTCGATCTCCGCGACGTCGCGGGCGGCGGTGATGAAGATGCGGTGCGCGTCGACCGCGGAGCCGCCCACGACCTCGATCCGGCCACGCAACCGGTCGATTTCGGCGCGCAGCACCCGGTCGTCGGCGATGGCTCGTGCGGCCTGGAGCAGGGCGACCGCGCCGTCGACCCCGCCCGCGGCGTAGGCGTTGCGGGCGGCGGTGAACAGGCGGCGTCCTCGCAGGTCGTCACGTGTCGTGAGCTGGGCGGCCCGCTCGTACGCGCTCGAAGCCGCGGCATGTCCACCGCGGCGTTCGGCGCGTGCTCCCACCGCGTCGAGCTGCTCGGCGACCTCCTCGTCGGGCCCGTCGACAGCGGCTGACCGGTGCCATGCGTACCGGTCCGGGTCGTCGTTGTCACGCAACGCCTCGGCCAGGACCGCATGGGTAGTGCGCCGCTCCATGATGGTGGCCGCCTGGTAGACCGCGGAGCGGACCAGGGGATGCCGCACCCGGACAGTGTCACCCTCGGCGTGCAGGAGGCCGGTGGCCTCCACCTCGGCGAAGGTCTCGCTCGGCAGGGCCAGCTCGTGCGCGGCGCGGCGGAGCACCGAGAGGGGGACGGAGTCGTCGGCCGCCACCAGCAACATGAGGGTCTGGCCGGACGCGGTGAGGCGCCGACACCGCTGGATGAACACCCGTTCCACGCGTGCGGAGAGGGGCAGGGCTTCGGGCAGGAGCGCTGTTCCCCCGAGGTGGGCGGTGCTGAGCTGCGTGGGCAGCTCGACGACGGCGAGCGGGTTGCCGCCGGTGCGGGCGGCGAGATCGGCCAGCACGTGGTCAGGGAGGTCTTGCCCGGTGCGTTCCTTCAGCAGAGCGCGCATTGCCTCGGTGGGGATCCCTTCGAGGAGCAGCTCAGGGATGTCGGTGGGTGGGATGTAGTCCGGGTCGTCGTCGCGGGCGGCGAAGATCATCGTGACCGGTTCTGCGAGCAGGCGGCGTGCGGCGAACAGCAGGGCGTCCGAGGAGGCCGCGTCGAGCCACTGGGCGTCGTCGACCAGGCACAGGACGGGTCCGGAGTCGGCGAGCTCGGTCAACAGTGACAGGGTCGCCAGGCCCACCAGGAACGGGTTGAGCTGCTCGCCCGCTCGCTCGCCGAACGCCACCCGGAGGGCCCGCTCCTGTGGCTCCGGGACTGCAGCCGCGGCGTCGAGGACGGGGCGCAGCAGCCGGTGCAGCGCCGCGAAAGCGAAGGCGGTCTCCGACTGCAGACCAACGGTTCTCAGCACGCGGGAGCCGCGAGCACGGGCGGCGGTGTCCTCGAGCAGTGCGGTCTTTCCCATGCCGGCGCCGCCACGCACGAGCAGGGTCGCGGCCCGACCTGCCTTCGCTGCGTCGAGCGCGGCGGCCAGGTGAGCTTGTTCGAGGTCTCGGCCGTGCAGCACGGGCCCACCGGTCATCGGACCCCCTTCACACGCAGGATCGCGGCCGCTCCGACGATCGCGCAGCTTCCGGCGACGACGTACAGCACGCCGTAGCTGCCGTTGGCGAGCACCAGGACCGCGGGCGCGATCGCGGGCGCGACGGAGAAGGGCAGGGCGCCGGCGATGTTGAGCACGCCGAGGTCCTTGGCGGCGTTGTCCTTGTCCGGCAGCACGTCGGCAACCAGGGCCAGGTCCACGGCCATGTACAGGCCGAAACCGAGTCCACTGATCGCCATGCCGACCAGGAAACCATCGAACTCGCTGGCGACGGCGACCGCGAACATCGCCAAGCCGTACACGACCGAGGCACCGCACACGAAGATCTTGCGCCGGCCGGTCCGGTCGGAGAGCCTGCCCCCGGCGAGAGAAGCGGCCACGATGACGACGGACTGCACGAGGGTGCCGAGGAAGATCTGCTGCGGTACGTCGGCCTCGTCGCTGCCGATCTTGTCCAGGAGGAAGTAGGCCTGGTAGGTGGTCACGAAAGCGTAGGCGAGGACGAACATGAACCGGCTGACGAACGCCCAGGCGAAGTCCGGGCTCTTCCGCGGGTCGACGTAGAAGGTGCCGGCGAACTCCCGTAGTGACCAGCTCGGCCTGTCGGCTGCCAAGAGCCGGCGATCCCGCAGCACGACCGCGAAGACGAGGATGAAGAACCCACCGATCAAGCACGGCACGAGGAACATCGCGAGCTGGTTTCCGGCGAACAGCTTGACCAGGAAGGTGCCGCTGACCGACGCGACCGGCACGCAGATGCCGAGCAGACCGGAGACCATGCCGCGCTGACCGACGGGGACCTGGTCCGGGAGCACCGCCACCTGCGCCGCGAGCAGGGCGTTGAAGAACACCTGGGCGATGCACCATCCGACCAGGACGATCGGGATGTTCGGTGCCAACGCGACAACCAGGATGCCCAGGGATCCGCCCACCAGGCCGACGACCATCCAGGGCCGGCGCATGCCCAGCCGTGACGAGGTCCGGTCGCTCAACCTGCCGAAGAACGGGTTGCCGAACATGGCCAGGAGGGCACCGATACCGGTGACGAGCGCCAGACTGTTCGGTGCCTGCTCGATGCCGACGAGAGAGTTGACCTTCAGCGCCAAGGTGACCAGCAGGGGCGCGATGAGCACGAGGGTGGTGCTCATGAAGGCCAGCGTGTACAGGGTGATGAACCCCCATCCGACCCGGTGAGGTGGTGCGGACCCGGGTGCCGGACGAGGGGACGGGCGGACGCTGGACGTGCCCACCGCGAGCCGGGATTCGTCGCGCATCGTGCACTCCTCGGGACAGACCCCCGCCGTTCAACAAAGGTCCCACGAAAGGACTGGACTCGCTCGGCTTTTCGGGTGCAGGAAATCAGGGTGGAACCGCTCGAAACACGAGACGGTTATGCCGATCCCCCCTTTCTCGAGACGAAGCTCAGCTGGGCGTGAACAACCGTCGAGCAGCGGTCCGGCGGGCCGAGGAGCTCGGCCTGATGTCGTGGACCCACCGCCGAGCGTTGGCATACTGAGGCGATGGACAAGCTCACCACCAAGCAGGTGCTCGACGCGGGCCTCGACGACTGGCGCAAGCTCGCCCAGGCCCTTCACGCCCGGTTCCTGACCGGCGACTTCGTCACCGGGCTCAGGTTCGTCACCGCCGTCACCGACGCCGCCGAGCGCGCCAACCACCATCCCGACGTGACGCTCACCTATCCGTTCGTGGACGTGAAGCTGGTCAGCCACGACGTCGACCAGGTCACGCAGCGCGACGTCGACCTGGCTCGGCAGATCACCGAGATCGCCCGGGGCCAGGAGATCGCCGCCGAGCCGAGCGCCGTCACCGAGGTGGAGCTGGCCCTGGACACCGCCGACCTCGCTTCCGTCGGACCGTTCTGGTCCGCCCTGCTCACCGGGAGCACGGAGTCCCTGTCAGGCAACGATGTCGTCGATCCCGCCGGGCGGCTGCCGTTGCTGTGGTTCCAGGACACCGATGCGCACGAGACGCCTCGACAGCGCTTCCATGTCGACCTGTGGGTGCCGCACGACGAGGCCGAGAAGAGGATCGCGGCTGCTGTCGCCGCGGGTGGACGAGTCGTCGACGACCGCAATGCCCCGTCGTTCGTCGTCCTCGCCGACCCGGAGGGCAACAAGGCCTGCGTGTGCACCTGCCTCGACCGCTGACCGAGCCTCCGGGCTTCGAGCACCGTCAGGTCCTCGTGCCACCGTTGCGCAGCTTCACCAGCCGCGCCTGGAGCAGCTCCGTGCGATGGCTGTTCAGGTGCAGATCGATGTAGCGCTCCTCGTAGGCGGCCAGCAGTGCGTCGTCGAGCCGGCGTACGGCACCGGGCGGGTAGCGGTACCCCATCCGGTCGTTCAGCGCGACGCTGTCGACCCCGGCGAGCACGTCGGCGAGCTCCTCGAGGGAGACGATTCCCAGCTCCAGCAGGAGTCCCGCGATCCAGGTGTAGTGGTCGGTCCGGGACCAGCCGGAGTTCGGGAACTGTCCGGCAAGGAACGCCGCGAGGTCCTGGGCATCGATCCGGGGATCGTCGTCGCTGGTGGCGGAGTGCTGGGCACCCATGCCCTCCTGGATCCGGTCCCGGATCGCTGAGAACTCGCGGTCGGCCAGCTCCAGCAGGCCGGCGGCAAGGGTGAAGCGCCGGTCCAGATCCGGTGCGTCCTTCTCCGGGACCGTCCCCTTGTAACGGATGTCGTGCTCGAACTCCGCCCATGCGTGCTGCAGGACGGTGCGGATCTGCACCGAGGCGACATGGCCCGCGAGCCGGGGGTGGTCACGCCCCGCCTTGCTGCCCGGCTCCGGGCGGAGGAGGACATGCCTGCTGGCGTAGCCGAATCGTCCCTCGGAGGCGGTCTCCTGGCCGAGGTCCCGGTCGTCGAGCACCTGGAGCTGGTCGGCCATCAGGTCCACGACCGCAGCCACGTCGCTGTGCACGTAGGTGACCACCCGGACGCCGAGCTGGTCGGTGATCTGCCGGATCGGGTCGGAGTAGACGGGTACGCCGTCGCGCGTGCGCACCGCCTTGGCTGCGAAGGAGGTCACGGACTTGGTCCGCCCCGTGACGCTGAGGTAGTTGATCCGGGCATCGTCGAGGATGCCGGTGATCAGGGCGATGTACTCCTCTCCGGCTGCCCGGAGCTCGGAGTGGTGGGCGGCGTACTCCCGGAGCGCCGCACGGCGCACCTCGTCGAACGGGGTCTTCTCGGCACTGACCTTCATGTTGGCAGTCTCTCAGGCCCACCTCCTCAGCGACGTGCTCAACCGGTGTAGACGACGTCGCCGCCGATGTAGGTCGCCACCACCGCGGCCTCCCCGATCTCCTCGGTGGGTCCCGTGAACGGGTCGCGGTCCAGGACGACCAGGTCCGCCCGCATCCCGACCTGCAGATGGCCGGTGTCGTCGTGGTGGTTGGCGTAGGCCGACCCGCTGGTGTAGGTCGCGAAAGCCTGTCGCAGCGTCAGCGCCTGGGCAGGGACCAGGGCGCGCACGCTGGAGCCCGCACCCGGTGAGCGACGGTTGACGAGGGTGTGGATGGCTGCGATCGGGCTGGGCGTGTTCACCGGCCAGTCGCTGCCGCCGGCCAGCCGGCCGCCCTGCTCGGCGATGTCGGCGAACGGGTACTGCCAGCCGCGGCGCTCCTCGTCGAGGTGTGGCTCGAGGAGCGTGACCGCGGGCGTCTCCGCACTCGCCCATAGGCCCTCGAGGTTCGCCACGACACCGAGCCGCCGGAACCGTGCCCGGTCCTCGGGCCGGATCAGCTGGAGGTGGGCGATCTGGTGGCGCAGGTCGTTCATCCCGTTCACGCGGCGGGCGTGCTCGATCGCATCGAGGGCGTCGCCGACGGCACGGTCGCCGATCGCGTGCACGTGCACCTGGAACCCGGCCGTGTCAGCGGCCTCGACGGCCGCGCGGAAATCGTCGACGGAGAGGAAGGAGAGACCGTGCTCGCCGCAGGAGCAGAAGGGCAGGTTCGTGTAGGGCTCGGTGACCGCGGCCGTGCCGGTCTCGGAGATCCCGTCTGCCATCAGCTTGACCGTCGAGGTGTCCAGACCCTGCCGGGCCAGCTCGGTGCGCCGTTCCGCCAGCTCCCGCACCTGCTCGACGCCGCGGTGCCGGTCCCACCACAGCGCACCTCGGACCCGGCTGACGAGCTCTCCGGAGGAGAGCAGGTCGAGGTAGGACCGGGTGGGGTCATCGATGCCGGCATAGCCGCCGAGCAGGGCGTCGTGCCAGCCGGTGATGCCGTGAGAGTGGAGGAAGCGCTGAGCATGGCGCAGCGCGTCGGCGTACTCCTCCCGGCTGGTGACGACGTGGTCGCCGACCAGCGCCATCGCCGCCTCGCGCAGGGTTCCCTCCAGCCCGCCGTCGTCGCCGCGGATGAGCCAGCCGTCGTCAGGGTCAGGGGTGTCCGCGCCGACGCCGGCGAGTGCGAGGGCCTTGCTGTTCACCCACGCGTCGTGGTGGTCGCTGCTCGGCAGGAACACTGGCCGGTCCGGAACCACGGCATCCAGGTCCGCCACCGACGGGGCCTCGGCGGGGAACGCCGCCAGCGACCACCCGCCCCCTCGGATCCAGCCGGCCTCCGGGTGGTCGTCCGCGTATCGCTTGATCGCGTCGAGGTACTCCTCGCGCGACGACAGGGCGGACAGGTCGCAGCGGGTCTGCTCGAGTCCGCCGATCAGCGGATGCAGGTGGGCGTCCTGGAAGCCGGGAGCGAGGAGACCTCCGGCGAGGTCGACCTCCACGGCCCCGTCTCCCGCGGCGGCGCGCACCTCGCGCGGTGAGCCGATGGCGACGATCCTGCCGCGGGCGGTGGCCACGGCGGTCCCGGTCTGGTGCCGCACGCCGTCGAAGACGCCGCCGTTCACGAAGATACGTGTGGTCATGTCCGGCATGCTCACCCACCATCCTCCTACCGGCAAGTCGCGTGGGCCAGAGCTGGTTCGTTCCGATGGCGACGGCGTCGGCGGGAAGCGTGGATACTTGAGGGCATGACCGGTTGCTGCGACCCGAACGGCTACGACGCCATCTTCGGTGCGCGCTTCGCCCGACGGGTGGCCCACAAGTACCGCAAGCGCGGCCTCGACCGGACCTCGCGCCGGATCGTTGACTTCCTGCTGGAGCGCGGGATCCGCGACGCGACGGTCCTCGAGATCGGCGGCGGAGTCGGCGAGATCCAGGTGGAGCTGCTCCGGCACGGCGCCACCCATGCGACGAACCTCGAGATCGCCACCGGCTACGAGGCCGAGGCGAGCCGGTTGCTGGAGCATGCCGGCGTGGCCGGTCGGGTCACCCGGCGCCACGTGGACATCGCGACCGCACCCGAGGCCGTCGAGCCCGCCGACGTCGTGGTGCTGCACCGGGTGGTCTGCTGCTATCCCGACTACGAGCGTCTGTTGACCGCTGCCGCAAGCCACGCGCGTCGACTCCTGGTCTTCAGCCACCCGCCGCGAAACGTCGTGTCCCGGGCGTTCCTCTGGCTGCAGAACGGGGCGCTGCGGGTTGCCGGCAAGACGTTCCAGGCGTTCGCGCACCCACCGGAGGCGATGGTCGGGGTGCTGAGGGAGCAAGGCTTGACTGTCCGTTACCGGCGCGACGGGCTGGTGTGGCACGTGGTCGGCCTCGAACGGTGACACGCATCCGTTCGGCGCTGATCGCCGTCGTGCTGGGCGTGACGTCGACGGGGCTCGCTGCCTGCGCGCAACCGGACGGGGACGTCGCGGGCAACGGTGCCAGTCCGGCGCCGAGTGCGGTCGAGACCACGACCGCCGCCACGAGCCCGACACCGACCCTCAGCCCCAGCCCGACCGGGCCACCGGAGCAGGCGGAGCTGCGTGGCGGGGGTTACGCAGCGGCCCTGCCCGGCAGCGATGCACCCGGTCGTCGGGAGAAGGGCGACACCGGCGGGCCGCAGATCCCGATCTCGGCCAGCGAGCCGAACATCAAGGAGATCGAACGCCTCGTCCGCGCGGTGGAGAAGATCGCAGCGCAGCACGTTCCGGCACAGCCCGAGTCGCAGTCCGGGTCGCTGGCCGGCGCGGTGGGCACGTTCAGCTACCGCTACTTCGCCGACGGGACCGTCGCCCCCGACCCGGCGTGGGTCTCGGCCAACATCACCACCGACTCGGTGCCGTTGCTGGGCACGGTGACCTGCCACCGCGTCATGCTTCCGCAGCTGCGGGCAGCTTTGCAGGAGGTCGTGGACCGCGGGCTCGCCGCGGAGATCCACCCCGGTGAGTTCGGTGGGTGCTATGTTCCCCGGTTCATCGAGCGGAACCCGAGCCGCGGACTCTCACTGCACACCTGGGGTATCGCCGTGGACCTCAACGTGCCCGGCAACCAGCGGGGGACGGTCGGCGAGATCAGCCGCGAGGTGGTGGCGATCTTCCAGCGGTGGGGCTTCGCCTGGGGCGGGGACTGGGCCTACACGGACCCGATGCACTTCGAGCTCGCCGCGCTGGTCAGGGCGCGGTAGGACGGCCCTAGTCCTTTCGGACAGTGCGAGGTTCCGAAAGGGCCATCTATGGATTCATCCGGGGCAGATCGGCGCGTTTGCGCGCATCGGAAGTAAAGGCTTGTTTCCATTGATCACGAGCAACAAAACGGCGGGAGAGGCTCGTGACTACCGAACTACAGGAACTCGTGCACGATGCACGGTTCGATGAACACCTGGCGCGGTGCCAGAGGGCGCAGAACTGTCTGTGCGGACAACAGCTGGAAGACTGCACCCGGGAGCACTGCCCCCGCTGTGGTCGCACGCTGACCTCGCGCTGAGCGCTGCCGGCGGCTCGTTGTGGAGGCGGGCCGACCGGCCTCATCGGCCGTCGGCGCCGTCCTCGCGGTTGGCGGGGTCGGACATCTCCTCGCGGTTCTTCTGCTCCTCGGGGTCCTTGTCGATCCGGTCGGCGATGTCCGCCCGGCTCAGGTCCTCGATGTTCTCGATGCGTTCGCCGCTGGGTAGCTCACTCATGGTCGGGTCGTACCCGCCCCATCGGTCGGCATGCGGCGCTCGGCCGCCTCGATCGCATCCAGCCATCGGTGGCGGAAGGCGGCGCCGTCCACCGCGGTGACCACCCGGGTACGTCGTCCCTCCGGATGTCGCTCGAACCGGAGCACCTCCTGGTCCAGGACCGGTCGCAGGTCCATCTCCGTCACTGTCGCCCCTGGCCAGCCGGCGGCGACAGCGCAGGTCACCGGGTCCCAGTGGAAGTTCACCAGGTCGGCGGGCAGGGCGGCATGGCGTGAGGCGAGCTCCCGGTAGCCGTTTTCCTCGCCGTGCCCGACCGACTGGCGGGCGAGCAGTGATCCGCAGGGGCCGGCTGCTGACAGTCGCGCCAGGTCCGCCGTACGCAACGTCGCCGTGACCGCGGCGGCGCACGGGACGAACGTCAGGTCGGCGTGGCTGCCGAACAGGGTGAGCGCGGCGTCGACGTCATGCTGGGCGTTGCGGTCCCGCGCCGGACCCCAGGACGGGTATCCGTCGGGCAGCGCGTCGACCCAGCCGCCCATCGTGACCACCGGAACGTCGGTGAGCGCCCCCGGGAGGGACCGCTCCAGATGAGCCAGGTTGGTGTACGGACCGATCGCGACCAGCCGCGCGCCGGCCTCGATGCTTTCCGTCAGCAGGTCTGCTGCAGCGCGTGGCGTCGACCCACCGGAGGCCACCGGAACATCGGTGGCCCCCAGCATCGCCAGCAGCTCGCGGACCAGGTCTGCCCGGCGGCCGTCAGGGTCGTCGACGGTGGTGATCCCAGACACCTCGACGCCCGGCCAGCCGAGCGTCATCACGAGCGCGCAGGCGTCGTCCGGATCGTCACCGAGGTCGCTGTCGATGTGCAGCCGCATGCGACCAGTGTGCGGTTAAGGTACTCCCGATAGGCAGGGACGGTCAGCAAGGGGAATCGGTGAACACGCAGGGCGACGCGTTGGCGGAGACCGATCGCGTCCTGACGATCCCGAACGTGATCAGCATCGTCCGGCTGGCCGGGGTGCCCCTGTTCCTGTGGCTCGTGCTCGGTCCGGAGGCCGACGGTTGGGCGCTCGGCGTGCTGATGCTGTCCGGGGTCAGCGACTACCTCGACGGCTACCTGGCCCGCCGGCTCAACCAGATGTCGAAGCTCGGGGAGATCCTGGACCCGGTGGCGGACCGTCTCTACATCCTCGCGGTCGTCGTCGGGCTCGCCTTCCGCGACATCATCCCGTGGTGGCTCGCGCTCCTGCTCCCGGCCCGTGACCTCTTCCTGTGGGGTCTGGTCCCGTTCCTGCGCACCCGTGGCTACAGCGCACTACCGGTGCACTTCCTCGGCAAGGCCGCCACCGCCAACCTCCTCTACGCGTTCCCGCTGCTGCTCCTCGGCGACGGGGAGGGCGTGGTCGCGACACTGGCCGAGGTATTCGGCTGGGCGTTCGCGATCTGGGGCACCGGCTTGTACTGGTGGGCCGGCTTCCTCTACGCCTGGCAGGTCCGCAAGCTGCTCGCGGACCACGACCGGAGGGCCCCGAGTCTCGATGGCAGCTGACCAGCGGCCCGGTAGCGGTCCGGGGACGATCGCCCCACCGCAGACCACGATGGGGCTGCTCGACTACCTCACCGCGTACTCGATGGACGAGGACTACGCGCAGGTCGCCCAGCGGGAGGCGTCGAACGGTGCACCGACCCCGAACCGGTCCGGGGCGGCGGCCCTGCTCATCCTCGGCCTGTTCGGGCTGCTGGTGGCCACGGCCGCCGTGCAGACCTCACGCAACGCGATCGAGACCGAGGACGACCATCAGCAGCTGGTCACCCAGATCCAGGCGCGCAGTGCCCAGGTCGACGCGCGGCGGGAGCGGGTCGCGTCGCTGCGTGAGGAGGTGGAGTCTCTGCGAGCACAGTTCCTCGACGCCACCACGCAGGGGCGGGCGATGACCGCCCGGCTGGACCGGCTCGGCGTACGCACGGGTGCTTCTGCGGTGACCGGCCCCGGAGTGCGTGCCGTGGTCGACGACGCACCGGGCGCGGTCTCCGCGGAGAACAAGGTGTTGGACCAGGACCTGCAACGTCTCGTGAACGCCCTGTGGGGAGTGGGCGCCGAGGCGATCGCCATCAACGGCGAGCGGCTCACCACGCTGACCGCGATCCGGTTCGCCGGCTCGGCGATCGTGGTCAACCGTTCCCTTTCACCCCCATACGTAGTCTCGGCGATAGGTGGCCCGAACATGGCCGCCCGGTTCGTCGAGTCACAGAACGGGGCCGCCTGGCTGGACACCCAGGCCAGGTTCGGGCTCCAGTTCGACATGACCACGGAGGAGAGTCTCACCTTGCCTGCGGCTGACCGGATCAACCTTCGCTATGCGAGAACCCCGGAGGACAGGCAGTGATCGCCGGCCTGGGCCTGCTCGTCGGCATCATCCTCGGACTGATGCTGCAGCCCGAGGTGCCGCTCTGGCTCGAGCCGTACCTGCCGATCGCCGTGGTGGCTGCACTCGATGCCGTGTTCGGTGCGCTGCGCGCGTTCCTCGACGGGATCTTCGACGACAAGGTGTTCGTGATCTCGTTCATCAGCAACGTGCTGATCGCGGCCCTGATCGTCTACCTCGGCGACAAGCTCGGCGTGGGGGGCCAGCTCTCCACCGGCGTCATCGTCGTGCTCGGTATCCGGATCTTCTCCAACGTGGCCGCGATCCGCCGGCACATCTTCCATGCCTGAGATGAGCGACGACATGGAAGAGCCGCAGACCGGGCGCCAGCGACTGCTGGCCGCACTGACCCGGCCGGGCTCGCGGGGGCAGCTGACGGCCGCGATCCTGCTCGCGGTGGTCGGCTTCGCCGGCGTCGTGCAGGTCCAGTCCACCGAGGAGAACGACGTCTACGCGGGAGCTCGGCAGGAGGACCTGATCCAGCTGCTGAACTCGCTGGGACTGGCCTCCCAGCGTGCGGAGAACGAGATCGCGGAGCTCGAGCAGACCCGGAGCTCGCTGCGGAACAACACCGACAGCAGACGGGCCGCGCTCGAGCAGGCCCGGCAGGAGGCCAACGTGCTCGGCATCCTCGCCGGCACCCTGCCCGCGGTGGGTCCCGGCGTGCTGATCACGGTGGAGGACCCCACCGGCGGGGTCGGTACCAACCAGCTGCTCGACGGGCTGGAGGAGCTGCGGGACGCCGGCGCGGAGGCGATCGAGCTCAACGACACGGTCCGGGTGGTGGCACAGACCTCGCTGCAGCAGGGCGAGGACGCCGGGATCGTGGTCGACGGGCAGCTGCTGACGCCGCCGTACACCATCGAGGCCATCGGCGACTCGCACACGCTCGCTGACTCGCTCGACATCCCCGGCGGGTTCACCGACGGCATCGAGGAGGTCGGGGGCAACGTGGTGGTCAAGGAGCTCAGCACCGTCGAGGTGACCACCACCCGCGACCCGACCCAGCCGGAGTACGCCGAGCCCGTAGAAACGGAGTAGCCTGCACCCGTTCCGTTGCCGCTGTGTCACGAAGGAGTGCCGTGTATCCCGAAGACCTCAAATACACCAGCGAGCACGAGTGGGTGCGCAGCCCGGGGGAGACCCAGAACGCGGTCCGCGTCGGCATCACGCACTTCGCCCAGGACGCGCTCGGCGACATCGTCTACGTGTCGCTGCCCGAGGTCGGCGCCGAGGTCGAGAGCGGCTCCCCGGTGGGAGAGCTCGAGTCCACCAAGTCCGTGAGCGACATCTACGCTCCCGTCAACGGCAAGGTGGTGGCGCGCAACGAGGCGCTCGACGGCACACCGGAGCTGGTCAACTCCGACCCGTACGGCGACGGCTGGCTGTTCGAGGTGGAACCGGCGGACTCGTCCGCGGTGGGCCTGTTGATGGATGCGTCCACCTACCAGGAGTCCCTCGAGTCCTGAACCGCCGTTTTTCCAGCGGTGGATCTCTGTCCAATCCCGCTTGATCGTGACCGGTCGGCTGATAGGTTCGGATAACCATCAACCTCGACTGTCACTTGAGGGTTCCGGGTCACGTTCTACAGGAGGCCGATCATGCCGTTCTGCACCGAGTGCGGGAAACAGAATCCTGACGATGCCAGGTTCTGCTCCCAGTGCGGTCGTCGTCTGGTGACCGCCGCGCCCGCCGAGCAGAGCACGGACGAGGGGCACCACCACGAGGCGCCTGGCGAGACCACATCGACGATCACCTTCGGTGCGCCGGTGAAGCCGTCCGGTGAGCACGCCGAGGAGCGTTCGCTGAACGAGGCCGACGCGGCCGCGGTCGATGCGCTGCCCGCCGGCAGTGCGCTGCTCGTGGTCCAGCGCGGCCCGAGCGCGGGCAGCCGGTTCCTGCTGGACACCGACCTGGTCTCGGCCGGTCGGCACCCTGAGAGCGAGATCTTCCTCGACGACGTCACGGTCTCGCGCCGGCACGCGGAGTTTCGTCGCGGCGCGGACGGCTACACCGTCGCCGACGTGGGTAGCCTGAACGGCACCTACGTGAACCGGGACCGGATCGACGAGGTCGCCCTCCAGGGCGGCGACGAGGTGCAGATCGGCAAGTACCGGCTGGTCTACTTCGCCAGCCACGCAGGAGCGGGCAGCCAGAGGTGAGAGCGGCCTCCTCCTCCCGCACCCGGATGAGCATCGGGGAGGTCCTGTCGCAGCTGCGTCCCGACTTCCCGGAGATCAGCATCTCCAAGATCCGGTTCCTCGAGGCCGAGGGGCTGATCGAGCCGGAGCGCACCCCGTCGGGCTACCGGAAGTTCTCGCACCGCGACGTCGAGCGGCTGCGCTACGTGCTGACCAGCCAGCGCGAGCACTACCTCCCGCTGAAGGTGATCAAGGAACACCTCGACGCGATCGACCGCGGCCTGGAGCCGCCGGCGATCACCGGCACCGGCCCGCAGGTGCCGCGTGTGGTCCTGGCCGGTGACGGCTATCCCAGTCCGGACGCCTTCGCCGTGGACGGCGCGGAGCTGCGGCTCTCGCGCGCCGAGCTGCTCGCCGCGGCCGAGATCGACGATGCGATGCTGCAGCAGCTGGAGAACTTCGGGCTGGTCAAGCCCCGGCAGGGCGGCAGCCACTACGACGGTGAGGCGCTGGTGATCGCGAAGACCGCGGGCGAGCTGGCCGCATTCGGTCTCGAACCGCGCCACCTCCGGTCCTTCAAGAACGCCGCGGACCGCGAGATCGGGCTGGTGGAGCAGGTGGTCTCGCCGATGCAACGCGCCCGCGACGCATCGGCGAAGGCCCGCGCCGAGGACACCATCAAGCAGATGGCCGCGCTCTCCGTGCGGTTGCACGCGACGCTGGTGAAGAGCGGTCTGCGGTCCGCACGCTGAGGGGTCGACTTAGGGGGTCGACGTCCTTTCCTACGGGAGTACGCTGGCTGCGTGCGTGAAGTCGATGTGATCGGTGTCCGTGTCGAGATGCCCTCGAACCAGCCCATCGTCCTCCTCCGGGAGGTGTCGGGGGACCGCTACCTGCCGATCTGGATCGGGGCCGTCGAGGCGACCGCCATCGCCTTCGCGCAGCAGGGCGTCGTGCCACCCCGGCCGCTGACGCACGACCTGATCAAGGACCTCCTCACCGCCACCGGCAACGACCTCACCGAGGTCCGGATCACCGAGATGAAGGACGGCATCTTCTACGCCGTCCTGGTCTTCGAGTCCGGCGTCGAGGTCAGTGCCCGACCGTCCGACTCGATCGCGGTGGCGCTGCGCACCGGCACCAAGATCGTCTGCGCCGACGACGTGCTGGCCGAGGCCGGGCTCGCCGTGCCCGACGAGCAGGAGGACGAGGTGGAGAAGTTCCGCGAGTTCCTCGACCACGTCTCACCGGAGGACTTCGAGAGCCGCTGACCGGCCCCGATAATCTGAACCTCAACCTCTAGTTGAGAGTTGCGACACGCGGCGGCGATTGTGCGCACGTCGTTGACCACCCTCAGGCCGAGGCCTACCTTTGGAGTGTCTTCGCTGTAACTCCACCGTTGTGTTCTGACCGGGAACCGACGGCTTCCCCCCGGAGGGACAGGCAGAGCGGAGCGACCAACGGAGGTCCCACGTGACAGGCAACGGCGAGAAGGCTGGCCAGTCGGCTCAGCGATCAGCTGACCAGACCGCCGCTCACGAGGCTGCTGCGACCGCCGACGAGCAGGGTCTGCTCTTCGACGACGACGTCTCGCCGCTGCCCAGCGACGCCGGCTACCGCGGGCCCACCGCCTGCAACGCGGCTGGGATCACCTACCGCCAGCTCGACTACTGGGCCCGCACCGGCCTGGTCGAGCCCACCGTCCGCGGCGCCACCGGTTCCGGCACCCAGCGGCTGTACTCCTTCCGGGACATCCTGCTGCTCAAGGTGATCAAGCGGCTGCTCGACGCCGGCATCTCCCTCCAGCAGATCCGCACCGCGGTTCACCACCTGCGCGAGCGCGGCACCGACGACCTGACCCGCGTCACGCTGATGAGCGACGGCGCCAGCGTCTACGAGTGCACCAGCAACGACGAGGTCATCGACCTGCTCCAGGGCGGTCAGGGCGTCTTCGGGATCGCGATCGGCGGGGTCTGGCGCGAGATCGAGGGTTCCCTCGCCGAGCTGCCCAGCGAGAAGGCCGCCCGCGACGAGGACCACGCCAGCGACGAGCTCGCGGCGCGCCGGAAGGCCCGCCAGGTCGGCTGACCTCGCACGAACAACAGACGGACGCGTCCGGTGCCACGGCACCGGGCGCGTTCGTCGTCGTCCGGCTGGTAGGTTTGGCTCGCTCACGAATACGCACGGGAGAGTCTCCGGCGGGTGGCCAGCGGCCACCGGTGCGGAGCGCCGAAGGGGCAAATCCTCCCCGGAACCTCTCAGGCGCCAGGACCGTGCGGGCGAGGCAGCTCTGAAAGACCACCCCGGTGGGCCGACAGAGGGGGAGGCGACCGAGTCGAACCAGCCACGGTGCCAGTGCCGTGACCACCTCCACGGGAGCCTCTGATGTCCGATCACCCCACATTGACGCAGCTCGACGCCGCCGGTGCGTTCGTCGAGCGCCACATCGGACCGGACGACGAGCAGCAGGCCCGGATGCTCGAAGCACTCGGTTTCGGATCACTGACCGAGCTCATGGACGCCGCCGTCCCGGGCGGGATCCGGTCCGTCGCGGAGCTCGATCTTCCGGTTGCGGCCACCGAGGAGCGGGCCGCCCGAGACCTGCGGGCGATCGCGGCGCGCAACAACCCGCTCGAGCCGATGATCGGCCTCGGGTACGCCGGGACGATCACCCCCGCCGTCGTACGCCGCAACGTACTCGAGGACCCGAGCTGGTACACCGCCTACACGCCGTACCAGCCGGAGATCTCCCAGGGCCGCCTCGAGGCGCTGCTGAACTTCCAGACCATGGTGGGCGACCTGACCGGCCTGCCGACGGCCAACGCCTCCCTGCTCGACGAGGGCACCGCGGCCGCCGAGGCGATGACGCTGGTGCGCCGCGCCAACCGGAACGCCGCGGGCCGGTTCGTGGTCGACGCCGACGCGCTGCCGCAGACCATCGCGGTGGTGCAGACCCGGGCCCAGGCGATGGGCATCGACGTCGAGGTCGCGGATCTCTCCGACGGGCTGCCCGAGGGCGACCTGTGCGGCGTACTGGTGCAGTACCCCGGCGCCAGCGGGCGGATCCTGGACCCCCCGCCGCTGATCAACGCGGTGCACGAGCGCGGCGCGATGGCCGTGGTCGCCGCGGACCTGCTGGCGCTGACCCTGCTGGAGTCGCCCGGCTCGATGGGCGCCGACGTGGTCGTCGGATCGTCGCAGCGGTTCGGTGTCCCGTTGTTCTACGGTGGCCCGCACGCCGGCTACATGGCCGTCCGCAACGGCATCGAGCGGCACCTTCCCGGCCGGCTCGTCGGGGTTTCGGTCGACGCGGAGGGACGGCCGGCGTACCGGCTCGCACTGCAGACCCGCGAGCAGCACATCCGCCGGGACAAGGCCACCTCGAACATCTGCACCGCACAGGTGCTGCTCGCGGTGGTCGCGTCGATGTACGCCGTCTACCACGGGCCGGAGGGACTCCGCTCGATCGCGCGGCGCGCCCACCGGTACGCCGGGGTGCTGGCCGCGGCCCTCGAGGACGCCGGGGTGGAGGTGGTCCATGACCGGTTCTTCGACACCGTCACTGCGCGGGTGCCCGGTCGTGCCGAGGGTGTGGTCGCCGAGGCCCGTGAGGCGGGCGTGCACCTGCGGCTCGTCGACGCCGACCACGTCGGTGTCTCCACCTCGGAGACCACCGGTCGTCCACACCTGGAAGCGGTGCTGGGAGCGTTCGGGGTCCCGGTCGGCTCCGGGGGAGCGGATCTCGACGCCGTGGACGCGCGGGTCGGCGAGGGCTTCCCGGAGGGGCTGTCCCGCAGCACGCCGTTCCTGACCCACGAGGTGTTCAACACCCACCGTTCCGAGACGTCGATGCTGCGCTACCTGCGCCGGCTCTCGGCCCGCGACTACGCGCTCGATCGGGGGATGATCCCGCTCGGCTCCTGCACGATGAAGCTCAACGCGACCACGGAGATGGAGCCGATCAGCCTGCCCGGCTTCGCGGGCCTGCACCCGTTCGCGCCCGCGGAGGACGCGGAGGGCTATGCCTACCTGATCGAGGAGCTCGAGTCCTGGCTGGCCGAGGTCACCGGCTACGACAGGGTCTCCATCCAGCCGAACGCCGGGTCACAGGGCGAGCTCGCCGGTCTGCTGGCGATCCGCGCCTTCCACGTGGCCAACGGCGAACCCGCCCGCGACATCTGCCTGATCCCGTCGTCGGCGCACGGCACGAACGCCGCGTCCGCGGTGATGGCCGGGATGCGGGTCGTGGTCGTGAAGGCCGCCGCGAACGGCGCGGTCGACCTCGAGGACCTCGCCGACCAGTGCGCCAAGCACCGGGACGACCTCGCCGCGATCATGGTCACCTACCCGTCGACCCACGGCGCCTACGAGGACGGGATCACCGAGCTGTGCCGGGTCGTGCACGAGCACGGCGGGCAGGTCTACGTCGACGGGGCGAACCTCAACGCGTTGCTGGGCTATGCACGTCCGGGTGAGTTCGGTGGCGACGTGTCGCACCTCAACCTGCACAAGACGTTCTGCATCCCGCACGGAGGAGGCGGGCCGGGTGTCGGTCCGGTGGCGGTGCGGGCACACCTGGCGCCGTACCTGCCCAGCCATCCGATGCACCCCGACCCGGCGCGACGGGACGGCATCGGGCCGATCAGCGCGGCGCCGTACGGGTCCGCGGGGATCCTGCCGATCTCGTGGGCGTACGTGCGGATGATGGGGGCGGAGGGACTCACCCAGGCGACCGCGGTCGCGGTGCTGTCCGCCAACTACATCGCCAAGCGGCTCGGTGAGCACTTTCCCGTGCTGTACAAGGGACATGGCGGTCTGGTGGCCCACGAGTGCATCCTCGACCTGCGCGAGATCAGCAAGACCAGCGGGGTCAGCGTCGACGATGTCGCGAAGCGGCTGATCGACTACGGCTTCCACGCGCCGACGATGAGCTTCCCGGTGGCCGGCACGCTGATGGTGGAGCCGACCGAGTCCGAGGACCTCGCCGAGCTCGACCGCTTCTGCGACGCGATGATCGCGATCAGGACGGAGATCGCGCAGGTCACGGAGGGGGAGTGGACGGCGGAGGACTCGCCGCTGCGCGGGGCCCCGCACACGTCGCGGGCCCTCAGCGGTGACTGGGACCGCGCCTACACCCGCGACCAGGCGGTGTTCCCGTCCGGGCCGGACCCGGACAAGTACTGGCCGCCGGTGGCGCGGATCGACCAGGCCTACGGCGACCGGAACCTGGTCTGCTCCTGTCCCTCACCGGAGACCTTCGCCGAGTCCGCCGACACCGGTGCGGAGGCGACCCGGTGACCCAGCAGGTCACCGACCTGACCGCACGCCGGCTCCAGGTGCTGCTCGCCGCGGACCAGGCGAACGGCCGCCTGCCCTCCCTCGTCGCGGGTGTGGTTCGTGACGGCGACCTCGTTTGGAGCGGAGGGCAGGGCGCGCACACCGGCGGTGAGGTGCCGTCCGCCGACATGCAATACCGGATAGGGTCCATCACCAAGACGATGACCGCGGTGCTGGTCCTGCAGCTCCGGCAAGAGGGCCGCCTCGACCTGGGTGACCCGATCGGCCGGCACCTGCCGGGCATCGACTACGGCGACCGGACCATCCGGACACTGCTCTCGCACTCGTCGGGGATGCACTCGGAGCCGGTCGGCTCGTGGTGGGAGCGCAGCCCCGGTGGGACCTTCGACGACCTGGTGGACGCCCTCGACGACGCTCAGGCGCCGTTCGAGAGCGGGCACACCTACCACTACACGAACGTCGCGTTCGCGCTGCTCGGTGAGGTCGTCGCCCGGCATCGTTCGTGCACGTGGTGGGAGGCGGTCGAGCGGCACATCCTGCAGCCGCTGGACATGCGTCGCACCAGCTACCTTCCGCAGAGTCCCGCGGCGACCGGCTACAGCGTCCATCACTTCGCGGGAACTCTCACCGAGGAGCCGGCCCAGGACACCGGGGCGATGGCGCCCGCCGGTCAGGTGTGGAGCACCGTCGAGGACCTGGCCCGCTACGCCGGCTTCCTGGTCTCCGGCCACGACGACGTGCTGCCCAAGGCAGTGCTCGATGAGATGACGATCCCGCAGTCCGGTTCGCTGGCAGGCGGGATCGGCGCCGGTTACGGGCTCGGCCTGCGGCTGGTCGCCGGAGGATCGGGAACGCTGGTCGGCCACTCCGGGTCGATGCCCGGTTTCCTCGCCGGACTGTTCGTGGACCGGGTACGACGTACCGGGGCGGTGTGCCTGGCCAACGGGACCTCCGGCTTGCGCGCGGAGGGCCTGCCCCATGACCTGCTAGCCACGCTGGAGGAGCTCGAGCCGACCGTCGTCGACGCGTGGATCCCGAACGAGTCCGTGCCGAACGCCGTCGCGGAGATCCTCGGTGTGTGGCACTGGGGCAACACCGCCTACGGGTTCAGCTACCGCGGCGGCGAGGTCGTCGCCGCCCAGCTCGGCAGCACGGTGACCAGCCACACCTTCCGTCCGCGGGACGACGGCACGTTCCTGGGCACGTCCGGCTACCACCACGGCGAGCCGCTGACGGTGGTGCGGAACGAGGACGGCAGCATCAACCACCTCGTGTGCGCCACGTTCGTCTACACCCGCACGCCGTACGACCCAGCCGCCCCGATTCCTGGCGGCGTCCCGAGCTAGCCCGGGTCGGCGCGTTTGTCGGTCCAGCACATGAGGACTGAATCTCAGCGGCGGCGTCATCGCGAGCGGAAGGTAGGAGCCTTTCCGGCTCGTGGTGCCGGAAAAGCTCCTATGTCTCGTGCCGGCGTCCATCCGGCGAGCACCGTGACCGGCTCACGCACATCCTGCACGCCGGCCTCGCCGGAACCGGTCACCGTGACCGGCTCACGCACCTCCCGCACGCCGGCCTCGCCGGAACCGGTCACGGTGACCGGCTCACGCACGGGCTACCTGGCGGCGCTGACGCTCGACATGTTGAAGTCGGGCACCCGCAGCGCGGGGGTCGCGGTGCGGGAGAACATGTCTCCCCACTCGCGGGAGAAGCTCGGCTCGGTCTTCGACGCCCCGGAGAACCGGGCGAGCAGGTCGACCGGGCTCTCGTTGAACCGGAAGTTGTTCACCGCACCAGTGACCTCGCCGTTCTCAACCAGGTAGACGCCATCCCGGGTGAGTCCGGTCAGCAGGAGGGTCTGCGGGTCGACGACGCGGATGTACCACAGGCAGGTCAGCAGCAGTCCTCGCTCCATGTCGCCGACCAGCTGGTCGAGCGGGCCGGTTGCTCCGTCCACGGACACGACCAGGTTGTCGATCCCCGGCGTGACCGGCTGGCCGGTGAGTGCCGCGGAGTGCCGCGTCTGCAGAAGTGCGGCGAGCCGGCCGTCCTCGATCCACGACGTGCGCGCCAGCGGCAGGCCGTTGTCGAAGACGCTCTGCACGTTGTCGCTCGAGGCTGCGGTGACGAAGGGCGCGGCCTCCAGGCCGGGGTAGGCAGGGTCGGAGAAGACCTGCACGGGGTGTGGGGTGAGTGCCTCACCGATCCGGGTCCCGCCGCCGGGCCGGGAGAAGACCGACTGGCCCTCGTGCGCCTCGCGCGCGGAGGCGCTCCAGTAGGCGTAGATCATCAGGTCCGCGACCGCAGCGGGGGGAAGCACGGTGTCGTAGCGGCCGGCCGGCAGCTCGACCGTCCGGCGGGCCCAGGACAACCGCTGCGCCAGCTCGGCGTCCAGGGCATGCGCGCCGACGTCGGTGAAGTCGCGGGTGGCTCCGCCGACCCAGGCGCTGCTGGTGAGCTCTCGGTCCTTGCCCGTGCACCCGTAGTGGCCGGTCGGCTGGACGTGCCGCAACCGCAGGCCGGACGACGACCCCAGATAGGTCGTGGTGACGTCGTGGTCGACGAAGCCGTAGAGGATCCGACCCTCCTCCTCGGCACGGCCGAACGCGTCCCCGAGTGCGGGGGCGAAGTCGGCGTAGACGTCGATCGACGTCTCGCCGGGTACGTCGAGCCAGTCTTCGGCCGCATCACCTGGGACCAGGTCCGCGGCGTCCTCGGCCGGGGTGCTCTCACGCGCAACGGCGTCGGCAGCCTCGACCAGCGACTCCACCTGCTCCAACGACGCGGCGCTGCCACTGACGGAGCCTGAGGCGGTGGCCTGGCCGGCTCCGACGAACGCCACCACGGTCACGTTGACCGCATGCATCACGCCGTTGGTGGTCAGCGTGTTGTTGGCCCAGCGCAGGTTCGCACTGGTGGAGTCCCGCACGATCGCGATGCACGAGTCGGAGCGCGAAGTCTTCAACGCATGCTCGACGAGCTCCTGGGGTGTGGGTGCAGGCATGAGGCTCCTCACTCCGATCCGGCTTCGGTGGCGGTGTTGAGCACGCGGATGTCGCGGAACAGCGACGTGGGACAGCCGTGCGACACCGACGCCACCTGGCCGGGCTGGGCCTTGCCGCAGTTGAACGCCCCACCGAGCTGCCAGGTCTGCGGACCACCGACCGCCTCCATCGCGTTCCAGAACTCGGTCGTCGTGGCCTGGTAGGCCACGTCCCGCAGCTGCCCGCGGAGGGTGCCGTTCTCGATCCGGTAGAAGCGCTGCCCGGTGAACTGAAAGTTGTAGCGCTGCATGTCGATGCTCCACGACTTGTCGCCGACGATGTAGATACCGCGCTCGACCCCACCGATGAGGTCCTCGGTCGAGGGCCCGTCCGCCGCCGCCTGCAGCGAGACGTTGGCCATCCGCTGGATCGGGATGTGACCGGGGGAGTCGGCGTACGCACAGCCGTTGGACCGGCCCCCGTTGAGCTCGCTGCCCCAGCTGTGCGCCATCGACCGGTCGAGCTGGTAGCCGACCAGGACGCCGTCCCTGATGATGTCCCAGCTCTGTGCCTGCACGCCCTCGTCGTCGTACCCGACGCTGGCGAGTCCGTGCTCGACGGTCCGGTCACCGGTGACGTGCATGATCGGCGAGCCGTACTGCAGGGCGCCGAGCTTGTCGTAGGTGGCGAAGGAGGTGCCGGCGTAGTTGGCCTCGTAGCCGAGTGCGCGGTCGAGCTCGGTGGCGTGCCCGATCGACTCGTGGATCGTCAGCCACAGGTTCGAGGGGTCGATGACCAGGTCGTAGCTGCCGGGCTCTACCGACGGGGCGACGAGCTTCTCCGCGAGCAGGTTTGGGAGCTCGGCCAGCTCGGCGTCCCAATCGTGGATCCCGCCGACGAGGTACTCCCAGCCGCGGCCCACCGGCGGAGCGATCGTGCGCATCGAGTCGAACCGGCCGGACTTCTCATCGGCTCCGAACGCGGTGACCTCGGGGTCGACGCGCACCCGCTGCTGCGTAGTCGTCGTGCCGTTCAGGTCTGCGTAGAACTTGTGCTCGACGACCTGCTGCACCATCGCCGAGGCGTGACTGACACTCGGCGCCTCGAGCAGGGACCGGGTCCACCCCGAGAGCAGCTCGACCTTGTCCGGCAACGGCACCGCGAGCGGGTCGAGCTCATAGCTGGACACCCAGGTGGCGTCCTTGTAGACGGGCTCGGGCGCCAGGGCGACCGGCTCTCGGGTCATCGCGCCGGCCACCTGGGCGACTCGGACCGCGGTCTCCGCGACCTGGACCGCCGCCTCGGGGGTCAGCACGACCCCGGACGCGAATCCCCAGGCGCCGTTGAGGATCACCCGCACCGCCAGTCCGAGGTCCTCGGTGTCCGCAGCACCCTGGAGGTGACCGTCCCGGATGCCGATCCGCTGGTAGCGGACCCGCTCGAACCGGAAGTCGGCGTGCGAGACGTTGAAGTCCCGGGCGCGGTTCAGGGCGGCCTCGGCGAGACGGCGGTAGGGGAGGGCGGTGAACGTGGGATCGATGGCAGCCAGCTCGGTCTCACCGGAAGTCATGGGGCCGAGGTTATGCGTCGGATGTTCGTCACGTCACGTCGATTACCCGGTGTCGCGGAATCAAACCCGGCCGGCCGGCATTCGTCGGCCTAGGTGCGGCCCTCGACCTCTTGCGCCTCGAGCAGGGTCGGCTGCTCCGGCATCCAGTCGGCCGGGAGTACGTCGTAGCCCGCGGCCCGGGCGGCCTCGCAGACCAGCGGGTCGTCGTCGACGAACACGGAGACGGTGGCACGTTCGGAGAGCCGGTCGAGCGTCTCCACCTTGGTCACCCGGGCGGGCCGGTAGTCGCCGCGGCGACGCAGGATCAGCTCGCCGGGCGGGACGTCGTACTTCTCGAACCAGTCCAGCGTGTCCTGCCGGCAGTGCTCGGGGCGACCGGAGAGGTAGACCACGTCGCACACCTCGGCGAGCCGGCGCGCGGTCTCCAGGCCCTTGTCCAGGGGCGGGTCGTCGGGAGCGGCGGCGAAGAACGCGACCCAGTCCTTGGGCCGGTCGTGCACATGGTGCAACCGGTGCCGGACGTCGGCGAGCACCCCGTCGATGTCGATGACCGCGATCGGACGCTGGTCGGTCATCCCGTCTCCCGGGCAGCGACCACACGGGAGCCGCCGCGGTCCTTGCGGATCTGCAGCTGCGCGGGGACGCGGGTGCGCATCTCGGGAACATGGCTGACGATGCCGACCACCCGGCCACCATCGCGCAGTCCGTCCAACGTGTCCATCACGTCGTCGAGAGTCTCCGGATCGAGACTTCCGAAACCCTCGTCGATGAACAGGGTGTCGATCTGCGCCCCGCCGGCCTCCTGCATCACCACGTCAGCCAGGCCGAGCGCCAGCGCCAGGGAGGCGACGAACGTCTCGCCGCCGGAGAGGGTGGCCGGGTCCCGTGACTCGCCGGTCCACTCGTCCCGGACCAGCAGGCTCAGTCCACCGCGCTGCTCACCGACGCCGCGCGCGGCGGAGTGCTCGAGGGTGTAGCGCGCGTCGCTCATCGAGCGCAGCCGTTCATTGGCCGCGGCGACGACCTGCCGCAGTCGCGAGGCGAGGACAAAGGCCGAGAGCCGCATCTGTAGGCGGTTGTCGCCGCCCTTGCCCTCGGCGAACGTCGAGAGGGACTGTGCGACGGCGTAGGCGGAACGGGTGGGCGCCCAGGCGGCGAGTCCGTCGGTGAGCTCGTTCCGCAGGCTGCTCAGCCGCTGCATCCGGGTCGCGGCCAGTCGCGAGCGTGCACCACAGTCGGTCAGCACAGACTCGGCGTCCCGGGTGAGCCGCTGCTCGGTGAGCAGGTCCGGCGGCTCTGCCTGGAGGGCGGCCTGGACGGCGGGGTCGGCGAGGATGGTCTGCGCCCTGCTCCGTAGCTCCTCGCGCGCCCGCAACGTCTCCTCGAGCGCTGCGACCTCCCGCTCGCCGAGTGTCGCTGCCGCTGCCGTCTCCTCGGTGTCGAAACCGTGCTCGCGCGCGCAGTCAGCCGCCTGCCTCCGGGCTTCCTCGGCGCGCGCGGCAGCCGCCTCACGGGCGACGAGGGCGGTGCGCGCCCGTGCGAACGAGGCCCCGGCCGCCGACTTGGCCTCGATCAGCCGCTCCACGCTGTCGGCGATCTGTTCGCGTTCGAACAGCGCAGACAGCTCAGCGGTCAGCGTGTCCACCCGGGTGCGGGCATGGGTGAGCTCCTGGGTGAGGCGAGCCGCCTCCTGCTCGACCTGCGCACACTCACGATCAACGCGCTCCCGGTCGGCCTCCAGCGCCTCGAGCCGGGCTGCGAGCCGGTCCGCTTCGGCGCCCGCGGCCCGGCACCCGTCGAGCAGCTCACGCGCCCGGGCCAGCGACTCCTGGAGCGTCTCGACGTCCTGCCCGCCGGAGGCCTGTTCGGCGAGCGCCAGGTTGCGCTCGAGCGTGGCGAGGGCCTCGGCCTGCGCCTGGCGGGTGAAGTCGGCGTCCTCGTAGGCGCTGCGGGCGCTCTCCTCGTCGGCGCGGGAGGGGGCACCGGCCACCGGCTCCGCGACGGCCGGGTGGTCCGCGGAGCCGCAGACCGGGCAGCATCCTCCACTCGCCAAGGAGGCGGCGAGCTCGGCCGCCATCCCGGTGATCCGGGCCTCCCGGATGTCATGCATCGCCTCTCGGCGCGCCTGGGCGACGTCGATGCTGGCCTGCAGCACCTCGCGTGCGGTCCGGATCTCGGTGGTAAGGCCGAGCGCCTTGCGAGCGGCAGCGAGCCGGTCGACCAGCTGCTGCTCCTTGTCCGCCGCGGACTCCAGGCTGCCGGCGCGCGCCTGCTCCTCGGCAAGCCGGCGGCGCAGCCGCTCGACCTGGGGCGGGAACGACGTGCGCTGGGTCTCGAGTGTCGTCGAGCGGCTGGTGAGGTCGGCGAGGGCCCGCGTGGTCGACTCGACGGTCCGCTGGGCCTCGCTCAGCTCCGCCTCGCGGGGGAGCAGGGCCTTGGCGACGGTGGCGGCCTCGCGTGCCTCGCGTTCCGCGGCGGCGAGCTGGTCGGCGTGCAGGGAGCGTGCCTCGGTGCCGAGGAGCCGGGCTGCCTCCGCGAGGACGTCGCCCAGCTGCCGCTGGGCCGAGCCGG
>DATFGA010000262.1:0-4490 GCA_035249775.1 Nocardioidaceae bacterium | reverse complement strand
GGTCGACCCGCCGGTGGCTCCGCCGCTCGAGCCGGTGGTGCGCGGGGTGTCGCCGGACTGCTGGGGCCTGGGCCCGTGGTTCCGGCCGGCAGGCTGCGTCGCGGCCTTCGCCGGGGCCACCTGGTTGGCGGGCATCGGGGCGAACACGGTCGGCGCCGCGGCACCGCTCGGCACCGAGGAGAACTCACCGGCGAGGTAGGCGTTCATGATCGAAAGCACCAGGTCGACGTACTCCGAGCTGTGGTTGTAGCGGTACACCGACGTGCGCTGGCCGGCCGTGGTGGACAGGTCCTCGTCGCCGGAGCACAGGTAGACCGCACTCGCCAGCGCCGCGTCGTCGATGTCCTGGGGGTCGCGGACGTCGTCGCCGTCGCCGTCCACACCGACCACCGACCAGGTCGAGGGGATGAACTGCATCGGGCCGACCGCGCGGTCGTAGACCGGGTCGTCGTCGTACTGCGCCGCGTCGGTGTCCGTGATCTTCGCGGTGCCGTTGGAGCCGTCGAGCGGGATGCCGAAGATCCCCGGGGTGCTCCGGCCGTTCTCGTCGAGGACGTTGCCGCCGTACCGGCCGTGGTCGGACTCCACCCGGCCGATCGCCGCGATCAGCTGCCAGGTGACGTTGCAGGAGGGGTCGGCGGAGTTGATCACCTCGGCGGCGCGCTGGTAGGCGGCGAGCGCGGCCGCGGGGATGCCGCTGGTGGAGGCGCTGGAGACCACGCTGCGGGTCGCGCCCGCGGGCACACCGAGGGCGATCTCCCCGGGCAGGGACACGCTGGCCGGCGCCTCGATGGCCTGGTCGGGGATCGTGGTGCCGTCGGGGAGAGCCGCCGGGGCGTCCTTCGTGGCGGCGCTGGCCGACCCCGTCACCGCGAGGCTGGTGGTCCACGCGCCGGAAAGCAGCGCCAGCGGCACGAGTGCCGTCGCCTTCTGCCACGGCTGCAGTCGCTTGTGAGACATCAGTCCCGTTCTCCCCACTCATCGTTCGCCCGGTCGGCCGAGGCCGGATACCCGAGAACTCCCTCGTCCATGCTCAACGAGCGACTGCCGACCAGGTTACGGGGCGGTAGCCTGCGCGAGCGCCGGGGCTGGATTCGTGCCGTTGGGGTCCCTCGGGGACAATGACCGGGTGACTTCTGCCAGCTCCAGCCGTCCCACCACCACCGGCTCCGCCGAGCTCTTCGAGCGCGCCCACGCGGTGACGCCGGGCGGGGTCAACTCGCCGGTCCGCGCCTTCAACGCCGTCGGCGGCACCCCGCGGTTCATCGAGAGCGCCCGCGGCGCCTACCTGACCGACGTGGACGGCAACCAGTACGTCGACCTGGTCTGCTCCTGGGGGCCGATGCTCCTCGGCCACGCGCACCGCGACGTGCTCGCCGCCGTCTACGAGGCCACAGCCCGCGGCACGTCGTACGGCACCCCCACCCGCCCCGAGGTCGAGCTCGCCGAGGAGATCGTCGCACGCACCCCGGTCGACAAGGTCCGCTTCGTCTCCTCCGGCACCGAGGCGACGATGTCCGCGATCCGGCTGGCCCGCGGGTTCACCGGCCGCGAGCTCGTGGTGAAGTTCGCCGGCTGTTACCACGGTCACGTCGACTCCCTTCTCGCCTCCGCCGGTTCCGGCCTGGCCACCTTCGCGGTTCCCGGTACGCCGGGGGTGCCGGCTGCGTCCACGGCGGCCACCCTGGTCCTGCCCTACAACGACCCGGCGGCGGTCGAGGCGGCCTTCGCCGAGCACGGTGACCGGATCGCCTGCCTGATCACGGAGGCCGCGCCCGGGAACATGGGCGTCGTACCTCCCGCTCCGGGGTTCAACAAGCTGCTCGCCGAGACCTGCGCGAAGCACGGCGCCCTGTTCATCAGCGACGAGGTGATGACCGGGTTCCGGGTCACCCGCTCCGGTCAGTACGGCCTCGACGGCGCGGTCGAGGGTTGGAAGCCGGACCTGGTCACCTTCGGCAAGGTGATGGGCGGCGGCTTCCCCGCGGCGGCGTTCGGTGGCCGCGCCGACGTGATGAGCCAGCTCTCCCCGGAGGGGCCGGTCTACCAGGCCGGCACGCTGTCCGGGAACCCGGTGGCGACCACGGCCGGACTGGCCACGCTCCGGCTGGCCACCGACGAGATCTACGCCTGCATCGACAAGGCGTCGCTGGTCGTGCAGGACGCCGCCGGCGCGGCGCTCGCCGAGGCCGGTGTGCCGCACGTCATCCAGAGCAACGGGAACATGTTCAGCGTCTTCTTCGTCGAGGAGGACGTGCGCACCGTGCCCGACTTCGACGCGGCGAGCGGCCAGCGCCTGGACCGGTACCGCGCGTTCTTCCACGCGATGCTCGACCAGGGCGTCTACCTGCCGCCGAGCGCCTTCGAGTGCTGGTTCCTGTCCTCGGCGCACGACGACCGGGCCCTCGACAAGATCGTCTCCGCGCTGCCGCACGCCGCGCGCGCCGCCGCCCGAACCTCCCAGGGAGTCTCATGAAGACCGTCGTCCACCTGCTCCGCCACGGTGAGGTGCACAACCCGACCGGTGTCCTCTACGGACGGATGCCCGGCTACCACCTCTCCGACCTCGGCCAGGAGATGGCGCAGCGTGTCGCGGACACCATCGGCGACCGCGACATCACCGCGGTGGTGTCCTCCCCGCTCGAGCGCGCCCAGCAGACGGCCGCCCCGCTGGCGAAGGCGCTCGGCGTCGACATCACCACCGACCGCCGGGTGATCGAGTCCACCAACGTGTTCGAGGGGCAGACCTTCGGCGTCGGCGACGGCGTGCTGAAGAAGCCGTCGGCCTGGCGGCACCTGTGGAACCCGCTCCGGCCCTCCTGGGGCGAGCCCTACAAGCAGCTCGTCGCGCGGATGATGGCCGCGGTGTACGACGCGCGCGATGCTGCCTCGGGGCACGAAGCGGTGATCGTCTCCCACCAGCTGCCGATCTGGATCACCCGCCTGCACGTGGAGGGCCGGCCGTTCCTGCACGACCCGCGGCGCCGGCACTGCACCCTGTGCAGCCTGACCTCGTTCTCGTTCGACGGCGAGAACCTGACCACGGTCCGTTACTCCGAGCCCGCCGCGGACCTGATCCCGGTGGCCGACAAGAACGCACCGTTCTCCGCGGGCGGCGCCCCGGCCGAGGACAAGCCGCCGGCGGGTGCGTGAACCTTGTTGCGACGCAGGCTTCCGGTGCTGGTGGCCGCACTGCTCAGTGGTGCGGTGCTGACCTCCTGCACGGACACGCCCAGCGGCTCGGGTGACGCCGGGTTCATCTCCGGCAAGGGCGTGATCACCAAGCTCCCGGTCGACGAGCGCGAGAAGCCCGGCGAGGTCGCCGGGGAGACCATCGACGGGGAGCCGATCGCGCTGGCCGACTTCGCCGGGCAGACCGTCGTGGTCAACGTCTGGGGCTCGTGGTGCGGTCCGTGCCGGGCCGAGGCGCCGGACCTGGTCGAGGCCGCCGAGGAGCTCGCCGACGACGACGTCGCCTTCCTCGGGATCAACTCCCGCGACCTGAACCAGGCCGCCGCGCGGGCGTTCGTCCGCCGCTTCGAGGTGCCCTATCCCAGCATCTACGACCAGGGCGGCCGGACCCTGCTCGCGTTCCGCGGCACGCTGACCGCGAACTCGATCCCCAGCACCGTGATCATCGACGAGCAGGGCCGGGTCGCCGCGCGGGTCCTGGGTGAGGTCTCGAAGAGCACGCTGGTCGGCCTGGTCGAGGACGTGCAGGCGGGCGCCGCCTGATGGTGCCGATGGACATCGGGGACTGGTTCGCGAACACGGCGCTGTCCGGGTCGCTGCTGCTCGCCGTGCCGGTGGCGATCGTGGCCGGGCTGGTGTCGTTCTTCTCCCCGTGCGTGGTGCCGCTGCTGCCCGGCTACCTCTCCTACGCCACCGGCCTGTCAGGCGCCGACCTGGAGTCCGCCCGGCGCGGCCGGATGGTGCTCGGCAGCTCCCTGTTCGTGCTCGGCTTCTCGGCGGTGTTCGTGGCGCTGGGCACCGCCTCCGGTGCCCTCGGCGACTGGCTGATCGTCTACCAGCGCGAGATCAGCATCGTGCTCGGCGCGCTGACGATCCTGGTCGGCATCGCGTTCCTCGGCCTGGTCCCCTGGATGCAGCGCGACGTGCGCGTGCACCGGGTCCCGTCGGTCGGGCTCGGCGCGGCACCGCTGCTCGGCGTCCTGTTCGGGCTCGGCTGGACCCCGTGCATCGGGCCGACCCTGTCCGCGGTGCAGGTGCTCGCGTTCCAGGAGGGCACCGCCGGGCGAGGTGCCCTGCTCAGCGCCGCCTACTGCGTGGGCCTCGGCGTCCCGTTCATCGTGGCCGGGCTGGCGTTCCGGCGTACCCTCGGCGCCGTGGCCTGGGTCCGCCGGCACCAGGCCTGGGTGACCCGGCTCGGCGGCCTCCTGCTGATCGTGGTCGGCCTGCTGCTGGTCACCGGCATCTGGGACCTGTGGGTCGCCCAGCTGCGCGGCTGGATCGGCTCGTTCTCGGTGGCG
>DATFGA010000261.1:0-13126 GCA_035249775.1 Nocardioidaceae bacterium | reverse complement strand
GGAAGCCCGGAGGCGGCGTGGACCCGCCGGCCAACATGGTGTCGACGGCGGCGAAGAACTCGGCGGCCATCTTCTTGGAGACGCCGGTGAGCATGCGCTGGCCGACGCCGCCGATCATCCCGCCGACCACGGCGTCGGCGTCGTAGGTCAGCTCGGTGCCGCCGTCGGGCCCGTCCGCGAGGGTCACCATCACGTCGGCGCCGATCGTCCCCGGCGCGCCGGCTCCCTGGGCGTGCATCCGGAACGATCCGGGTTGCTCCTGGTCGGTCAGGCGAACCTCCCCGTCGTACACGCCCTTGATCGAGCCGACCCCGGCGGCGATCGTCATCTTGTAGGCGTCGTCGCCGAGCGCCTCGAGCCGCTGCACGCCGGGGATCGTGCGCACCAGCACGGCGGGGTCGTTCAGGGCGCGCCACACCTCTTCGCGGTCGGCGGTGAAGTGGGATGTTCCGGAGACCTTCATGCTGGGTCCTTCGGGGTCGGGGAGCCGGCCGCCAGGCGCAGGTGGAACAGCTCGCTCGGTGAGATCGGCATGCGGCGGATCCGGATGCCCTCGGCGTCCTCGATGGCCGAGGCGATCGCCGCGGATCCCGGGATCACCCCCGCCTCGCCGGCGCCCTTGACGCCGAGCGGGTTCAGCGGGGACGGGGTCTCGAGGTGGTCGATCTCGATGGTCGGCACCTCGGAGGCGTAGGGCATCAGGAAGTCCATGTAGGAGGCGTTCAGCAGCTGCCCGTCGGCGGCGTACTCCATGCGCTCGTAGAGCGCGCCGCCCACTCCTTGGGCGACTCCGCCGTGGATCTGGCCCTCCACGATCATCGGGTTGATCACCGTCCCGCAGTCGTGGACGACGCAGTACCGCAGGATCTTGATGTCCGCGGTCTCCGGGTCGGTCTCGACGACCACGGCGTGCATGCCGTTCGCGAAGGTGGACCGGGTGGGCGAGTAGAAGTCGGTGCCCTCGAGACCGGGCTGGTCCCCCGGGGTCACGGGTGGCCGGTCCGGGTCCGCGGGCGCGGCGAACTGGGTGGCGCGCTGGGCGGCCTCGTCGAACGCGTAGCGCAGCGGGTTGGAGAGTACGGCGACCGCGCCGATGTCGATCTGCGAGGCCATCGTCGGCGCCATGCCTTTCACTCCGATGATCCCGTCGACGATCTCGAGGTCGTCGACGGACGCCTCTAGCGCCTGCGCGGCGATCCGCAGCGCCTTCTCGCGCACCTTGCGGGCGGTCATCGCGACCGCGCTGCCGCTCATCACCGCGGTCCGGGACGCGAACGTACCGACCGCGTACTTGAACCGCCGGGTGTCGCCAGTGGTGACCTTCACCCGGTCGAACGGCACGCCGAGCTCGTCGGCGACGATCTGCGCGAGCATCGTCTGGTGGCCCTGGCCCTGACTGGTGAGGCCGGTGGACACGACCACGGACCCGTCCGTCTCGACCCGGATGTGCCCACCCTCGTAGGGACCGACCCCGGTGCCCTCGACGTAGCAGGCCATCCCGATCCCGACGGTGCGACCCTCCGCCCGGGCCTCCTCCCGGTAGGCCTCGAAGTCGTCCCAGCCGACCAGCTTCTTCAGCTTGTCCAGGGTCGCCGGGAAGTCCCCGGAGTCGTAGAGCAGCTGCCGGCCGTCCTGGAAGATCAGGCCCTGGTCGAAGGGCATCTCCTCGGGCTGGATGAAGTTGCGTTCGCGGACCACGGTCCGGTCCAGGCCGAGGTGGTCGGCGATCGCGTCCATGGTCCGCTCCATCACGAAGCAGCCCTGCGGCCGGCCGGCGCCCCGGTAGGGCGTGACGATCACGGTGTTGGTGTAGAGGCTCTGGAACTCGACCCGGTAGACGCCCGGCTTGTACGGCCCGAGGAGCTGGGTGGAGGTGATGATCGGCACGATCAGCCCGTAGGGGATGTAGGCGCCGTGGTCGTGCCAGAACTTCACCGACAGTCCGAGCAGCTTCCCCTCGTCGTCGTAGCCGACCCGGACGTGGTGCAGCTGTCCGCGCTCGTGCGCACTGGAGACGAAGTGCTCGCGCCGGTCCTCGGTCCACTTCACCGGCTGGTCCAGGCGTACGGCGGCCCACGGGACCAGCACCTCCTCGGGCCAGGGGTGCACGATCTTGACCCCGAAGCCACCGCCCACGTCGGGGGTGACCACCTCGACCCGGTCGACCGGCAGGTCGAGCTTGGCCGCGACCGCCTGGCGCACGCTGGTCGAGGTCTGGGTGGAGGTGTGCACCAGCAGCGAGCGGTCGTCGCTGTCCCAGCGGGCCAGCACCCCCTTGCCCTCCATCGGCATCGAGGCGCTGCGCTCGATCTGCAGGTCCAGCTCGAGCACGTGCGGGGCGGCGTCGATCGCGGCGTCCGCGTCGCCGGTCTCCTGCACCATCGTGGCCGCGACGTTGCCAGGCACGTCCTCGTGCACCAGGTGCTCGGCGGCTCGGGCGGTCTCGATGCCCACCACGGCGGGCAGGTAGTCGTAGTCGACGACAATCCGGCCGGCGGCGTCCTCGGCGATATAGCGGTTGCGGGCCACCACCATCACGATCGCCTCGCCGACGTAGTTCACCTCGTCCCTGGCCAACGCGTACTGGGTGCGGCCGTGGGTCAGCGTCGGGTGCGGGATCAGCAGCGGCAACGGGTCGGCCATCCGGGCGGCGTCGTCGGCCTGGAGGTCCTCGTAGGTGTAGATCGCGACCAGCCCGTCCACCTCGAGCGCGCCGGTCACGTCGATGTCGGTGATCCGGGCGTGGGCATGGGGGCTGCGGACGAAGGCTGCCTCGAGGGCGTCATGGGCGAGGTCGTCGAGGTAGCGTCCGTTGCCGGTGACCAGGCGCGGGTCCTCGCTGCGTTTGATCCGCTGGCCGAAGAGCTTGGTCGTCATCGGTTCGCCCCCGGTCGCCCCGTCTGCCCCGCCTTGAGCTCGGCGGCGCGTTGCACGGCGGCGACGATGTTCTGGTAGCCGGTGCACCGGCACAGGTTGCCGGAGATCGCCTCGCGGGCCTCCGCCTCGGTCGGGTCCTCGTTCTCCTCGAGGAAGGCGGCGATCGTGGTGATGAAGCCGGGGGTACAGAAACCACACTGCAGCGCGTGGCAGTCCTGGAACGCCTGCTGCACCGGGCCCATCCCGCCGTCGGGGGTCCGGCAGCCCTCGACGGTGGTGATCGCGGCGCCCTCGAGGCTGACCGCGAACACCAGGCAGGAGCGGGTCGGGGCGCCGTCGACGAGGACGGTGCACGCACCGCACACCCCGTGCTCACAGCCGACGTGGGTTCCCGTGAGCCGCAGGTCGTGGCGCAGCGCGTCGGAGAGCAGCCGGCGCGCGGGAACGTCGAGCTCGTGCGGGGTGCCGTTGACCGTGAATGCGACGTGGACGAGGGTCTCGGTTTCCATCAGGCGGCTCTTCCCGCACGCCGGGCGGTGACCGCTCGCTCCCGGGCCTGCTCGAGCGTCCTCGCGGTGAGCACGTGGGCCAGGTGACGGCGGTACTCGGCGGTGGCGTGGATGTCGTCCTCCGGGTCGATGTCGTGGTCGATGAGGTCGTTCAGGGCTGCGCGGTCGAAGCCGCCGCCGGTGACTGCGGGGGTGACGTCGACCAGGACCGGCCCGTCGCCGACGCTGATCAGGGCCACCCGGGCATTGGTGACGGCGCCGTCCGGGTCGGTTCCGACCACGGCGCCGACCCCGCACATCGCGTAGTCGCCGTGCCGCCGGGCCAGCTCGAGGAACGCCGACCCGCTGCCGTCCGGGGGTCGGCGGAAGGTCGCCGCAACCGCGAGCTCTCCAGGTCTCGTGGCCGACTCCATCGGCCCGACGAAGAAGTCAGCGGCGGCGACCTCGCGCCGGTCGTTCGCCGAGCGGAGCTCGACCACGCCATCGAGCAGGGCGAGCACCGCCGGCATCTCTGCGGCCGGGTCGGCGTGGACGATGCTGCCGACCGTCGTACCGCGGTTCCGGATCGTCGGGTGTGCGACGTTCTCCAGGCCCTGTCGCAGCAGCGGGATGGCGGCGTACGCCGTGGCGTCCTTCTCGACCCGGGAGTGCCGGGCGATTGCTCCGACCCGGACGTGGGTGGAGGTGACCTCGACGGTGTCGAGCTCCGGCAGGTGGTTGATGTCGACGAGGTGGGCCGGTGCGGCCAACCTCATCGACATCAACGGCACCAGGCTCTGGCCGCCCGCGAGAACCTTCCCCGCATCACCGAGGTCGGCGAGCATCTCGAGTGCTTCCGAGGTGCTGGCGGGACGGTGGTAGATGAACGGGGAAGGTTTCACGAGTTCTCGGACCTGAGCTTTCTGGGTGGTGCGGTCAGTGCCTGTGCGTGCCCTCGCCGGAGCCCGGCGCGTCCTCCTTCTGTACCCCGGGACGGTCCACCACGATCAGGTTGACGTCCTCCTCCTTGAGGTCGGCAGGAGCGACGGCCCTGGCCAGGTGGTACGCCACGATCACGACGATGGTGCCGAGCGCGATCCCGCCCAGCGTGAAGTCCTCGTTGAACCGCAGCGAGGTGTCACCGATCGCGATGATGATTCCGGCGGAGACCGGCACGAGGTTGACCGGGTTGGCGAAGTCGACCTGGTTCTCCTTCCAGATCTTGGCGCCGAGCAGGCCGATCATGCCGTAGAGCACGACGGTGATCCCGCCGAGGACGCCACCCGGGGTGGCGGCGACGAGGGCACCGAACTTCGGGCACAGACCGAACAGGATCGCCACGGCCGCCGCAACGTAGTACGCAGCGGTGGAGTACACCCGGGTGGCCGCCATCACGCCGATGTTCTCGGCATAGGTGGTGGTCGGCGAACCACCGACGGAGCTGGCGATCACGGTGCCGACGCCGTCGGCGGCGATCGCGCGGCCCATGACCGGGTCGAGGTCGCGCTCGGTCATCTCCGCGACGGCCTTGACGTGCCCGGTGTTCTCCGCGACCAGTGCGATCACGGCCGGCAGCATCAGCAGGATGAACGCGAAGCTGAACGTGGGCGCGTGCCAGCCCACGACGCCGTTGGCGAAGTCGCTCTGCGGCGGCAGGCCGATCCAGTCGGCTGCCTTCACCGCTGCCCAGCTCACCCGGTCGTGCTCGAAGGGTGTGGCCACGCAGTACGGACCCTCGGCGGCACACGGCTCACCGTCCGGACCGATCAGGTTCTGCCCGGGCAGCACGGAGGTGATCGGGCCGAAGAAATCAAAGATCCAGGAGATCAGGAAACCGAAGATCAGGCCGAGGAAGATCGCGATCCTGCCGAAGAAGCCACGCAGGCCCACGGCCATCAGGATCACCGCGGTCATGGTCAGCAACGCGACCCACTGGTCCTGGGGCCAGTACACCCGAGCCACCACGGGGGCGAGGTTGAAGCCGATCAGCATGACGACGGCTCCGGTGACCACCGGGGGCAGCAGCTTGTGCAGCGGCCCGGTGCCCATGAAGTGGATCAGCAGACCGACCAGGCCAAGCACGACGCCGGCGATCAGCACCGCGCCGGTCACGTCGGCAGGGTCACCGCCCTGGCTGTAGATCGCCGCCGCTCCACCCACGAACGCGGCGCTGGTGCCGAGGTAGCTGGGCACCTTCCCCTGGACGATCAGCAGGAAGACGATGGTCGCGATACCGCTCATCATGATCGCGAGCTGGGCGTTCAGGCCCATGATCAGCGGGAAGACGAACGTCGCGCCGAACATGGCGACGACGTGCTGCGCTCCTAGACCGGCGGTCCTCCCCCAGGACAGGCGTTCATCCGGGGCCACCGACTTGCCCGGCGGCGGCGTCTTGCCGCCGTAGACGACTTTCCACCCAAAAGACATGTAGGACTCCTACCCACGGCACAGGCACTTTCGAGCCGGTGCATCGTTAGTGACTCAGGTCACCCATGAGTCACGCTCACTGTGCACCAGCGCACCGCCGGGCCGCAGCATCCGCGCGAGAAAACAGATGCCGAATCACCCATGGCGGCACTGTGAACTCTTGCCAGCCGACTTGTCAGCCCCTGTGACCGCTATAGGGGGCACAGGGGCTGACAAGTCGGCTCACAGGCTGCGCATGGACACGATCCGCAGTGCCAGGGCGAGGTCGAGCCGCAGGTTCGGGTCGGTGGTGAACGGACCGACCATCTTCTCCAGCTTGGTGATCCGGTAGCGCAGGGTGTTGTAGTGGAAATGCAGCCGGCGGGCCGTCTCCGCGACGTTCAGGTTGGTGTCGAGCAGCATCTGCAGGGTGGCTCGCAGGTCGGCCGCCTCGGTCGACGTACTCCCGGACAGCTCGCCGAGCGTCTCCTCCACGAAGGTGTCGAGCTCGCGGGTGTTCTCGATAAGGCTCAGCAGCCGGAACACCCCGAGGTCGTCGAAGTGGGCCAGCGCGCGGGGTCCGTGCAGCTGGCGACCGACGTGCAGCGCCTTGCGTGCCTGCTCGTAGGCGACCTGGAGGTCGTCGGGCGAGGAGACGACCCGGCTCACCCCGGTCGCGAACGGGCGGCGGCCACCGCCACCGTCTCCCGCCACACCTCGGATCGCCGCGTCGACTGCCGCGGTCGCCTCACCGTCCACGGGGACGGGAAGGAGGGCCACCACCTCGGCGGCGAACCCGACGACGGGCACGCTCGGGTCCTTGCGGGTGAGCACGCTGCGCCAGGCCGCGGCGAACCGTTCGAGCTCGAGCGGCCCCTCGTAGCCGAGCGACAACGGCGGCGCCTTCTCGGTCTCCAACGCCGCCACGACCACGACCATCGGCCGGGAGATGTCCCAGCCCAGGGACCGGGCGTGTGCCTCGACGTCGTCGGCCGGGCCGGCGCGTCCGGACAGCACGTCGCGCAGAAAGTCGCCGCGGTACTTGCTCTCGACGGCGGTGATCGCGATCTCCTTGGTCAGCGAGATCGCGGCGACGGTCGCGGCCCGTTCCAGGACGGTCAGGTCGGCGGCGTTGAGCACCCGGTCGGTGTGGAACAGGACCAGCCGGCCGTGGTCGATGCGGCCACCCTTGATCGGGACGACCGCGTGCGAGCCCGGGAGGTCGTCGACCACGTGCACCCCGGGCGTGGACACCTCGGTGCGGAACCGGCCGCTGGGATGGAACACCGAGCTCGACCGCAGGGCGGCGCGCTGCTCGGGGTTCCCGACGTCGCTGATCACCCGGCCGTCGGCGGTGGTCACCATCGCCAGCGCCGAGAACAGCTCGCTCAGGCTGGCGGCCACGTCGGCCACGCCGCCGCCGGTCAGCACCACGTTGACCAGCTGGCGGTGCACCTCCTCGCTGCGCTCGAGCAGCGAGGCCCGCTCGCTGACCACCGAGGTGAACACCTGGGTCAGCACGTCGTCGAAGCCGGTGGTGTCCGGCACCAGCACGATCGGCAGGCCGCGCCGGTCCGCCTCGGCGAGCATCGCGTCGGGCAGCGCGTCCAGGTAGCGGTGCAGCTTGACCGCGACCGCGGACACTCCGCGCCCGTCGAGATCGGCGACCAGCCGGGGCAGGTCCCCGGTCGCTGCCCGCAACGGGTAGCCGGTGGTGAGCAGCAGTCCCTCGGCCCGCACCCAGGGCACGATGTCGGGGACCTCCATCACGTTCGCGCTGCGCACGATCCGCTCCAGCCCCCGGGCTCCGGCGACCACCTCGGCACCGGAGAACGCCGGCAGGGTCAGCATCTTCGCCACGCTCATCGGCTGGCCGTGATGGTCCGCAACCGGCGATGGACCCGACGCCGACGAGCCGCCGGCTAGCAACTCAAGATCACCATGACGCGGATCGTTGGCAACTTTACCCATGCACCGGACGCTACCCGAGTCCCTATCGTCGAGGAGTGGCAACGCACGAGATCCCCTGCGCTGCCTCGTCGCTGCTCGCCGACCTCGTCGACGGCGCCGAGGTCGGCCTGGTCGAGGTCGTGCGGACCCGGGTCAGCGTCCACTACGAGACCGGCGACCCGCACGTGCCGGTGCTGACGGTGTGCAGCCCCGAGGCGGTGCGGCTGCCGAACAGCCTGGTGACCGGCACGCTGCCCTCCCCCGGTGCGACGGTCTCGCTCGGCGCGGGCGGGCTGCGCACGTCGGGTGGGAACTGGCGGGTTCGCCGCTGGTGGCAGCCGCCCCGACCGGTCGGACTGCCGGTTCCCACGACGGCCACCCTGCTCGCCGTCGAGCGGGACCTACGGCTCCCTGGCGTGCCGGTGCCGCGCGCGTCGTACGACGGACTCTCCCCCTCGACTCTGGTCGGGGCAGGCCCCGGACTGACGCCGGCCGGCGACGATGTGCTCGCCGGCGCCCTCGTCGCGGCGCATGCGACCGCGGACCCGCGGCTGCCACTGTGGCGGGCCACGACCCGGACCGCGCTGGCGACGACCGAGACCACGGCGGTGTCGCGCGCGCTGCTGCACCATGCGCTCGACGGGTACGCCTGCCCCGAGCTCGACGACTTCCTCACCGCACTGTGCCGCGACCGGGGAATCTCCGCGACCACCACGGCCCTGCTCGCGGTCGGCCACTCGTCCGGTGCCGCGCTGATCGCGGGAGTACTGCACACGTTCCGCACCCACCACCTCGAAGGAGCAGCGTGACCAGGAGCCTTACCGTCCGCAGAGGGACCTACGTCGACTCGGTGGCACTGATGCAGGTGAGCCGTCAGGTCTCGACGCTGCCCGGAGTGACCTCGGCGCTCGTCGCGATGTCCACAGACCTCAACCTCGACCTCGCCCGAGGCATGGGGTTCGAGCTGCCCGAGCGGACCGCCCCCAACGAGATGCTGGTCGCGATCGAGGCGGACGACGACACCGCGATGCAGACCGCGCTTGCCGAGGTCGACCGGGCGTTGAGCGCGGCCGCCTTCCCGGCGCCGTCGTCGTTCGGGGACGCACCGGCACCGCTGACGATCCGGGCGGCGGCCCGCGGCGCTGACGCCTCGGTGGCGCTGATCTCCACGCCGGGGCAGTACGCCTTCGCCGATGCGATCGATGCGGTCGACGCGGGGCTGCACACGATGGTGTTCAGCGACAACGTGCCGGTCGAGCAGGAGGTCGCGCTCAAGCAGTACGCCGACCCGGCCGGCGTTCTGGTGATGGGCCCCGACTGCGGCACCGCGGTGCTCGGCGGCGTCGGCCTGGGCTTCGCCAACGTGGTGCGGCCCGGTCCGGTCGGGATCGTCGCCGCCTCCGGCACCGGCGCGCAGCACCTGATGACCCTGCTCGACGGCGCGGGCGTCGGGGTGAGCCACTGCCTCGGCGTCGGCGGTCGGGACCTCTCCGAGGCGGTCGGCGGGTTGTCGACGTTGCGAGCGCTCGACCTGCTCGCCGCCGACGACGCGACCGAGGTGATCGTGATCGTCTCCAAGCCGCCGTCGGCTTCGGTCGCCCAGGCGGTCCGCGAGCACGCTGAGAAGCTCGGCAAGCCTGTGCTGTTCGGGCTGCTCGGTAAGGGCCAACCGGACATCACCGAGACTGCGCAGCAGGCCGTCGCCGCCACCGGCCGCACCTGGGAGCTGCCGGCCGAGCTGCCCGGCCCGGTCAGGACCGGTCGCGCCGGGGGTTCGCTGCGCGGGCTGTTCGCGGGCGGGACGCTGTGCGACGAGGCGATGATCATCGCCGCCGAGGCGCTGGGTCCCGTGCGCTCCAACATTCCGCTGGACCCGGCGTGGGCCTTGGAGGACTCCCTGTCCTCGGACGGGCACACGATGATCGACTTCGGCGACGACCGGCTGACCCAGGGCCGGCCACACCCGATGATCGACGGCTCGATCCGGATCCAGCGGCTGCTCGACGAGGTGGCCGACCCGACCTGCGGGGTGCTGCTGCTCGACGTGGTGCTCGGCCTGGGTGCCGCGGCGGACCCGGCCGGTGAGCTGTCGGACGCCGTCGCCGCGGCCACCGCCGCGGAGGTTCCGGTCGTGGTGTCCCTGGTCGGGACCCGTGACGACCCCCAGGACCGGGACCGGCAGGCCGAGATGCTGCTCGGGGCCGGGGCCTGGGTGTACTTCTCCAACGCCGAGGCCTCACGCAAGGCCGTCGACCTGCTCACGAACGGAGCCTCCGCATGAGTGCCGCCCCCCTGGTCCCGCTGACCACTCCGAGCGCCGTGGTCACCGCCGGCGCCTCGCTGCTGGCCGACGCCGTCGCGCAACAGGGCGTCACCGCTGCCCGGGTCGACTGGCATCCTCCGGCCGAGGGGCATGCGGACGCGGTCGCCGCGGTGATGGGCGATCCGCGCCGCAGCCAGGCCAACGCGCGGGCACTCGAGGCCATGTTGTCGGCCGAGGCCACCCTGGTCGACGTACGCCCTGCGTCCGAAGCGCTCGGTCTCGAACGCGGGCAGTTCCTGCACGCCGGCCCACCGGTGGACTGGGAGCGTGCCTCCGGTCCGATGCGCGGTGCGCTGATCGGCGCGGTGCTGTTCGAGGGCCTGGCCACCGACCCGGACGAGGCCGAGAAGATGCTCGCCGCCGGCGACGGTGTCAGCTGGGAGCCGTGTCACCACCGGGGCGCGGTCGGGCCGATGGCCGGAGTGGTCTCGCCGTCGATGTGGATGTTCGAGCTCCGCGACGAGGCGCACGACGCGACGTCGTGGTGCTCGCTGAACGAGGGCCTCGGGAAGGTGCTGAGGTACGGCGCCTACGGCAGTGAGGTGGTCGAGCGGCTGCGCTGGATGACGGCGGTGCTCGGGCCGATCCTGCGCACGGCGGTCCGGGCGGGTGACCCGATCGACGTGAAGGGCATCATCGCGCAGATGGTGCAGATGGGCGACGAGGGCCACAACCGGAACCGCGCCGGCACGCTGATGTTCCTGCGCGAGGTGCTGCCCGCGATGATCGACTCCGGGCATCCCAGCAAGGACGTGGCCGAGGCGGTCCGGTTCGTGTCCGGCAACGACCACTTCTTCCTCAACCTGGGCATGCCCGCCTGCAAGCTGCAGACCGCTGCGGCCGCGGGCATCGCCGGATCCAGCGTGGTCACGGTGATGGCCCGCAACGGCACCGACTTCGGGATCCAGGTCTCCGGCACCGGCGACCAGTGGTTCACTGCGCCGGCGAACACCCCGGAGGGGCTGTTCCTCGGCAGCTACGGACCCGACGACGCCAACCCCGACATCGGCGACTCGGCGATCACCGAGACCGCTGGCATCGGCGGGTTCGCGATGGCCACGGCGCCGGCGATCGTCCGGTTCGTCGGCGGCAGCGTCCCCGACGCGCTGGCCACCAGCCAGCGGATGTACGACATCACCGTCGGTGAGAACCCGGCCTTCGCGATCCCGATCCTGGAGTTCCGGGGCGCCCCGACCGGGATCGACGTGACCGCGGTGGTCCGCAGCGGTGTGCTGCCGCAGATCAACACCGGGATGGCCGGGCGGGTCGCCGGCACCGGCCAGGTGGGCGCCGGACTGGTCACCCCGCCGATGGGCTGCTTCACCGGCGCGATCGACGCGCTCGCGTCCGCGGTGTCCGCGGACTGACTTGGCGACCGCCGGCCCGCCCCCTCACCTTGGGGGGTTGTGTTGTTCAGACGGACCATGCGTCGCCGTCTGATCGCCTCATTCTCCGGTCGGCGTCTGTTCCTGTGGCGGATCCCCACCTAGAGTCGGAAACCGGACGATCCGGGGAGATCCGAGATGCAACTGCGACGACCCAGCAGGGCCAAAGTCAACGGCTACGCCATTCCGCTGCTGGCCGCGCTGCCACTCATATTGAGTTCCGGCAGCGTGTCCGGGGTGTCCTCCGCGGCGGGGCAGGACCCCATCGACGTGCGGATCCTCGAGACGCAGACCGGCTCCCTGGTCGCAGCACAGCCCGGCACCCCGACCCCCACCGGCACCGCGGGACTCAGCCTGCCCGGTGAGGCGGGACAGCCACCGACGGTCGTCGTGACCTCGCCCAAGGGTGAGCGAATGGTCACCGAGAGCGGTCCCGGAGCGCACGACATCCCGGCGACCGCGGTCCAGGCCTACCAACGGGCCGCCGCCATCCTGGCCGAGGTGGACCCGTCCTGCCGGATGCCCTGGACCCTGCTGGCCGCGATCGGACGGGTGGAGTCGGACCACGGCCGCTACGGCGGAGCCATCCTCGGCGTGGACGGGGTCTCCAGCCCGTTGATCTTCGGGCTCCCGCTGAACGGGGTCGGCCCGGTGGCCGAGATCGCCGACACCGACGGCGGCCGGCTCGACGACGACACGGTCTGGGACCGGGCGGTCGGCCCGATGCAGTTCATCCCGTCGACCTGGGCGATCGCCGGCGTGGACGCCGACGGCGACGACGTGCGCTCGCCGCACGACATCCACGACGCCGCCCTGGCCGCCGCGGTCTACCTGTGCGCGGACTCCACCGACATCGCCTCCCCCGACGGGATGAGCGCCGCGATCCACCGCTACAACCACTCCGACGCGTACGTCGCGCTGGTGATGGCCTATGAGCAGGCGTACCGGACCGGTGACTTCACGGTCACCACGCCGACGACGACCTCACCGGGCTCGGCCGACTTCGAGGCAGTGATGCTGAGCCCGGAGGTCGCGACCCAGGCGACCCAGGACGCCACCAAGGCAACTGCGGCCGTGAAGAAGCACCGCAAGTCGACGGGGACCCAGGTCGACATGACCGGGTCACCGACCGACCGTCCGGCCGTGGACGCCGGTACGGTGCCGCTCGCCGCGCCACAGCCGACGGCGCCCGTGCCGAGCACCCAGCCCGGACCGCCGCGTCCGACCCCCACGGAGACCCCGGTCGTCGAGGAGCCGACTCCGACCCACGTGCCGACGGCCGGACCCGCGTCGACCTTCCCCGAGACTCCGGCGGCAGGACCCTCGTCCTCACCGACGGCGACGCCCCCAGGGACCACTCCTTCGAGCAGTCCGTCGACCCCGCCGGCCACCGGTTCGGACCCCAGCCCGAGCGGGACACCGTCCTCCGGGCCGACCAGCGGACCGACGACGGGCCCGACCACCGGGCCGACCGACGGGCCGACATCTGGCCCCACCACGGGAGCGACACAGCCCTCTCCCAGCACCGGCCCGGACCCCGCGCCCGGCACGACTGACCCGGCCCCTGCGAACCCGACCGTCGACCCGACTCCGACGCCGACCCAGGACCCGCCGGCCACGCAGGACCCGCCGCCGTCCCAGACGCCTGACCCGCCGGCCACCCAGGAGCCGCCGGCCGAGCCCGCGCCCGCACCCGA
>DATFGA010000260.1:0-6415 GCA_035249775.1 Nocardioidaceae bacterium | reverse complement strand
GAGCTTCCCGCCCGCAGCCCCGGCAACTGGTGATGCGCGACATCCTCTTCCGGGGCTGGTGTTCCGAGGCGGACTTCGCGCGGGGCACCCATCTCGGCACGACCGTGCGCGACGGCTGCCTGGTGATCGCGGCCGAGGGCGCCGGGACCCGGGTGTACGCCGACCCGCACGGCGATCGCGCCCCGGTGACCTACACCCACGCGACCTGGCTCTCACCGGAGATGCGGCCGGGCTTCGCCTTCAATGACCTGATCCCGTCCTGGAACGCGTCGACGCCGGCCGGCACCTGGCTGGAGGTCGAGGTCCGCGCGGGCACGGACGGCGTGCACATGTCCCGGTGGTACACCCTCGGTCGGTGGGCCGAGACCGACCAGGACATCCACCCGACCTCAGTCCCCGGTCAGGACGACGAGGTGGCCTCGGTCGCGTTCGACATCCTGTCCGCGCGCGAGACATCCACCCTCACGTCGTACCAGCTGCGGATCTCGTTGCTGCGCAAGGCCGGCAGCGACGCGACCCCGAGCGTCCGGCTGGCGGGGATGATGTCGTCGCACGTTCCGAGCGGTGCGCCGGAGCACACGTCGCCGGTCGGCGTGGCCCGAGGCAAGGTGCTGGACGTGCCGGCGTACTCCCAGCAGGTGCACCGCGGCGAGTATCCCCAGTGGGACAACGGCGGTGAGTCCTGGTGCTCACCGACCTCGACGTCGATGCTGCTCGGCTACTGGGGCGCCGGGCCCTCGGAGGCCGACTACGCCTGGGTCGACCCGGACCTGCAGGACCGGTGGATCGACTTCGCGGCGCGGCACACCTTCGACCACAACTACGGGGGCGCGGGGAACTGGTCGTTCAACACCGCCTACGCGGCCCGCTACGGGATGACCGCGTTCGTGACCCGACTGCGCTCGCTGACGGAGGCCGAGGAGTTCATCGCCGCCGGCATCCCGCTGGTGGTCACCGTCTCGTTCACCAAGGACCAGCTCGACGGCGCCGGCTACGACACCGAGGGGCACCTGCTCACGATCATCGGCTTCGACGACGCGGGAAACGTGGTCTCCAACGACCCGGCGTCGCACGAGATCCCGAGCAACGACGCGGTCCGCACGACCTACGACCGCGCGCAGTTCGAGCGGGTGTGGCTCGGATCCGCCGGCGGGGTCACCTACGTGATCCACCCGCCGGGCGTGGTGCTTCCGGAGCGCCCCACCCAGCCGAACTGGTGAGCCGCGCTACTCGGCGGTGAACTCGATGGTGTGCCAGCCGGTGGCGCCGTCGGGGACCACTCCGCGGCGGACACTGGTCTGGGTGTAGCCGGACAGGTCGGTGGCGCGCACCGCCAGCGTGTGCCCGCCGGGCGGGACGTCGACGAGCGCCGCCCACTGCACCCAGGTGTCGAGGTTCGGCACCCGGCCGAGGGTCGCTTCCTTCCAGTCGTTGCCGTCGAGGCGGTACTCGACCTTCTCGAGGCCGGTCTGCTGCGCCCAGGCCACACCGCCGATCTTGCGCATGCCGGCCGCGACCTCGGCGCCGTTGCGGGGCACGTCGATCCGGGACTGGGTCCGCACCGGTCCGCGCTCGCCCCAGCCGCGCTCGGTCCAGTACGCCGAGATCCGGTCGAACCGGGTGACCTCGAGGTCGACGACCCACTTGGTGGCCGACACGTAGCCGTAGAGTCCCGGCACGACCATCCGCACCGGGAAGCCGTGCTCGACGGGGAGCGGCTCGCCGTTCATCGCGATCGCCAGCATCGCGTTGCGCCCGTCGGTCAACGCGGTGAGCGGGGTGCCGCAGGTCCAGTCGTCCGCGGAGGTCTGCAGCACCGCATCCGCATCGGGGGCGATCCCGGCCTCGGCCAGCAGGTCCGCGATCCGCACGCCGCTCCACCAGGCGTTGCCGATCAGGTCACCGCCGACCTCGTTGGACACGCAGCACAGGGTCACCCACGCCTCGGTGAGCTCGCGGTCGAGCAGGTCGCGGTAGCTGACCACCACCTCCTTCTCGACCATCCCGTGGATCCGCAGCCGCCACTCGCTCGGGTCGACGGTCGGCACCACCAGCGCGGTGTCGATCCGGTAGAAGTCCGGGTTGCTGGTCCGCCACGGCTCGAGCCCCTCGACCTCGAGCGTCGCGCCGGGCCGCACGAACCCGCGGCTGACCGGGAGCCGGAGCAGCCTGCGGGCGGTCTCCACGTTGCGGCGGGCCTGTCCGGCGAACTGGCCCAGGACACCGATCACCAGCGCGCCGCCCGCGACCGCCCCGGCCCGGATCAGGAAGCCTCGTCTGGCCGGGTTCGCCGGGGCGTGGTCGGCGGGGTGCTGGTCGGCCTGGGGCTGGTCGGCCGGGGCTGGGTTCTGATCAGCCGGGGCCGGGTGGTCGACCAGGAAGTCGACGAGGAAGGAGAGTACGACGAGCCAGGTGATCGTGCCCGCGACGACCGGGAGCACGTCGTACACCGAGGAGCCGGGGCGGGTCCACATCGCGACGAACCCGGCCGCACCCATCGCCACGAACACCAGCTGCCCGAGCGCCGGGCGGCGGCGGGCGAGCACACCGGCGAGCGCGGACAGCCCGAGCACGACCAGCGTGACGCCGGCGACGAGCAGCGGCTTGTCGTAGCGGCCGACGAGCTGGATCAGGGCTTCGGCGATCGAGCCGGGGGTGTACTCGATGACTGCCTCGGCCACCGCCAGCAACGGGGTGGCGCGCAGCGTGAGCAGCATCGTCACCGCGTGACTGACGGCGATGCCGGCGAGGCCCGCCACGAGCCCCGCGAGCGCGAACGGTTTGCGGCTCACACCCCCATCGTCCCGCATCGCAGCAACCGGGCGGGGCATGCGGCATGATCGGGGCGTGACGCACCCACGGATCGGCATCGGCACCGATGTGCACCGGTTCTCCGACGATGCGCCGATGTGGCTGGCGGGGCTGTCGTTTCCCGACGAGCCGCAGGGCCTGGCCGGTCACTCCGACGCGGATGTCGCCGCGCACGCCGCCTGCGACGCGATGCTGTCCGCCGCGGGACTGGGTGACCTGGGCAGCAACTACGGCACCAGCCAGCCGGAGTGGGCGGGTGCGGCCGGAGCGACGCTGCTCGCCGAGACCGCACGGCGGGTCCGGGACGCCGGCTTCGAGGTCGGCAACGTCGCGGTCCAGGTGATCGGGAACCGACCCAGGCTGGGTCCGCGCCGCGCAGAGGCCGAGGCCGCGTTGAGCGAGGCGGTGGGGGCACCGGTGACCGTGTCGGCGACCACCACCGACGGGCTGGGGCTGACCGGGCGGGGCGAGGGTGTGGCCGCTATCGCCACCGCGTTGCTGGTCCCCGCGCCGGTCGCTCCTCCTACTCCTCGACCAACCGGCTGAGCTCCTCCCCGAGGGCGTCCTCGATCACGAGGTTCAGCTGGTCGCGGAACACCGCGAGCACCGCCTGCGAGGCGACCGGAAGGATCGTCTCGATCCCCTCCAGCATCGCCGGCCACTCGCCGTCCGGGAAGCCGGCGTCGGCGAACGGTGCCCAGATCTGCTGGCGGAACTCGTCGACGAAGCGCTGCGCGATCTCGTGCAGGTGCTCGGCGAGCAGCGGGAGCAGCGCCGCGACGGAGTACCGGTCCAGGCCGAGCGCCATCGCCTTCGCCCCGGCGCGCACGGTCAACGGTTTGAGCAGCCGGACGTTCTCCTCGTCGACGCGTTCGATCATCCCGATTTCCACCAGCCGGTCGAGGAACGCGTCGTCGTGCTCGACCTCGGCGAGCCGGGTCAGCTCCGCCACCGTCATCTCCTCGGGCTGCTCGGACCGGCCGAGCGGGTCCTCGAGGGTGTGCAGGAGGTCGAGGGCGTGGCCGGCGGTGGAGGTCGAGTGCCGCAGGAGGGTCTTCTCAACCGCGCTGAGCGTGTACCCGCGGTCCAGCAGGTCCCGGATCAGCCTCAGCCGGCTGGCGTGCTCGGGTCCGTAGTAGCCGGTGCGGCCGACCAGCCTTGGAGCGGGGATGAGGCCGCGGCCGGCGTACGCCCGCACGTTGCGCACGGTCATCTGCACCGACGCCGCGAGCTGGTCGATGGTCATCTCCGGGTGCGCGTTCACCGTTGCATCCTCCCAGCCCCCTCCACCCACGCCCCTCTCCCCGTTGAGACGCGACTTTTTCGCTGTTGAGACGCGGTCTTTTCACTCATGAGACGCGACTTTTTCGCGACAGACAGGCGGGTCGTCATCGCGCACCGGGGCCGTGAAGATCCCGCGTCTCACCCGCGAATTCTGCACGTGTCAACGGCGAGAACCTCACGTCTGAACGGCGAAAAGAGCGCGTCTCAACGGGGAGGGGGTGGGGTTGACAGGGGTCGGCGAGTACATGTCATCATGCATGTTACATCGTTGATGTCACGTTCCCTCGATGTCACGTTCCCTCGATGTCACGTTCCCTCGATATCCCGTTCCGCCTTCGCACGCACCTGGAGATCTCATGCTGGCTGCTTCCGTGGCCCCGTCGGCCGGTGGCGCGCCGACCGACCAGATCGTGATCGTCGCGGCGTTCACCGCCCTGGTGTACGCCGCGATCCTGTGGGTGATGTTCCGCGAGCGGACCGGACACGCCACCCTCGTCGGCCGCACAGCCGACCGGATCGCCCGCGCCGACGGCAGCCCGCGCTGGTTCGCCCTCCCGCTGACCGTCTCGGTCCTCGGCGCGCTCTCCGGCGCGGTCGGTCTCTACTGGGACGTCAGCTTCCACATCTCGCTCGGCCGCGACGAGGGGCCACTGGCGAACCCCGCGCACTACCTCATCTTCCTCGGACTGATCGCGATCTTCGCCGGCGGAGCGCTCGCCCTGGCTCTCAGCGACGATCGTCTCCCCCGTCGTACCTTCAAGATCCTGCGCACCTGGCGGACCCCGATCGGCCCCGCGGTCGGCACCGGGATCGCCCTGTGCGCGCTGCTCGGCTTCCCGCTCGACGACGTCTGGCACCGGCTGTTCGGCCAGGACGTCACCGAGTGGGGCCCGACCCACGTGCTGATGATCGGCGGCACGCTGATGCTGCCCTACACGATGCTGCTCACCTGCGCCGAGGCCCGCCAGCTCGGTGGCTCGCGGATCCGGCCGGCGCTGGAGTGGGTGGCGATCCTGGTGCTCGCCGCCGGACCGACCGCGTTCCTGCTCGAGTTCGCGTACGGCGTCCCCCAGTTCCCACTGCTCAACGACCCGATCGTGCTGACCGTCGCCACGGTCACCACCTTCACGCTCGCCATGATGCGCGGCACGAGATGGGTGGTCTCGATCTGGGTCGCGCACGCCGCGCTCCAGGCCGTCCTGGTCGCCCTCAACGTCTGGGCCTTCGACGCGCTCACCCCGTGGCCGCCGAGCCTGCTCGGCGGTGCCCTCGTCGCGGCGGTGCTGGCGCGCTGGCGCCGGCCGACCCTGGCGTACGGCGCGATGGCCGGTGTCGCGATGACCCTCGACATGTTGCTCGTCGAGTTCTTCTGGACCCAGGCCACCCGACCCATGCCGTGGCCCGTCGAGATGATGCCCTGGGCGGTGCTGTTCTGCGGAGCCACCGGCGCGGCGCTCGGCGTGATCGCCACCTGGATGCACCAGCAGCTGACCCAGGTCGCCGTGGTCCACGAGCGTCCGCGGCATGCCGGCCGGTACGCGCTGATCGCGGCCGCCGTCGTGGTCGGCGTGTTCGCGATCAACGTCCCACCGGTCGACAATGTGACCGGCACGGTCGACGTCACCCTCGACGAGGTGGCCGACGGCCGTGCCTACCTCGAGGTCGCGACGGACCCGGCGCTGGTCGACGACGCGTACTGGTTCGAGGCCCTTTCCTGGCAGGGCGGCGGCGCCGTGCACGGCGAGCTCGAAGAGGTCGCCCCGGGTGTGTGGCGCACCGACGAGCCGATGCCGGTGAACGGCACCTGGAAGACCATGATCCGGCTGCACACCCCGCTGCACTCGATGGTCGCGGCGCCGGTCTATCTCCCAGCCGACCCGGCCATACCCGCGGAGGCGTACCCCGCCGTCGACGGCCCGCGCGCCTTGGCGGAGGAGGCGGAGATCCTCCGCCGCGAGGAGAAGGACGGGGTGCCGGGGTGGCTGTGGGGAACCGCCTACGTCATCGTCGGCGGGCTGTTCTTCGGCCTGTTCGCGCTGGTCGGCGCCGGCTACGCCGCGGCCGGCCGGCCGGAACCCTCGAACCGAACGACGTCTGCGACCCGTCGACTGGTCGGGTCGCGGGCCTAGCGCCTCGCTACCCTCGACGGATGTCCACCTCCCCTCGCGCAGCGGTCGTCCTGCTCGCCGCTGGGGCAGGCCGCCGGGTCGGCGCCGACACCAACAAGGTCCTCCTCCCGCTGGCCGGGCTGCCGGTCTTCGGATGGAGCCTGCGGTGGCTGGAGGACCTCGAGTACGTCGACCAGGTGGTGCTCGTGGTC
>DATFGA010000259.1:0-24222 GCA_035249775.1 Nocardioidaceae bacterium | reverse complement strand
AGATCGACGAGCGAGTCTCGAAGATCAACGATGCCCTCGGCGCGATCCCGTACAACCCGGGGCGCTATATCCGGCTGGAGAAGCAGCCGACCGTCAACCAGGACGTGTCCAACTTCCGAACCGACCTGCGAAGCGCTACCGACGACGCACTGTCCGGTGACGACGACCACTACTCCGAGCAGCGGTTCCTCGACGTCAAGCGCATCCTCGAGCGCTTCCGCGGCCGCGAGGGCTACGCCGACTCCGACAAGGCCTGGACACGCCGGGTCACCGATGTGCGCAATTGGTTTGTCTTCTCCGCCTCCGAGCGGATCCTGGAGACCGACGGAGAGTGGGAGCACTACTCAGACTCCGACGGCAAGTCAGGCGGCCAGAAGGAGAAGCTCGCTTACACGATCTTGGCCGCGTCGCTCGCCTACCAGTTCGGCCTGGAGTGGGGCGCAGAGAAGTCGCGGGACTTCCGCTTTGCGGTGATCGACGAGGCGTTCGGCCGTGGTTCGGACATGTCCACCCGTTATGCACTTGAGCTCTTCGCCAAGCTCGGATTGCAACTGCTCATCGTGACCCCGCTGCAGAAGGTCCACGTCATCGAGCCCTACGTGAAGGCGATCGGCTTCGTCGACAACCCCGCCGGTACGTTTTCCCGGCTCCAGACGATGACAATTGAGGAGTACCGCGCTCGTCGAGACGGACGAGCATCATGAGCCGGGCGTGGACCACACCGCGCGACATCGAGGCGAAAGTCCGACGGCGCTGGGACGACGGTTCGCTCCTTCGGGCCTACGCGGGGGCACCGCCGTTCAACCCGATCGAGATTCCGGTTCGAGGACCCAAGCCCTCCGAGATCGGCGACGACCTTGTTGCCGTGCGAAATTGGATCGGCGCGCTTAAGGCCGGAAGTTCCGCTGGACGTCGGTACGAAGTTGTGTCCGAGCCAGTCGGCGGACGACACATAGGTCGCAACGTGCTGCCTGCCCGCGTGGTCATCTCGACCGCCAGCCAGGCCTGCGCGCTATTGGGGGTCGATCGGCACATCCAGCGGTTCGCGGAAATCCTCGACCTCACCGATCCGACGCCCGCGGTCCGCGCCTGGGTGCTCGCACATCCACATCGGGCACTCGAGCTCTCTGAGACGCTGCCCCAGCTCATTTCGGCCTTCAGCTGGCTCGACAGCCACCGCGATTCCGGGCGCTATCTGCGCGAGATCAGCGCACCAGGCGTCGACACCAAATTCACGGAGAAGCATCGGTCCGTGCTCGCGGCGATGCTTGGTGTGTCCTCGACCGCCGCGGGGTTCCTCACCGACCTTGGGCTTCGCGCCAAGCCCGAGATGGTCCGGATCCGCGTCTCGCCATCGCTCGGTCTGCCGGCACCTCTGTCCGAGCTGACGCTCCGGGCGACCGAGTTGAGAGAACTCGCGATCACTCCACGCTCCGCGCTTGTCGTCGAGAACGAGATCACTTACCTCAGCGTTGATGTGCCCGGCGGCGGAATCGTCATCTGGGGCAAAGGCTTCGAAGTTGACCGGATCGGCCGACTCCCCTGGCTTGCGGACACCCCCGTCATCTACTGGGGCGACATCGACACCCACGGCTTCGCTATCCTTGATCGGCTGCGCGCTTGGCTTCCCCACACCAGCTCTGTCCTTATGGACCAGCAGACTCTCCTCACGCATCGCGATCGATGGGTCAGAGAAGGCCGCCCCGCGACCTCTTCATTGACCCGCCTGACGCCAGCCGAGCTCGATCTCTACATGGATCTCGTTACGGACCGACTTGGGCGACGCATTCGACTCGAGCAGGAGCGAGTCGGCTGGACCTGGGCGACGAGCGCACTCCAGAAGGTCCTGTTGGACCCCAGTAGTGATACACGCAGCCTCGGAAACTCTGTCTAACCGCGGCACAAGGTGAACCTCCCGAAGCACGAAACCCATCCTGACCTGCGGTTTCGCGAAATTCGTCAACGACCGTCTAGGCGGCAACCTCGTGGCACCAGTGACAGGCCGCGTAGCCGACGCTGAGCAGGATCGGAACGTCCCGCTTGCGCGCCTCGGCGAACGCCTCCTCTCCCCACTCCCACCAGTCCACCGGGTTGTCCTTGTGCTGCAGGAGATACGGAGAGGTCGCCTCACTCAGTCTGTTCACCCCTCCAACCTCACACGCGGGTCGGCACCGGACAACCGCGGCACCGGAATGCTCGTGACCACCGCGGCGTTAGGCTCGGAAAGACGGCTATCGAGAGGAACACCGTGGCTACGACCGAGCTGACCGCCGACACCTTCGAAGAGGCGGTCGCAGACAACGACATCGTCCTCGTCGACTTCTGGGCCTCCTGGTGCGGCCCGTGCCGGCAGTTCGCGCCGACCTACGACAAGGCGGCCGCGGCCAACCCCGACATCGTGTTCGGCAAGGTCGACACCGAGGCCGAGCAGGCGCTGGCCAGCGCCGCCAACATCACCTCGATCCCCACGCTGATGGCATTCCGTGAGGGCATCCTGGTCTTCGCGCAGCCCGGCGCGCTTCCCCCGCCGGCGCTGGACCAGGTGATCACCGCGGTCCGAGGCCTGGACATGGACGAGGTCCGGAGCCAGGTCGAGGCGCAGGCCGGCCAGCAGGACGGGAACGGCACCGCTTCCTGACCGGACGCTCTACCCTCGGACCATGGACGCACGCTCCTGGGACGAGCGGTACGCCGCGAGCGAGCTGGTCTGGTCTGCCGAGCCGAACCAGTTCGTCGCGAGCGAGCTCGCCGAACTGAGGCCTGGCCGGGCCGTCGACGTCGCCTGCGGTGAGGGCCGCAACGCGCTGTGGCTGGCCGACCGAGGCTGGGACGTCACCGCTGTCGACTTCTCCCTGACCGGCCTCGACAAGGGCCGTGCGCTGCAGACCCGGCACGAGCGTGGCCGCGACCTGCACATCGACTGGGTCCACGCCGACGTGCTCGAGCACGACTTCGGCAAGGAGCAGTTCGACCTCGCGGTGATCGCCTACCTCCAGGTGGCCGAGGACGAGCGCCACACCGTCGTACGACGGAGCTTCGACTCGCTCACACCGGGCGGCACGTTCTTCGTGATCGCCCACGACAGCACCAACCTCACCGAGGGCACCGGCGGGCCGCAGGATCCTTCGGTGCTCTACACCGCCGAGGACGTGCTCGCCGACCTCGACGGGGAACGGTTCGAGGTGGAGCGGGCCGAACGCGTCCCCCGCACGGTCGACACCGGTGAGGTCGCCTGGGACGCGCTGGTCCGGCTGGTCCGGACGTCGTGACTCCCGCCCAGCTGAAGGCCTTCGCCTGCGTGGTCCGGCTGGGATCGGTGAAGGCCGCCGCCGACGAGCTCGCGGTGAGCGAGGCAGCGGTCTCCACCCATGTCGCGCACCTGCGTCACGAGCTCGACGACCAGCTGTTCGTCCGCACCGCCTCCGGCCTGGCGTTCACCCCCGGCGGCCTGCGGCTGGCGAGCCGGGCCGTGGAGATCCTCGGTCTGCAGGACCGCACCGTGCGCGAGGTGAGCCAGGCCGGCGACGGCCGCCGGCTGTTGCGGATGGCCGCATCCAGCCTCTTCGCCGAGCACGCCGCACCCGGGCTGATCGACCTGTTCGCCGGGCGCGCCAACGACCTCGACGTCGAGCTCAGCGTGCAGCCCCGTGAGCAGTTCCCGGCGCTGCTGGCCGCACGCACGGTCGACATCGCGATGGGACCGGCGCCGAGCCACCTCCCGGGCACCCTGGTCGTCAAGCCGTTCCTCAACTACGAGGTGCTCGCGGTGGCCAGCCCGGAGCATCCCCTGGCGGGTCGGGCCGTGAGTCACGCCGAGGCACGCGGCCAGACCTGGCTGCTCGGCCCGTCCGCCGCCGACGAGGCGGGGGCAGTGTCGGGCATCGTCCGGCAGCTCGGGCTTCCCGCGCGGAGCCAGCGGATCTTCCAGAGCGACGCCGCCGCACTCGAGGAGGCCAAGAGCCGGAACGGGATCGCGCTCGCCGTCCGCTTCGCCGTGGCCCGTGACCTCGCCGCGGGACGGCTGGTTGTCGTGGAGGGCCCAGGCATGCGTGCCCACGACCGGTGGGCCGCGTTCGCGCTCCCGGTGCACAACCAGCTTCCCGCGACCGCGGAGCTGCTGCGCTTCGTCACCACGCCCCGGGCGACGCAGGCGATGGTGCGCGGCGCCGGCGTGGACGTCGGCCGGTTCCGGCCGTCGGTGCACGTCACCCTGTGGAGCTAGTGCCTTCCGACGATCGCGTCGAGCGCTTCGGGCATCGCGTGGATCGTGTTCGCCGGCAGGAAGTGGTCACAGAACGGGAGCGCCGCCGCCATCGGCCCCACCAGGGGCGCGAACCCCGGTGCGGCCGCGCGCGGGTTGAGCCAGACGACCCGGTGAGCCCGCCGTTGCGCCCTGGCCATGGCCGCGGCGAGAGCAGCCGGTTCGTCGCTGTCCCACCCGTCGGAGGCGATCACCAGCACCCCACCGCGCAGCACCGACCCGTACCGCGACGCCAGCAGCGCCCGCAGGCTGCCCGCCAGGTGCGTACCGCCGTAACGGTCCACCACCTGCTCGGTGGCCTGCGCGATCGCCGTCTGCGCGGACTTGTGCCGCAGGGCCGGCGTCAGCCGGGTCAGCGACGTCGAGAACGCGAACGTCTCCGCCCGACCGGACCGCGCCAACGCCCGCATCAGGTGCAGGTAGGCGGTCGAGTAGGACTGCATCGACTGGCTCACGTCCGCGAGCATGGTCACGGTCCTGGGCCGCAGCACCGGGCGGTACCGGCTGAGCCGCACGGGTTCCCAGCCGGTACGCCGGGAGCGGGCGATCGTCTCGCGCAACGCCACCCTGCCTCCGGCCGGATGCACCTGTCGGCGGCGGCTGCGCCGGGTCGGCCACCGTTGCATCGCCCGCTCCAGCCACCTGCCGAGCAGGGCGAGCTGCGTCTCGTCGAGGTCCTCGAACGGGATGTCCGCGAGCTGCTCCACGGCGCTCGGCATCAGCTCGGGGAGGACGCGTCCACCGTGCTCGACCTCTTCGGGATCCGTGACCCGCGGCAGCGTGTGCCACGGCAACCCGCCCCCGTGCTGCTCGGTGGACGGGTCCGCGTCCACCGGGACCAGCGCGTCCCGCTCCCCCCGCTGCTCGTCCCGCCGGACCCGTCGGGCATGCGGGTCGACCGGCAGCACCGCGTCGGCGAACACCGCGCGGAAGACGGCGTCGAAGGTCGCCAGGTGGCCGGGGTGGCTGACCAGGGTCAACCGGGCCGGCCAGTAGAGGGCGTCCACGTCGTTCGGCGGCGCCGACTCGAGCGCCCGCGCCAGCGCCGCGAAGGAGGTGAGCGTGACCGGCACCCCGGCGTCACGCAGGCGCTGTCCGAGACCGACGACGAACGCGGCCCGGTCCACCCCGGCCAGGATCGCGGAAGGGCCGTCACCCGAAGGCATAGCTGCCCAGCGCCTCCGTGACCACATCGCGGTCGTCGGGTGTCTTGGCGATCGCCCCGAGGGTGGTCACCACGTCCTCCCGGACCAGGTCGGTGACCCCGAGCACCGACAGCGCCGCCACCCAGTTGATCGCCTCGGCGATGCCAGGTGTCTTGTCCAGGTCGAGGGTGCGGACGTGGCCGACGAAGCGCGAGACGGAGTCGACCAGGTCGGTGTTCGCGGCCGGGACGGACCGGCGGAGGATCGCCACCGCCCGCTCCGGTTCGGGAAACTCCAACCAGTGGTAGAGGCAGCGCCGGCGCAGCGCATCGTGCAGGTCGCGGCTGCGGTTCGAGGTGAGCACGACGATCGGCGGCCGGGTCGCGGTGAACGTGCCGAGCTCGGGGACGGTCACCGAGCCCTCGCCGAGGAACTCCAGCAGCAGCGCCTCGAACTCGTCGTCGGCGCGGTCGATCTCGTCGACCAGCAGCACGGGTCGGGCCGGTCCGTCGTAGCGGACGCAGTGCAGGATCGGACGCTCCAGCAGGAACTCCTCGCTGAACAGGTCGGCCTCGCTCAGCCGCTCGTGCTGCGCCTCGGCGAGCCGGATCGCGAGGAGCTGCCGCTGGTAGTTCCAGTCGTAGAGCGCCTCGCTCGCGGAGAGACCCTCGTAGCACTGCAGCCGGACCAGGGGTACGCCGAGCGCCCTCGCGAGGACCTTGCCGGCCTCGGTCTTGCCGACCCCCGGCTCGCCCTCGAGCAGCAGCGGCAGGCCGAGCTCGAGGGCCAGGAACAACGCGGTCGACGTGCCCACGTCGGCCAGGTAGTCGTGCTCGTCGAAGAGGCTGCGCACCTCCTCCGCACTGCCCGGCGTCGCGGTCACGGCGCACTCACGACTGGGCGTGCGCCTTCATGAACCGTTTGCGGCAGCCGGGGTTGCAGAACCAGTGGTCGGTCCCGTCGACGCGCACGTGCGGGGTGTCGGCGGCGATCGTCACCGTCATCCCGCAGATCGGGTCGACCGCCTGGGTGGGTCGCACCGTCGGCTGTGGGGCACGTGCCGGATGGAGTCCGTCGACGCGGACGCTGCGCACGACCGCGGCCATCACCGACAGCGCGATCTCGGCGGGCGTGCGGGCCCCGATGTCGAGGCCAACGTGGACGTGCACCCGGTCCCGCTCCTCGTCGGTGAGGGAGAGCTCGGAGAGGACCGCCTCGCCGCGCCGGTGGCTGCACACCAGGCCGATGAACCCGACCCCGGCGTCGAGCGCCGCCCGGATCACACTCGCCTCGTCGCCCCCGTGGCTGGACACGACCACGGCGGTGGCGCCGTCCGGAGAACGGCCGTCACCCGCGCGTGCGACCTCGAAGCCCAGCCGCTGCGCGAAGTCGGCGACGGCGTCGGCAGTCGGTGAGGCACCGGCCAGGTGCAGGACCGGCGGCGGCAACAGCGGCTCCAGGTAGATCTCGAGGGCACCGCCGGACAGGCACGGGTTGACGACGATGCTCGCGCCCGGCGACTCCGGGAACGACGCGTCACCGTCGGGCAGCACCCGCAGCAGCACACTGGTGCCGGTCTGCAGCGCGTCGAGGGCGACCGTGCGCACCGAGCCGGTGGCGCAGTGGCCGCCGACGAACCCCTCGATGGAGCCGTCGGCGAGCACGATCGCCTGGTCGCCGGCGCGGGCGGAGCTGGGGTCCTGGGCCCGCACCACGGTCGCCCGCACGAACGGGACGCCGGAGCCGGTCAGCTCCGCGATCCGTTCCGTCAGCTGGGTGGTCACGCGCGGTCTCCTCTCAGATCGGCGGGGTGGGGCGGCCCTGCATGGCGTCCCAGACCCGGGACGGCGTCAGGGGCATGTCGGCGTGCCGGATCCCGAACGGCTTCAGCGCGTCGACGACCGCGTTGACGATGGCCGGCGGGGACCCGACCGTCGCGGACTCGCCCACTCCTTTGGCCCCGATCGGGTGGTGCGGCGACGGGGTGACGGTGAAACCGGTCTCCCAGTCCGGGACCTCCAGCGCGGTCGGGATCAGGTAGTCCATCAGCGATCCGCTGAGGCAGTTGCCGTCCTCGTCGAAGGAGATCATCTCCATCAGCGCCATACCGACGCCGTCGGTGAGACCACCGTGGATCTGGCCCTCGATGATCATCGGGTTGATCCGGGTGCCGCAGTCGTCGACAGCGATGAACCGGCGCACCTTCACCTGGGCCGTTCCCGGGTCCACGTCGACGACGCAGATGTAGGCACCGAACGGGTAGGTCAGGTTCGACGGGTTGTAGCAGATCTGCGCCTCGAGCCCACCCTCGATGCCGTCCGGCAGGTCACCTGCGCCGTGCGCACGCATCGCGATCTGCTGGATGGTGACCGAGCGGCCCGGGTCGCCCTTCACCTGGAACGCGCCCTTCTGCCACTCCAGGTCGGCGACCGACACCTCGAGCATGCCGGAGGCGATGATCCGTGCCTTGTCCCGGACCTTGCGCGCGACCAGGGCGGCCGCGGCACCGGAGACCGGCGTGGACCGGCTGCCGTAGGTGCCCAGCCCGAACGGGGTGTTGTCGGTGTCCCCGTGGACCACGTCGATGTCCTCGGGCGGGATCCCGATCTCCTCGGCCACGATCTGGGCGAACGTGGTCTCGTGCCCCTGGCCCTGGCTCTGCACCGAGAGCCGGACGACCGCCTTGCCGGTGGGGTGCACCCGCAGCTCGCAGCCGTCGGCCATCCCGAGCCCGAGGATGTCCATGTCCTTGCGGGGGCCGGCGCCGACCGCCTCGGTGAAGAACGCCACGCCGATGCCCATCAGCTCACCGCGTTCACGGCGCTCGGCCTGCTCGCGGCGCAGGTCCTCGTAGCCGGCGAGCTCGAGTGCCTTGTTCATTGCGGTCGCGTACTCCCCGGAGTCGTAGACCCAGCCGGTCTGGGTGGTGTAGGGGAACTGCTCGGGTCGGATGAAGTTCTTCATCCGCAGCTCGACCGGATCCATGTCGAGGTCGTAGGCGAGACAGTCCACCAGCCGCTCGACGAGGTAGACCGCCTCGGTGATCCGGAACGAGCAGGCGTAGGCGACCCCGCCCGGCGCCTTGTTCGTGTAGACGGCGGTCATCTTGGCGTGAGCGGCCTCGAGGTCGTAGCTGCCGGTGAAGACACCGAAGAAGCCGGCCGGGTACTTCACCGGTGCGGCGGTCCCGTTGAACGCGCCGTGGTCGGCCAGCACGTTGGTGCGGACCGCCAGGATCCTCCCGTCGCGGGTGGCCGCGATCTCACCGCGCATCACGTAGTCGCGGGCGAAGCCCGTGCTGATCAGGTTCTCGGTGCGGTCCTCCATCCACTTGACCGGCTTGTTGGTCACGATCGAGCCGACGATCGCGCACACGTAACCGGGGTAGATCGGCACCTTGTTGCCGAAGCCGCCGCCGATGTCGGGGGAGATCACCCGGATCTTGTGCTCAGGCAGGCCGGCGACGATCGCGTACAGGGTCCGGTGGGCGTGGGGTGCCTGGCTGGTGGAGTAGAGCGTGAGCCGCCCCTCCACCCGGTCGAAGTCGGCGACCGCGCCGCAGGTCTCCATCGGCGCCGGGTGCACCCGCGGGTAGACGATGTCCTCGGTCACCACGACGTCCGCGCGTTCGAACACGGCGGCGGTGGCGGCCTCGTCGCCGGCTTCCCAGTCGAAGCAGTGGTTGTCGCTCTTTCCGTCCAGGTCGTCCCGGATCACCGGCGCGTCCGCGGCGAGGGCCTTCCGGACGTCGATCACAGGAGGAAGCACGTCGTACTCGACGTCGATCAGCTCGAGCGCGTCGCGGGCGGCGTACCGGTCCTCGGCCACCACGAACGCGACCTCCTGGCCCTGGAAGCGCACCTTGTCGGTGGCGAGCACCGCCTGCACGTCGTTGGACAGCGTCGGCATCCAGGCCAGCCCGAGCTCGGCCAGCGCCGCACCGGTGACGACGGCCTTCACCTTCGGGTGGGCCTCGGCGGCACTGGTGTCGATGCTGACGATCCGGGCATGGGCGACCGGCGACCGCAGGATCGCCAGGTGCAACATCCCGGCCAGCTGTACGTCGTCGCAGTACCTGCCGAGCCCCCGCACGAACCGGGGATCCTCCTTGCGCAGCATCCGCCCGTGGCCGAGCGGCTTCTGGTCGTTGTCGACGTGGTCGGCCTTCTTGCGCTCGTCGGCGATGGTCATGACGCACTCCCGGCCGGTTCGATGGTGGGTTCCTCCGGTTCGGCGGTCCCGTGGGCCGCGGCCCACTGCACCGACCGGACGATGTTGCTGTAGCCGGTGCACCGGCAGATCTGGCCGGACAGCGCCTCGCGGATCGTCTCCTCGCTCGGGTCCGGGTCCCGGTCGAGCAGCGCGCGGGCGGTCATCATCATGCCCGGGGTGCAGAAGCCGCACTGGAGCCCGTGGCACTTCATGAAACCCTCCTGGACGGGGTCGAGCCGGCCCTCCTGCTCCAGCCCCTCGACAGTGCGGACCTCGTGCCCGCCTGCCATGGCGGCGAGCACCGTGCAGGTCTTGACCGGCTCGTTGTCCAGCCAGGCGACACACGTGCCGCAGTTGCTGGTGTCGCAGCCCCAGTGCGTCCCGGTCAGTCCGAGCTCGTCGCGCAGAAAGTGCACCAGCAGCATCCGTGCCTCGATGTCCCGGGTGACCGGCTCGCCGTTGACCGTCATGGATACCTGCATGTCATGAGTCCTTTCCGATGTCGCCCTGCACGCCTGCCTGCACCCGGTCGACGGCGCGGCGCAGGGTGCGCTGTGTCAGCTCGTTCGCCAGATGGCGCTTGTAGTCAGCGGTGCCCCGATTGTCGGTCGTCGGGGTGCAGCTGGCGGCGGCGATGGTTCCGGCCCGCGCGTAGAGCGCGTCGGTCGGCTCCTGCCCGCGCAGCGCTTCCGAGATCTCCGGGATGCCGGTGGTGTTCGGGCCCACCGCGGCGAGCCCGACGCGGGCGTCGGTGATAACCGGACCGTCCATCCACACAGCGGCCCCTGCGGATGTGACGGCCCAGTCACCGGCCCGGCGTTCGACCTTGGCGTAGGCGCTCGACCCGTTCGGCCGCACCGCGATCCGGATCTCGGTGAGCATCTCGCCCTGTTCGACAGCGGTCTCGTAGGGGCCCCGGTAGAAGTCCTCCATGCTGACCACGCGTTCGCCGGTGGAGCCGCGAATGACGCAGTGCGCGTTGAGGGTGGTGCACACCGCCGACAGGTCCTCGGACGGGTCCGCCTGGCACAGGGAGCCGCCGATGGTGCCGCGGTTGCGGACGACCGGGTCGGCGATCACTCGTTCGGCGTCGGCGAAGATCGGGAACAGCGCGGCGAGCTCGGGCGACTCGAGTAGCTCCCGGTGCCGGGTCATCGCACCGATCCGGACTTCGTCGGTGCCCATCCGCACGTAGCCGAGCTCGGCGTGGAGGTCGTTGATGTCGATGAGGTACTCGAGGTCGGTCAGCCTGAGCTTCATCATCGGCAGCAGGCTGTGACCGCCCGCGACCAGGCGGGCCTCGCCTCCCAGCCGCTCCAGCAGCCCGATCGCGTGGTCGACGCTGGTCGCTCGTTCGTACTCGAAGGGCGCGGGAACCTGCATGGTCGCCTCCGGAAGGTGATGGTGGCATCACTCTCGACCGGTCCCGACCGCCGGTCAACGTCCGGATAAGCGAACGGTTGATTAGGGCATCTCGCCGCTTAGCGCGCTTTCCGGGCTACGCCGGGGGTGTTCCTCCGGTCGGCGGCGTCGTGCCCGCGTCGGACCCGTCCTTCTCCTCGAAGTTCACCTTCCGCAGCTGCTTGCGCATGCTGAACCACAAGAACACGACCGCCGCGACCAGCAGCAGGAAGAGGCCGAACGCGATCCAGCCGGCCTTCACGTCCTCGGGCTCGGGTGTCTGTTGGGCGAGCGGAACCAGCACGGTCCAGAGGGTGTTCATGACTGCATTGTCTCAAGCGCCTCACGGACACCGGCGAACAGATCGTCCTCGGGCGTCTCCGCCTCGACCAGGCTCCGGGCGAGCTCGTAGTCCTCGGTCGGCCAGGCCTTCTGGTGCACGTCGAGCGGACACGCGAACCAGGCCCCGTCGGGGTCGATCTGGGTGGCGTGCGCGAGCAGCGCCTGGTCGCGCACCGGGAAGTACTCCGCGCACGGCACCCGGGTGGTGATCCGGGCCGCGTGCTCGGGGTCCGGCTCCCACTTCTCGAGGCGCTCGGCGTAGGGCGACTCGAGGCCGCGGGCGACCATCTCGTCGTGCAGCGCCTGGGTCCGCTCGCGGTGGAACGAGTGGTGGTAGTAGAGCTTCAGCGGCTGCCACGGTTCACCGGAGTCCGGGTAGCGCGTCGGGTCGCCGGCCGCCTCGAAGGCCGCGACGCTGACCAGGTGGCACATGATGTGGTCCGGGTGCGGATAGCCACCGTTCTCGTCGTACGTCGTCATCACGTGCGGCCGGAAGTCCCGGATCAGCCGGACCAGCGGCTCGGCGGCCTCCTCGACCGGCACCGTCGCGAAACATCCCTCGGGCAACGGCGGTTTCGGGTCACCCTCCGGCCAGCCGGAGTCGACGAAGCCCAGCCAGTCCTGGCGTACACCGAGGATCTCGCGGGCCCGGTCCATCTCCTGACGGCGGACCTCGGTGATGTTCGCGAGCACGTCCGGCCGGTCCATCTTCGGGTTCAGGATGGACCCGCGCTCCCCGCCGGTGCAGGTGACCACGTGCACGTCGACTCCCTCGGCGACGTACTTCGCCGTGCTCGCGGCGCCCTTGCTCGACTCGTCGTCGGGGTGGGCATGGACGTGCATCAGTCGGAGCATGGCGCCAATCCTAGGATGGAGCGGTGAGCACTCCGACCACCGTCGACCTGGCGCAGCGTTACGGCACCGCCCCCACCCACAGGCGGCGGCTGGTGACGGCCGGAGTGGTGCTGCTCGCCCTGGTCGCCGTGGCCTGGCTGGCCTGGGTGATCGCGTTCCACGGCCGGCCGCTCGTCCGCTCCGACCTGGTGTCCTTCGACGTGCGCGGCGAGCACGCCGCGGCGGCCACCTTCACCGTCGTGCGCCGCAGCGAGGACGTCGAGGCCTCCTGCCTGCTGCGGGCCACCGCCGCCGACCACTCGATCGTCGGCGAGCTGAACTTCACCGTGGACGCGGGCAGCCCGGAGACGTCCACCCTGACCCGCGAGGTCCGCACCGAACGGGCGGCCACCAGCGTCGCGCTGCTCGGCTGCGTCGCCGACGGACAGAGCCAGCGTCGCTGACCGCGAGCGGACACGTCTCGGTTCCGTCAAGGATTCGGCCAACGCGCGGACCGCTTGGTAAACTCGTCTACTTGCCTGAAAGGACCCCGGACGAGCTGTACCCGGGGTCTTCCCAACAAGCATCAGGAGCACGACAAAGTGACGCAGTCCAGCGAGCAGAACGTGATCTGGCTGACTCAGGAGGCTTTCGACAAGCTTCAGGAGGAGCTGGAGAACCTGCGTGGCCCCGTTCGCACCGAGGTCATCGCCCGCATCAGCGCCGCCCGCGACGAGGGTGACCTCAAGGAGAACGGCGGCTACCACGCGGCCCGTGAGGAACAGGGCAAGGTCGAGGCGCGCATCCGCCAGCTCGAGGACATGCTCCGCCGCGCCGAGGTCGGCGAGACGCCGCCCGACGACGGTGTCGTGGAGCCCGGGATGAAGGTGACCACCCGGTTCGTGGGCGAGACCGAGACCGAGACCTTCCTGCTCGGCGCACGCGAGATGGCCGAGACCACCGAGGACCTGCAGGTGTTCTCCCCGCAGTCCCCGCTCGGCACCGCGATCATCGGCTCCAAGCGCGGTGAGACGGTGACCTACGAGGCCCCGAACGGCAAGCAGCTCAAGGTGGAGATCGTCGAGGCGGTCCCCTACACCGGCTGAGCCTCGCTGTCACGCACGTCCGGGGTCGCCAGGTGCGGCCCCGGACGTTTGACGTCTCCTGGTCCTACTCGGACACGTGGTAACCGCACTCCCGCAGCCGGGCCAGGACCCGGTCCGCGTGCGGGGTGCCGCGGGTCTCCACCTGCACGGCGACCTCGACCTCGTCGAGGTGCAGGTGCGCCGACGTCCGCTCGTGGACCACGTCCAGGACGTTTGCCTCGACGCCCGCCAGCTCGTTGAGCAGCGTGGCCAGCCCGCCGGGCAGGTCGGGGATCCGCACCCGGAAGAACAGGTAGCGCCCGGCGGCGGCCATCCCGTGTCGGAGCACCCGCATCAGCAGCAGCGGGTCGACGTTCCCGCCGGAGAGCACCGCCACCGCCGGCGTCTCGAACCGGTCGGGGTCGTCGAGCAGCGCCGCGACCGCGGCCGCGCCGGCGGGCTCCACGAGCAGCTTGGCCCGTTCGAGCGTCATCAGCAGGGCCCGCGACAGGGACTCCTCGCTGACGGTGACCACCTCGTCGACGTACTTCTGCACCGCCTCGAACGGCACCTGTCCCGGGCAGCCGACCGCGATGCCGTCGGCCATCGTCGTCATCTGGCCCCACGGCACCGGACGACCCTGGGCCAGTGAGTCGACGTAGGCGGCGGCGCCCTCGGCCTGGACACCGATCACTCGGACGTCGGGCCGTTTGGACTTGATCGCGGTGGCGATGCCCGCGATGAAGCCGCCACCGCCGGTGGAGACCAGCACCGTCTTCACGTCGGGCGCCTGGTCCAGGATCTCCAGCCCGCAGGTGCCCTGACCGGTGACGATGTCGATGTGGTCGAACGGGTGGATCAGCACGGCCCCGGTCTCGGCCGCGAACTCCTTGGCCGCGACCAGCGCATCGTCCACGCTGTGGCCGTGGAACCGGACGTCCGCGCCGTAGCCGCGGGTCGCTCTCTCCTTCGGGATCGGCGCACCCTCGGGCATGAACACGGTGGCCTTGATCCCGAGCAGCTGGGCGGCGAGGGCGACACCCTGGGCGTGGTTGCCGGCGCTGGCCGCGACCACCCCACCGGCCCGCTCCTGCTCCGAGAGGCGCGACATCCGCAGGTAGGCGCCCCGGATCTTGAACGAGCCGGTGCGCTGGAGGTTCTCGCACTTGAGGTGGACCGGCCCGCCCGCGGCCGAGGAGAGCCACCGCGACTCCTCCATCGGCGTCTCGATCGCCACTCCGCGGAGGAACTCGCGGGCCTCCTCGATGTCCGATAGGGACGGAATGGAAGTCATAGCCGTCAGCCTAGAGCCGTGACCACCGCCACCTGCAAATAACTTGCGTGGTACACGCACTATGACTCATGCTTGACGCATGCAACTTTCGCGGTCGACTCCCGCCGTGCCAGCCAGCGCAGAGGAGGCGGTGATGGTGACGATGATGAGCCTCGGCCGCCGCCTGCGGAACCGGTTCCCCGATGACCAGGTGGACTTCTCCGCGCTGCCGATCCTCAAGGCGCTGTGGCACGGGGGCCCGATGCGGCTCTCCGCACTCGCCGCCGCCCTCGACCTGGACGCCTCCACGGTCAGCCGGCACGTCCGACACCTCGAGGAGCGCGGGATGCTCGAGCGCACCGGCGACCCGGACGACGGCCGCGCCAGCCGGGTCACCCTGACCGAGCAGGGCACCGGCTGCATGGACCAGGCGGTCGAGTCCCGCCGCGCGATGATCCGCGAGCTTCTCGACGGCTGGCCGGCGAAGGACCGCGAACGGCTCCGCACGCTGCTCACCCGCCTCTACACCGACCTCAGCACCTCGACGAACCCGCAGGAGAACTCGTGACCCCCGACACCCACGGCTACCTCAGCCACAAGCAGATTCTGGTGGTGATGGGCGGCCTGATGGTCGGCATGTTCCTCTCCGCGCTCGACCAGAGCATCGTCGGAACCGCCCTGCCGCGAATCACCAGCGACCTCGGCGGCCTGGACAAGCTGTCCTGGGTGGTCACCGCCTACCTGCTGACCGCCACCGCCTCCACCCCGTTGTGGGGCAAGATCTCCGACCTCTACGGCCGCCGGCTGCTGTTCCAGATCGCGATCCTGACCTTCCTGGCCGGTTCGCTGCTTGCCGGGTTCTCCGCGAACATCGAGCAGCTGATCGCGTTCCGGGCGATCCAGGGCCTGGGCGGCGGTGGCCTGATGGCGCTCGCTATGGCCACCATCGGCGACGTCGTCCCGCCGCGGGAGCGGGGCCGCTACCAGGGCTACTTCGCCGCGGTGTTCGGTACGTCGTCGGTGCTCGGTCCGGTGCTCGGCGGCTGGTTCGCCGACGGTCCCGGCTGGGAGTGGATCTTCTTCATCAACATCCCCATCGGCATCGTCGCGCTGGTCGTCACCTCGGCCGCGCTGAAGATGCCGCACGTCCGCCGCGACCACACCATCGACTACCTCGGTGCGGCGGTGGTCGTCGCGTCGGTGACCTCCGTCCTGCTCTACACAGCCTGGGCCGGCCCGGAGCTCGGCTGGACCTCCGACACCGCGCTGGTGCTGCTCGTCGCCGGACTGCTGCTGGCGGTGCTGTTCGTCTTCGTCGAGCTGCGCGCCAGCGAGCCGATCATCCCGATGCGGCTGTTCTCCAACTCCATCTTCTCGATCGCGAACCTGTTCGGGTTCCTGATCGGGGTGGCGATGTTCGGAGCGATGATCTTCATCCCGGTCTACCTGCAGGTCGTCGACGGGATGAGCCCGACCGCCTCCGGCCTGGCGATGGTGCCGATGGTGGTCGGTATCTTCACCACCTCGATCCTCGCCGGCAACCTGATGACCCGCAACGGCCGCTACAAGATCTACCCGGTCCTCGGCGCAGGGATCGTGGTCGTCGCCCTGGTCATGCTCTCCACGCTCGACGCGGGCACGCCGTACTGGTTCGCGGGTCTGGCGATGTACGTCATGGGTGCGGGCCTCGGCTTCACCATGCAGGTGCTGATCACCGTCGTGCAGAACTCGGTGGACCGCAGCGACATGGGTGTGGCGACCAGCTCGGTGGCGTTCTTCCGGCAGATGGGTGGATCGTTCGGCACCGCCCTGTTCGGCGCGATCCTGTCCAGCCGGCTCGCCGTGCACCTGGCCGAGGCGACCCGCGACCTGCCGCCGAGGGCGACCGCGGGCACCGGCAACGTCGACCAGCTGGCCAACGACGTGCAGGCGATCCGCGCCCTTCCGGAGCCGTTGCAGAGCATGGTCACCGGCGCGTTCAGCCACGCACTGTCGGACATGTTCCTGACCGCCGTGCCGCTGGTCGTGGTCGCGTTCGTGGTGGCGCTGTTCCTCAAGGAGGTGCCGCTGGGCACCCGTCAGCCGGCGGCGCCCTCGCCCGAGTCGACCTCACCGGTGAGCGGGTCCTCACCGACGGCGGTGTAGTTGGCGAGGTGCTGGGCGACCGCGTTCAGCGCCGCGACGAGCGGCACCGCGATCAGGGCCCCGGCGATCCCGGCGACCAGTACGCCGCAGGCGATTGCGACGATCACGCCGAGCGGGTGCAGGGAGACGAACCGGCCGAGCAGGAACGGCTGCAGGACGTGCGCCTCGATCTGCTGCACCAGGATCACCCCGGCCAGCATCAGCAGCGCCACGATCGGGCCGTGTGCGACCAGCGCGACCAGCACCGCCACCGACCCGGACAGGGTGGCGCCGATCAACGGGATGAACGAGCCCAGGAAGACCAGCACCCCGATGGCGGTGGCGAGCGGCACCTTGAGGATCAGCGCGACCAGCATGATGCCGATCGCGTCGACGAACGCGACCAGCACAGTGGCCCGCACGAACTGGGTCAGCGACTTCCACGCGATCCGGCCGGAGGTGTCGGTGCGCACCCGGGCGGCACGGGGGAAGAGCCGGACCACCCAGGCCCAGATCCGGTTCCCGTCGGCGAGAAAAAAGTAGGCCGCGAACAGCACGATGAAGAACCCGGCGACCACGTGCCCGATCGCGGTGCCGACCTCGGTGATCCGGGTGACCACCTGCTCGTTCGAGGTGGCGACCAGCTCCTGGGCCTCGCGGATGTAGTCGTTGATCTGTGAGTCACTCGCCTGCAGCGGCCCCTCGCGGAGCCAGTCCCGGATCTCCTCCAGGCCGCTGACCACCTGGTCGGCGAGGTCGCTGAAGCCCTGGGCGACCTGGGTGCCGACGAAGGTCAGCAGCAGGGACACGACCGCCAGCCCGCCGATCACGACCAGCACCGAGCCGAGCTTGCGGTTCAGCCCGACCCGTTCCCCGAGGTCCACGAGGGGTGCGGCGAGCGCGGTGATCAGCAGCGCGATCGTCAGGGGCAGGGCGACTACGGAGAACCGGGCGAGCACCCATACCACCGCGTATCCCGCGGCGACGATGACGAGGAACCGCCAGGACCAGGCCGCGGCCAGGTCGACCGCCCACGGCACCTGCGCCCGGCTGAAGTTCGACGGGCCGCCCTCGATGGTCGGCGCCTCCACCTCGTGCTTGCGGTCCGCGCGCATCTGCGCCCACTGCGTGGCGAAGCGCTCCGCGAACCGGTCGTCGTTTTTGCGGCGCTGGCGGTCGCGCACTCGTGACATGCCGCCGGAGAGCCGGTTCCCTATCCCCATGTCGGAAAGGCTAAGCCGGGACCGGCCGCCCGCGGCGGCGACCCTCAGAGAAGTTCGGCGATCAACGCGGCCGCCCGCTCGGCACCGTCGGTCTCCACGGGCCGGAAGGCGGTCTCCATTGAGGCTTCCTTGACGATCATCTCGGCCAGGTAGTCGGGGTCGGCCGCTTCGGCGTACGTCAGGTGCCGCCCCGCGTCGTACCGGTCGAGCCGGTGCCGGACATGAAAGTTCTGCTCGAAGTGGTGGTCCAGCGGGACGTAGAGGAACGGCGTCCCGGCCGCGGTCAGCTCCATGCAGGTGGTGAGCCCGCCCTGGACCACCGCCACGTCGCAGGCCGCCAGGTGGTCCTGGAGCTGAGGCAGGTAGCCGACGACCCGGGCGCCACGCCGCCGCGGCAGCGAACCGGGGTCGATCCGCGGCCCGGTGACCACCAGGAACCGGAGCTCGGGGCACAGCCGGCGCGCGAGCGGAACCGCGTCCATCACCCGGCGCAGCAGGGAGGTGCCGACACCGGACCCGCCGACGGTGACGACGCAGACGGTGTGCTCGGGCCGGTAGCCCAGCGCCGACCGGAGTGCCTGGTCCTGCTCCGGGCCGTGTCGCTCGAACCCGGTGACGAAGCCGGAGAAGTCGAAGTTCTGCTCGGTCCACTCCCGGATGCCGGGCAGCCCGGGACCGAACCGGTCGGGCACCACGTCGTCGGGGTTGCCGACGAAGATCGACCGGTCACGAAGCCCTCGGAACCGGGCCCGCTGCTCGATCATCTCGGCGTTGTAGTCCGCGGTCAGCACGGCCTCACGCTCGCCGCCGTCGGGCATCGGCAACCAGCCCACGAAGTCGGTCATCCAGACGAAGCCGAACCGCTTGAGCTCCGGATTCTCGTGCAGGAAGTAGTCCACGTCCCACGCCTCGTCCCCCACCACCAGGTCGTAGTGCGTCTCGTCGACCGCCTCGTCGAAGACCAGGAAGTTGTTCACCAGCACCTCGTCCATCCGCCGCAGGGCCTGGAACGCGTGCAGGTCGTGCTCGCCGGCCTCGCTCTCGATGTGCGTCGACTCGCTGGCCAGCCAGGCCGAGGCCGGGTGCACCGACTCCCCCACCGACTCGAGCATCGTGGTGACCGGGTGCTGCGCGAGCCAGTCGATCTGGAGGTCGGGGTGCAGCCGGCGCAGCTCCTGGGCGATCGCGATGTCCCGGCGCGCGTGGCCGAGGCCGATCGGTGAGGACAGGTAGAGCAGCCGCCGTGGACGGTCCAGAGCACGCACCCGGGCACGGCGTAGCGGTTGTGGCGGCACGACCTGGTCCACGAAACCGCGGACCAGCTTGTTGACCAGCACCGGCTGGCGGGCCTGCAGTCCGTGGCCACCGCCCTCGACCAGCGTCAGGGAGCCGCCGGTCAGCTCCGCCAGCCGTTCGCCGACCGCGTGGGTCCGGATGTGGTCGTCGGTGCCGTGCACGACCGTGACCGGGCAGCGGACCTCACGGCACAGCGGTTCGAGCGGCTCGCACACGGCGCCGTCGCAGCCGATCCGACCGGCCGTGGCGTCGACCAGGACCTGCGGGGCGACGTCGGCGGACCACCGAAGGGTGTCCTCGATCTGTTTGGTGGAGTGCGGCTCGGAGAACATCTGCCCGAAGAAGAACTCCCGGAAGCCGGCGTAGTCGTTCTCGAGCCAGTAGTACTTGTTGTACTTCGCCCAGCCGTCGGTCTCCTCGAGCCGCGCGTCCCACGCGAACCGTTCCCGCGCCGGTTGGGAGATGTCGAACCCGCAGGACGCCGACAGCGCGAAGACGCCGTGCACCCGGTCCGGGTGCACGGCCGCGACCTCGACCGCCCAGGGCACACCGCACGAGAGCGCCACCAGGACCGCGCGGTCGGTCCCGGTGGCATCCATCACCTGCACGGCGTCGTTCGCGTGCTCGGTGTTGGTGTACGCCGCGGCTCCCTGCGGGCGACCCGACCTGCCGGTCCCCCGACCGTCGAAGGTCACCACCCGGTAGTGGCGGGCGAGGTAGGCGACCTGCGCCTTCCAGAACCTCGAGTCGACGATCGTCCAGGTCGGCATCAGGAGCACGGTCGGGGAGCCGCTGCCGTAGACCGCGTAGGCCAGGTCGACGCCGTCCCGTCCGGTCGTCCCGGCGAGGTCCGGCTGCCGCGCCCGCGCCTGCTCGCGCTCCATCCTCACCATCGTCCTCCGGTCCGACCGCGCTGTCAGGTGACTCTCAGGGCCGGATCTCCAGCACGTTGTTGAGCGGGGTCTGCGCGGCGATCCGGAACCCGGTGAAGCCGCCGGTGACCACCACGTCCTTGATCCGGGCGGGACCGGCCTGGGTGCCGAGCGCCGACCCGACGTCCTGGGCCAGCGACGACGGTGTGCACAGCAGCGTCGAGAACCCGTAGTAGACCCGCCCGACCGGGTTCAGGTTGTCCTCGATCCGGTCACCGGCGGCCGGCTCCACGACCATCCAGGTGCCGTCGTCGGCGATCGCCTCGCGGACGTGCTTGGCCGCGCCCACCGGGTCGCCCATGTCGTGCAGGCAGTCGAACATGGTGACCAGGTCGAAGTCCTTTCCGGAGAAGGCGTCGGCCGGGACCACCTCGAAGTCGATCCGGTCCGCGACCCCGGCCTCCTCGGCCCGGGCCCTGGCGACCTCGATCGAGCTGCGGTGGTAGTCCGCGGCGAGGAACCGTGACCGCGGGAACGCGGCGGCCATCAGGATCGTCGAGGCGCCGTGGCCGCACCCGATGTCGGCGACCCGGGCACCCGCCTCCAGCTTCGCGACCACACCGTCGAGCGACGGCAGCCAGGCGTCGACCAGGTTGGCGATGTAGCCGGGGCGGAAGAACCGCTCGCAGCCCACGTGCACGTCGGCGGTGTGCTCGTGCCAGCCGAGGCCGTCGCCGGTGCGGGCGGCCTCGATGATCGTGCCGGTGGACTGGATCGTGCCGTGCGCGGTCTGGAAGAGACCGGGGAGGAACGCGGGGCTGGTCTCGTCCGCGAGTGCGACCGCATGCTCCGGGGGAAGCGTGTACCTGCCGGTCGCCGGGTCGTAGCCGACGAATGCTCCGGCGGCCTGGCCGTTCAGCCACTCACGCGTGTAGTGCTCGTCCGTGCCGGTGCGCTCCGCGAGCTCGGCGGCCGTGGTGGGTCCGTGGTCGGCGAGGCTCCGGTAGTAGCCGAGGCGGTCGCCCATCACCACCAGCGCGCCGTTCAGCGAGGCTCCCACCTCTTCGATGGCACGGAACACGAACGCCATCAGCTTGTCGTGGTCGATCTCGACGACCGGTTGGTCCAGCGTTGTCATCTCGGTTGCTCCCTCGGAGTCGGTCGGTTTCGGTGCTGCCACGCTGGCACCGGTGTCGGCGGTTCGAATCCGGTGCCCCACCTAGTCATCCGGACCCAGGATCGTGATCGGCCCTACGATCGGGAGATGCTCGTCGGGCGCCAGGCCGAACAGCTGGTCATCGACCGGCTGGTGGCCGGAGCCCGGATCGGGCAGAGCGGCGTGCTGGTGCTCACCGGCGAGCCGGGGATCGGGAAGACCGCGCTGCTCGACTACGCCGTCGGCCTCACCGAGGCGATGCGGGTGCTGCGGGTGACCGGCACCGAACCGGAGAAGGACGTCGGCTTCGGAGGGCTCCTGCAGCTGGTCCAGCCTGCGCTCCACCTGCTCGACCACATCCCGGCACCCCAGGCCGAGGCACTCGAGGTGGCCCTGGCGTTGCGCGAGGGACCCGCGCCGGACCGGTTCGCGGTCGGTGCGGCCACGCTCAGCCTGCTCAGCCGGTTCGCCGACGAGCGGCCCCTGCTGCTGCTCGTGGACGACGCCCAGGCACTCGACGGCCCCTCGGCCGAGGCGCTGGCGTTCGTGGCGCGCCGGTTGATGGCCGACCCGCTGGCGATCCTGATCAGCTCACGCCCCGAGCCGGGAACCCCGTTGCTCGACTCCGGTCTGTCGCAGCTGGTCCTGTGCGGACTGACCGCCGAGTCGGTGGCCGAGCTCGCCGCCGCCGAGGCCGGCACCCAGATCGCACCGGAGGTGTCCGCCGCCCTGCACACAGCGACCGCCGGCAACCCGCTCGCGGTGGTGGAGCTGGCGCGAGACCCGGAGACGCTGGACCGGCTCACCCCGCAGTCGCTGGTGCCGGTGCCCGAAGCGGTGCTCGGCTCGTTCATGAGACGCGCAGGCATGCTGTCGGCCGGCACCCGGTCGGCGCTGCTGCTCGCCGCCGTCGCCGACGGTGACCTCGGCCTGGTCGCGCGGTCGGCCGGCGTCCTGGACACCTCGGTCGAGGACCTCGCCGCAGCCGAGGAGGCGGGTCTGGTCGTGGTGTCCGCCGGCCGGTTGACGTTTCGTCATCCGCTGGTCCGCTCCGGGGTGTATGCCGCTGCTGCGCCGGACCTGCGCCGCCGTGCGCACCGAGCGGTCGCTCATGCCCTCCCCGAGTCGGATCTCGAGCGCCGCGCCTGGAACCTGTGCGAGGCCACCCTGGGGGTCGACGACGCCGTCGCGGACCTCCTCGACGAGGTCGGCCGGCGCGCGTTGGGCCGAGGAGCGAACGCCGTGGCCGCGACCGCCTGGGAGCGCGCCGCACTGCTCTCGCCGGTGGAGCAGCCGAGAGCGCGACGCTTCCTGGCGGCGGCTGACGCTGCCTGGCTGGCCGGACAGGCGGACCGGGCGGTCGCCCTGCTCGAGGGGGCCACCGGGCTGACCGCGGACCGAACCCTGTTGGCCGGGATGGAGGGTCTGCGCGGCACCATCGGGATGCGGGCCGGTTCCCTGGAGGACGCCCGGCGGACCCTGCGGCGGGCCGCCGACCTGGTCCGGTCCGTCGACCCGGACGCCGCCGTGATCCTGCTCGGGGACGCGGTGATGACGTGCTTCTTCATGGGCGACGCGATCACCGGGCTGGAGGCGTCGGCGGAGGTGGAGGAACTCCTGCCGCGGACGACCTCCGACCCGGCGAGGATCCGCGGCGAGATGACGGTCGGGATGGCCGGGGTGCTCGCCGGGCAGCCTGGCATCGACCGGATCCGCGAAGCCGTGGAGGGCCTGCTGGCGCTGCCGGGCCTGGTCGACGATCCGCGCCGTCCGGCCTGGATGGTGATCGGGCCGCTGTTCCTGCGCGAGTCGGAGACCGGACGGGCGCTGGTCCGGCACGCGGTGGAGGACCTGCGCAACCGGACCGCGCTCGGTGCGCTTCCCGGCCTGCTCTTCCTCACCTCGCGGGACGACGCGACGACGGACCGCTGGGAGTCGGCCCGGACCGGCTATGCCGAAGGGGTCCGGCTCGCGAGGGAGACCGGCCAGACCACCGATCTCGCGATGTGCCTGGCCGGCCTGACCTGGCTGCAGGCCCGGACCGGTCCCGAGGACGAGTGCCGCAGGAACGCGGACGAGGCGATGGCGCTGGCCCGGCGACACCAGATCCACCTGGCCCGGGCCTGGGTCATCTTCGCCCTCGGCGAGCTCGAGCTGGGGCTCGACGAACCGGTCAGGGCGATCGCGCACTTCGAGGAGCTGGACCGGCTGCTGTCGGACATCGGCGTCCTCGACGTGGACCTCGCACCCGGGCCGGAGCGCGCTGAGCTTCTACTGCGCGTGGGCCGGCCCGCGGATGCCCGCGCCGCCGCCCTGGGCTACCACGCGCGGGCGGTGGCCAAGGGTCAGCCCTGGGCGCTGGCGCGCGCCGAGCGGGCACTCGCGATGACCACCGAGCCCAAGGAGCAGGAGGCGCACTTCGACCGGGCGCTCAGCCTGCACCGCACCAGCCCGGACACGTTCGAGGAGGGCAGGACGCTGCTCGCCTACGGCGCCGCACTACGACGCGGACGCCACCGGGTGGCCGCTCGCGGCCGGCTTCGGTCCTCGCTCGACGCGTTCGACCGGGTGGGTGCCCGAACGTGGGCCGACGTCGCGGTCCGCGAGCTGCGGGCCACCGGCGAGACCGCGCACCGCCGCGGTGACAGCAGCATCGACCTGCTGACGCCGCAGGAGCTGCAGATCGCGCGGATGCTGGGATCCGGGCGGACCACCCGGGAGGCGGCCGCGGCGCTGTTCCTGAGCCCGAAGACGGTGGAGTACCACCTGCGGCATGTCTACTCCAAGCTCGGCATTCGTTCCCGGGCCGAGCTCAGCTCAGCCCTGGAGCAGGGTCTGGAGCAGACATAGCGCCGCCTCCGGGTGCTTCTCGGCGAGCAGCCCGGCGGGCGCGAGCACGTAGTCGCGGTCCACGACCAGCCGCGGTGCTCGGGGCAGCTGCCAGCCACCGGGCACCTCGCCCGTCACCCGGGACAGCACCCGGTCGGTGACCACGTCG
>DATFGA010000258.1:0-10941 GCA_035249775.1 Nocardioidaceae bacterium | reverse complement strand
CTCTCGCTGTCGCCGGCCTGACGATACCGCTGAACGAACCGGTCGCCGCCAAGTCGGCGAGCGAGCTCGACGACGGACTGATGCCGCGGCCCTACGGGGCAGGCTTCGTGATCCCGCCGACCCTGCAACCGGTCGCTACGGGGGTCGATGCGTTGGGGCCGTTCTCCTCCTATGTGATCGAGCAGCGCGCCGGATCCGCCGTACTGCTGCCGTCCGGGCAGGCGTCGACGATCTGGGGCTACAACGGCCTCCTGCCGGGGCCCACGATCCACGCAGAGGCGGGCAGCCGCACGATCGTGAGGATGCGGAACAGGCTCCCAGCCACACATCCGCTCTTCGGGCACGCGTTCGAAACCTCGACGCACCTTCACGGCAACGCCTCGCTGCCGCAGTACGACGGGTACGCGAGTGACCTCACGCCGCCTGGGTACGCCAAGACGTACCAGTACCCCAACTCGTTCCAGCCGGCGCGCACGCTGTGGTACCACGACCATGCCGTGCACAACACGGCCCCGAACGTCTACACCGGGCTTCTCGGGCAGTACCACGTCCACGACCCCGTCGAGCGGGATCTCCTTCCGCAGCGGCCGTTCGACGTGCCGATGATCCTCGGCGACGTGATGTTCGCCGAGGACGGCGGGCTCGGCTACGACGACAGGGACCACTCCGGCCTCTGGGGCGACGTGATCGTCGTGAACGGCGTTCCGTGGCCGGTGATGAAGGTCCAACGCCGGGTGTACCGGTTCCGGGTGCTCAACGCATCGGTCTCCCGGTCCTACCGCCTGACCTTGACGCCGCAGAGCGCGATGCACGTCGTGGGAACCGACGGAGGGATGGTGCCGACCGCACAGGAAACCGCACAGCTGCGGATCGGGTCGGCCGAGCGCTACGAGATCCTGATCGACTTCGCGCAGTTTGCACCAGGACAGCGGGTCGAGCTGCACAACCTCAGCAACGAGAACAACCGCGACTTCGACGACACCGACAAGGTGATGGCCTTCGACGTCGTCGGCGATCCGGTCGACACCACCGACCCGACGTGGAACCGGATCCCGTCCGCGCTGGCCAGCAGCGCAGCAATGAGTCTCCGTCGTGACCAGGCGGTCCGCCGCCGCCGACTGCGGTTACAGAAGAGCGACGTCACGAACGAGTGGAGCATCAACGGGAGGACCTGGCACGACGTCATCGACAGCGGTTTTCGTGAGGTGTTCGCCAATCCCGGCCTGAACGACGTGGAGATCTGGGAGATCGAGAACCGGGGCGGTGGCTGGTTCCACCCGGTCCACATCCATCTGGTCGACTTCCAGATCCTCAGCCGCAACGGACGGCCGCCCTTCAACTACGAGCGAGGGCCTAAGGACGTCGTCTACGTCGCCGAGAACGAGAAGGTGGAGGTGATCATGAAATTCGGACCGCACCGGGGGAAGTACATGATCCACTGCCACAACCTCCCGCACGAGGACCACGACATGATGACCCAGTTCAGCGTCGGGCTCGTCGAGGGGCAGGTCGACGTCAACGACCCGATCAACGCCGATCCAGCGCGCCCCGACACGGAGGCCTCCTCGGCAAGTTGATCTGCGAGGAAGGCCGTCTCGCCGACGGTCGGCCCCGAAAAAGCGAGGCACCCCCGGCTGGGCCGGGGGTGTCTCTATGGAGGAGATGAGCAAACGGATCTGCCCATCCACTTTCACTGTAAGCGCGTGTATTCGACAAGCACGGTGTGGTTTGGACCAGTCGCATGCGTGGTGAGCGGGCGGGAGCGAGATCTCAGGTGGAGGAACAAAGTTGACGCTTCAACGGTTAGGGCGTATGTTAGTTAAACCTTCAACAAACACCCGACCTGAGGAGAAGCATCATGGGACTGTTCAACCGCAAGAGCACCGCCCCCACGGCCCCCGCCACGAACGCAGCACCGGCTTCCGGCTCCGTCGCCACGCTGGAGGCCCCGGTCTTCGACGCCGGCACCAGCGCGGTCGCTGACATCACCGGCGAGTACGTCCTCGACGTCACGCACACCCGGATCGGCTTCTCGGCCCGCCACGCGATGGTCACCACGGTCCGCGGCCAGTTCAACGACTTCGAGGCCAAGGCCACCATCGACACCGCGAACCCGGCCGCCTCCAGCGCCGAGATCCGGATCAAGGCCGCGAGCATCGACACCGGCAACGAGGACCGCGACGGACACCTCCGCTCCGGTGACTTCCTCGACGTCGACACCTACTCGGACCTGGTCTTCAAGACCACCGCCGTCTCCCGCAAGGACGCGGACACCTTCACGGTGATCGGTGACCTGACCATCAAGGACGTCACCCGTCCGGTCTCCATCGACTTCGACGTCACCGGCTCGGCGCGGGACCCGTTCGGCAACCTGCGGGTCGGCTTCGAGGGCAGCACCACCATCAACCGCAAGGACTGGAACCTCACCTGGAACGCCGCGCTCGAGACCGGCGGTGTGCTGGTCAGCGACAAGATCAAGCTCGAGTTCGACGTCTCCGCGATCGCCGTCGCCCAGCAGTCCTGACCCGAGTCTGCGAAGGAGCGGACGCTCATGTCTGTTGTCATCACCGGTGCAACCGGTCACCTCGGCCGTCTGGTCGTCGAGTCCCTGCTGGAGCGCGGCCTTCCGGCCGACCAGATCGTGGCCACGGGTCGGCGTACCGAGAAGCTGGCTGACCTGGCGGACCGCGGCGTCGTCGTACGACGTGCCGACTACACCGACTCGGGAAGCCTGAAGGAGGCGTTCCAGGGCGCCGACAAGGTGCTCCTGGTCTCCTCGAGCGAGGTCGGCCAGCGCTACGCGCAGCACGTGAACGCGGTCGACGCGGCACGGGCGGCCGGTGTGGGGCTGATCGCCTACACGAGCATCACGCGCGCCGACACGTCCGGCATGGCGCTCGCCGCCGAGCACAAGGCCACTGAGGAGTACATCCGCGAGTCCGGAGTGCCTCACGTGCTCCTGCGCAACAACTGGTACCTCGAGAACTACACCGACCAGCTGCCCGTCGTACTCGAGCACCAGGCGCTGCTCGGCAGCGCGGGAGAGGGTCGGGTCAGCGCTGCAAGCCGGGCCGACCTGGCCGCGGCGGCCGCGACGGTGCTGGCCACCGAGGGTCACCAGGGGCAGGTGTACGAGCTGGCCGGCGGCGCGTTCACGTTGCCGGAAGCGGCAGCCGTGATCAGCGAGGTCAGCGGTCAACAGGTCGGCTACGTCGACCTGCCGGCGGAGAAATACACCGAGGTGCTCGTGGGTGCGGGAGTGCCGCAGCCGTTCGCCGAGGTGCTCGCCGACTCAGACCTCGGCATCGCCCGGGGCGACCTGGACCAGCTGTCCGACGACCTGTCCCGGCTGATCGGACGTCCGGCCACCTCCCTGCGAGAAGCAGTCACGGCAGCGCTCGCCTGAGCCGATCCGAGACGCAGCTCGTAGTCGAAAGCCAAGAGGCCCTCTCCATCACGGAGAGGGCCTCTGGCTTTCACTCCTCAGGCTGAGGCGCGACCGGCCGGCACAGCCTCTCGCTGAGCGCGCCCTTCGGTCCTAGGCACTCCCAGCAGTGCGGCAACCGAAAAGGCGAGCAGGAAGTACCTCGAGGGCAGCGGCACGATGGTGACTACTGAGGCGATGATCAGCAGCGGCGCAGCCCAGCTGGGAAGATCCGGCAACGCGCGACGGAGCGCGACCGCCAGCACGATCCCACACACGCCCATGACCAGCCCGCTGAAGATGAAGCTAGCCGGCACAGCAGCCGGCGGGTCGTGGGCGATGGCCGGCGCCCGCTCCACCAGCGTGGGTACCACGAGCGCCAACGTCGACGCGGCTCCGGCCGTCACCGCTGTGGCTACCACGAGCACCGCCAGGGCGATGGTGCCTGACCCGGACAGGACGGGAACGAACCTGACCGCGAGGCCGGCAAGGCCCAGGACGAGCAGGCAAGCAGCCACGAAGCTCAGCCAGCCGGCCAGCACCGCCAGCGACGAACCCATGAAGGCCTCGCCGCGGGCGGTCTCCCCGCCGAGCACCATCGCCAGTGAGATGAAGGCTGCGCCGCCACCGAGTAGTGCAGCGTTCCGCGCGAGCCGGACAAAGCGGGAGGTTGATTCGAACGTGTCGGTCATCGCTGTTCCCTTCGATTCATGTTGTTGTCGGTCAACGGTGACTCGTCCTGATTCGTCGCACATCGTTTCCCGGGCCAGATCCGTTGGACCTCGGTACCGCAGGATCGGTACCGAAGTACCGGTCGGGAGCGGGTTCGCCACCGTAGGCTGCGTCCGTGCAGAGATCGATGGGTGCTTCGGCGGCCGCTTCGTCGATCGTTGAGGACGGCGGCCAGCGGCGACCGGTCTGGCTCCCGGCGCTGGCCGACTGGGCGCCGGTCGTCTTCGTGGCCGCCGTGTCGCAGACGGGGCTCGGCATGGAGCAGCCCTGGGTCGGCTCGGACTTGGAGCTTGCGCTCACCGGCCTGGCCACCGCGCTTCCGTTGGGCTGGCGGCGAAGTCGTCCGGTCCTCGCTGCAGGTGCCATCGGAGCTGCGCTCGCGGCGCAAGTTGTCGTGTTCAGTGGCAGTCTGCACTTCGGCTCTTTTTGTGCGGTGCTGATCGGGATGTACGCCACCGGCCGGTACGCACCCTCCCGTCGAACCTCTGTCGCTGCCGCACTGTTGCTCGCCGCAGGGGTCGCCACGGCGAGCGTCTCGAGCCTCAGCAGTCGGCCCACCGACGTCGTCTTTCCGCTGGTGTACCTGACCGGTTCGTGGGCGGTGGGCCGCGGAATGCGGACTCTGCAGCACCGAGCCGACAGCATGCACCAGCTCAGTCTGGCCCTGGCTCGAGAGAGCGAGAACGCCGCTCGGCTGGCCGTGGCAACCGACCGGATGCGGATGGCGCGCGAGCTGCACGACGTGGTGGCTCACACGGTGATGCTGATGGTGGTGCAGGCAGAAGCCGCGGAGGCGTCGTTCGACGCGGACCCGGAAGGCGCTCGACGGGGGCTGAAGGCGGTGCAGGACGCGGGACGTCGCGGGATGGATGACCTGCGGAGCCTGGTGGGCGTCCTCCGTGACGCCTCGGAGCCCTCGCGCCTGCACGCGGAGGCGATCGCTCCCGTCCCCGACCTCCAGCTCGCGACGCTGCAAAATTTGTTCGCCGACTGCGGCCTCGACGTCACCCTTCATCAGCGAGGCGCGCGGGACCTCGCCGCGCTTCCGGCCGGGTTGCAGACCTCACTGTTCCGGATGGTGCAGGAGGCGCTGACGAACGTTCTCAAGCACAGTCGGGCGATGTCTGCTCAGGTTGAGCTGGCCCTCGACGGTTCCCGGCTGGTGCTCGATGTGCTCGATCCCGGTCCGGCACGGGATCGTCCTCGTGGCACCGGTGGCCATGGATTGGCCGGGATGCGGGAGCGGGCCACAATGCACCACGGCACGATGACCGCGGGGCCGTGCGGTGACGGCTTCCGGGTCTGCGTCGAGATTCCCTGTCCAGAGGATGCCCGATGAACGTACGTGTTCTGATCGCCGACGACCAGGACCTCGTCCGGCAGGGGCTCGAAACCATTGTCTCTGCCCAGCCGGACCTGAAGGTGGTGGCGACGGCCGGCACCGGGCGGGAGGCCATCCACCTCGCCGCGGAGCTCCGTCCGGACGTGGTGCTGATGGACATCCGGATGCCGGAGATGGATGGGCTGGAGGCGACACGTCTGTTGCTCGCCCGGCCCGAGGTGAGCAGCCGCGTCATCGTCCTGACGACGTTCGACGCTGACGAGTATGTGCTCGCGGCCCTTCGTGCTGGTGCCAGCGGCTTCCTGCTCAAGGACGTTCCGCGGCGACGGCTTGTCGAGGCCATCCACGCTGTCCATGACGGGGAGGTGCTGCTCTCCCCGGCAATCACCCGCCGCCTCGTCGAGCGGCATCTGGAGCATCCCACGCATCGACCGGAAGACACAGCGGCCCTGGCCCAGCTCAGTGGCCGTGAGGTCGACGTACTGCGACTGGTGGCGACCGGCCGCGCCAACCGGGAGATCGCCAACGCTCTCCACTTGAGCGAGAGCACTGTGAAGACACACGTCGGTGCCCTGCTCACCAAGCTCGGCGCTCGCGACCGGGTGCACCTGGTCATCTTCGGGTACGACGTCGGGCTGGTGGCCCCGGGCAGCGCCAGGCAGTGACCCGGCCGTTGCGCGGCGCAGGGTCGATGTGTCACAACAGCACATAGGTGCCCGCGTAACGCGGATTCTGGGCGAAACGTGCTGCTCCAGCACATGTGTGCGATTGCGGCTCGCGACCGCCGGCTCGCCGGGATGTCGAACGGCGGCGCGCAGGAACACCGCATTCTGCGGATCGGGCCGTCGGCCGCTACTATTGATGGGGTACCAGCCATCGGCAATGTCGCTCGCGACTGAGTCTTCGCCATCTGGCCGGTGCCCGGTCGTCACCTTGACGGCCGTGGATCCCACTGTGGAGGGGCCGTCGGGGCCCGCCGCGTCGATCTTGTCGAAGATCCGTGGGACCGAGTCGCGTCGTGGAGTGACCTACAGGTTCGCTCGCTTCGACGTCTGATCGCCCCGGCCGTGTCACCGCGTGTGGATGCTTGTCCCGCCGCGGCGAGCTGCCGGTTACTCCAGGAGGAGGAGTCTGTGGCTCGACGAGGCCAGCGTCAATCGGGCGCTCGCCGTACCGCCCAGCGCAACCCGCGCAGGGTGCGACCCCGCGACAACGAGGGCATCATCCCGTTGCTCGCGCGCGCCGTGCGCGAGGTCGAGACGGCCGTCCAACGCGGGCCGGTGATGCCGTCTGTGCGGACCAAGTTCCAGGTCGTCGCCATGCTGGTGCGCGAGGAACGTGCCCGCGTCAAGGCGGACGAGACCAGCGGCGAGGCCTACCAGACCGAGCAGCTCAAGCGCCTCGACGGCGTCGCGACGATCCTCGCGAAGACCGCCGCCCGGGACACCTCGCTGCTCACCCTGCTCGCCGAGGACGCGGTCATGTCCGAGGCCGCCAAGGTCCTCAAGCGCGACATGCTGGAGGCCGCCGGTCTGGAGCCGACCCCCGACCCGGTTGCCCGGCCGGAACCCACCGCCTCCTCCGCCGCCACCGAGCGTCGCGTGGTTCCGCAGGCGATCGTCTCCCGCCAGCTCGCCAACCCCTTCCTCGCCCCGGACTTCGAGTCCGCCAGGCAGAGCCAGCCCCGTGCGCACCGCCTGGCCGGGTGGGAGCTGCTCGGCCCGTTGTTCCGGTCCTTCGAGTACGCCGGGACCGGGCCCTCGACCGGGATGGCCCTGCCGGAGCCGACGTCCTTGCAAGCGTCCGGCGGCATGGAGCTGATGCCGCACCAGGCGGAGCTGATCGCCGCTGCGGCATCCGGCCACCGCACCTTCCTCCTGGCCGACGAGCCAGGTCTGGGCAAGACGGCCCAGGCCCTGCTCGCGGCTCAGGCCGCCAACGCCTACCCGCTGCTCGCGGTCGTGCCGAACGTGGTCAAGACCAACTGGGCCCGTGAGGCGGGGCTCTGGACGCCCAACCGTCCGGCCACCGTGATCCACGGCAACGGCGAGACGATCGACGGGTTCGCCGACATCGTCGTCGTCAACTACGAGGTGCTCGACCGCCACGTCGGCTGGCTGGGGGACCTCGGCTTCCGTGGCATGGTCGTCGACGAGGCGCACTTCATCAAGAACAAGACCTCGCAGCGCTCGCAGCATGTCTTGGAGCTCTCCGAGCGGATCCGGTCCCGGGTCGCGAACCCGCTGCTGATGGCCCTGACCGGCACCCCGCTGATCAACGACATCGAGGACTTCCGGGCGATCTGGCAGTTCCTCGGCTGGATCGACGACAAGAAGCCCCTCGCGAAGCTGATGGACTCCCTCGAGGAGACCGGGCTGACGCCGATCGACCCCGGCTTCTACCGTGCGGCGCGCACCTGCGTGGTCGACCTCGGCATCGTCCGCCGCCGCAAGGTAGACGTGGCCGCTGACATCCCCGCCCGTCGGATCGCCGATCTTCCGGTCGAGCTCGACGACGACGCCGGCCGCTCCATCAGGGAGGCCGAGCGCGAGCTCGCCCGCCGGCTCGTGTCGCGCTACGAGAGTGCGCTCGCCACGCGCACGTCCGGTGCGGTCGTCGAGGGCATCGACCACGAGCTCGTGCGCAGGGTCGCCACCTGGGAGCGGGAGGACACCAGCACGAAGACCGACGAGAACGTGTTCAGCATGATGCGGCGGATTGGTCAGGCGAAGGCCGGCCTCGCCGCGGACTACGCGGCACAGCTCGCGCGCAGCGTCGGCAAGGTCGTCTTCTTCGCCAAGCACGTCGACGTGATGGACGTGGCGGAGGAGACCTTCGCCAAGCGCGGGATCAAGTTCTCCTCGATTCGCGGCGACCAGACCCGCGCGTCGCGACAGAAGCAGATCGACGCCTTCGTGAACGACCCCGACATCGCCGTCGTGGTCTGCTCGCTGACCGCGGCCGGCGTTGGCCTCAACCTTCAGGTGGCCTCCAACGTGGTGCTCGCGGAGCTGTCCTGGACCTCCGCGGAGCAGACGCAGGCCATCGACCGCGTGCACCGGATCGGTCAAGAGGAGCCGGTCACCGCCTGGCGGATCATCGCCGCGCAGACCATCGATACCCGGATCGCCGAGCTCATCGACGACAAGGCGGGGCTCGCCGCCCGGGCGCTCGACGGGTCCGACGAGGAGGTCTCCTCCTCGGCCGACGTGCAGCTCGAGGCGCTGGTCGCCTTGCTGACCGATGCGTTGTCAGCCGCGTGATCGTCCAAGGCGCTGCCGAGCAGCACCTAGCCTGACGGACCCGGCTGGACCGCGGTCATCGCCGGGCCGGGTTGCGGATCCGGCGGCTGGGTCAGTCGACCACGCGGCTCCGCCCCGCCCTGGTCCAGCCGGAACGGCGGGTACTCGTCGGTCATCAGCCCGGCGTAGGCCACGACCCGGAGCACCCACCGGTTCATCCCGAGGACGAAGTCGTAGATCGACCGGGGATACCGGCCGGTGAACAGCAGCACCACGCCGGCGACGAGCACCAGGAGCCCGATCAGCCCGCTCGTCCACGCCCAAGAGGTCTCGTCGGCCGTGGTCGCCTCGTTGGCGACGTAGGCTCCGCCGCCGAGGAAGAAGCCGAGGACCACGTAGTGTGGCAGCGCCAGCAGCCACCACTTCACCAGCACCAAGCCGCGCGAGAGATGCTGCGGATATTCCACTTCCAGATGGGCCGGATAGTCAGGAACCTCCGCGAGTGTGAACGGCGGGTACCGGTCCGTGCCCAGGGCGCCGTAGGCGTAGTAGGAGACCCGCCAGCCCCACCGCAGGACTCCGACGTTGAAGTCGAAGATCGCCCGTGGGTACCGGCCGGTGAACAGGATCGCGAAGAACGCGATCACGGTGAGCACCAGGAACGCCAGCCACAGGAAGACCAGCACCACGTAGTGCGGTATGACCAGCAGCCACTTGAGCAGCCACAGCCAGCGGTTCAGGCCGGCATCGAGGTGCGCGTCCACGCGCGCGGGGTAGATCGTCGCACTCATGATCGTTCTCCCTGGTTGACAGTGATGGCGACCTTGCCCCGCACGTCGCCGGCTTCGAGGTGACGCATCGCATCCGGCACTCGCTCCAGCGGGTACGTCCGGTCGATGCTCGGCGTGACCTGGCCGGCCTCGATGAGAGGGACGAGTCGCTCGAGGTCGCTGGCTCGCTCCTTGCTGGCGAGCATGGCCAGCCGCTGGCCCACGAACGGGGACAGGAGCGGGGCCCGCAAGGACCTGCCGAAGCCTCCGGTCCAGCTGCCGCCCGACTCGCCGCCGACGATGACCGCCGTGCCTGTCGGGGTGAGCGCACGACGGAGCCGGGACAGCGCCGGGTTTCCGCCGATGTCGAGGATCAGGTCGTAACGGCGGGTGCCGTCCGCGAAGTCGTCACGGGTGTAGTCGAGGACATGGTCGGCTCCGAGGGAGCGCACCAGGTCGAGCTTCTGCGTGCTGCTGACGCCGGTGACCTCGGCTCCGAACGCCTTGGCCAGCTGTACGGCGTAGCTGCCGACCCCACCGGATGCGCCGATGACGAGCACCCTCTGCTCGGGCGCGATCCGGCCGATGTCGGTCAGGGCCTGGATCGCAGTGCCGGCCGAGATGGGCACCACCGCGGCCTGCTCGTAGGAGAGGTTCACCGGTTTGCGGGCGAGCTTGTCCTCGCGGACCGGTGCGTACTCCGCGAACGCGCCCCGGGACATCCCGAACACCTCGTCGCCGACGGTGAACCGGGTCACCGCAGACCCGACCGCGGCCACCGTGCCGGCGACGTCGATCCCGGACACCCGGTTCTTCGGTCGCCGGAACCCGAAGCCGATGATCCGCATCAGGTACGGCTCGCCGGCCATCATGTGCCATGTGCCCCGGTCCAGACCCGCCGCGTGCACCCGGACCAGCACCTCGTGGTCGGCGATCTCGGGCCGGGCGACCTGCTGGTGCTTCAGCACGTCGACCGAGCCGTAGCTGTCCTGCACGATGGCCTGCATTGCCTCGGCTGGGACCGCTGGGGCGGTCGCGCTCAACGCAGCCGGGCGCAGATCCTCGGCCTGTTTGTTGCCGGGTCTTTCTCTCATGCGGTTCTTCATCCCGAGCCCAATCTTCTGTAGTACTAAGTACGGTTACGCTAACGTACAACGTACGGAAGCGGAATGGCCCGATCGCACTAGCCCCAGGGACGAGATGTCGGAAGAAGTCACGGAACGTCCACGCCGGCGGAGCCGGCTGAACCGGGAACGCGTGCTGCGCGGTGCTGTCCGGGTCGCCGATGCGGGCGGCATCGGAGCACTGACGATCCGGTCGCTCGCCGACGAGCTGGGCGTCAAGCCGATGTCGGTCTATCACCACGTGGCCAACAAGGACGAGATCCTCGACGGCATCGTCGACATCGTGTTCGACGAGATCGACCTGCCG
>DATFGA010000257.1:0-6685 GCA_035249775.1 Nocardioidaceae bacterium | reverse complement strand
CCGGTCGACCAGGGCCTGGTCGCGCGGGGAGGTGGCCAGCTCCGGGGGAGCGTCGACGCGGGCGCGGGTGGTCCTGCCCCCGCGGAGGCAGAGCGCCACCTCGCGTGGCACCGCGACGTGCCGCCGGTCGCGGGCGATGAGCAGCCCACGGGCGAGCAGCTGGTCGACCGGGCCCTGCGCGTCCTGCCGGCTCACCGTGCGTTCCGTGGACTCGACGGTGCCCTCGGTGGACTCGCGTTCGAGGTGGTCGAGGATGTTGCGGGCCTGCGGGTCGATCTCGGCGACCAGCTCGTCGACGTTGGCGGGCTCGCCGAGGTGGGCAGCGATCGCGGCGATGTCGCGCTGGCGCTCTCCCTCGGGAGTGATCCCCAGGTCCCTGGCCAGCGCGGTGATGCGGCTCGGTCCGTAGGTCGAGAGCAACGACTCGGCCGCGGGGCCCAGTCCGCTGACCGTCGTACCGACGATCTCGCCGAGCACGCTGAGGGTTCGGAGCTCGTCCGGTGATCCCCACAGCAGCGCCATCGCGAGCAGCGTGTCGGTCGACTCCTTCACCGCACCGGGGGCAGCGTTCACGTGTCCTTGCAGGTCGGCCAGCGACACCGTGCCACCGAGGGCGACCGCGGCGTCGACGACGGCCAGCTCCAGGGCGGTCAGCCGGTCGACCGCCCGCAGCACCGAGGCACGGGTGCCGGCGCGCGAGGCGAGCTGGGCGGAGTCCTGCGGGGCCGGCGTGGCGAGGTCCGGTCGGGCCTCGAGCAGGCGCACCAGATCGGCGGCCGGCCAGCTGCGGAACTGGTCGGCCAGAGTGCGCGGTGAGCTGCTTTCGGCCATCCTCACCACGGTACTAGGGCGGGACCCTCGCGATGACCGCGTCGACCGCACGTAGGCTGGTGATCGAGAAGCGAGATGCCTGACACCCGATCGAAACCTCACGAGGTCCCCGACGCCGGCGAGGTCTGGTACGTCTCCTACGGGTCGAACATGGCCTTCGAGCGGCTGGTCTGCTACATCGAGGGTGGATGTCCGCCCGGCGGCGTACGCAAGAATCCCGGCGCGCGGGACCCGAACCTGCCGTCGCGCAGCATCCCGGTGGAGCTGCCCGGGGCGCTGTACTTCGCCGGGCAGTCGCAGCAGTGGGGCGGCGGAGTCGCGTTCTACGACCACGACGCGACCGGGCCCACCGCGGCGCGTGCCTACCTCGTCACCGCTGCCCAGTTCGCCGACATCGCCGCCCAGGAGATGCACCGGGTGCCCGATCCGGACGACCCGCTCGAGGAGGTGCTGATCGAGGGCCTCACCGACGGCCGGCACGAGACCGGGCCGGGTCACTACGAGACGCTGATCGAGGTCGGGGAGTACGACGGGATGCCGATGCTGACCTTCACGGCGCCGCACGGGCTCGACCACGTGACGCACACGAAGCCGTCACCCGCCTACCTCGAGATGCTCACCCTCGGCCTGCGGCAGGGCCACGGCTGGAGCGCCGAGGAGGCCGGTGACTACTTCGCGCGGATCATCTCAGGCTGACAGGTCGCTGTGACACCACTCGGACCGGCACTCGAACGGTAGCCGGCGGGGTGCTGGCTAGTTCTCCGGCTCCTCCGGCTCGACGCCGGTGGCTGGCGTAGGTGACTGACCCTCCGCGGGGGCGGCCCGTCCGCCGAGGTAGATGGTGGTCGCGGACGCGGCGGCGCCGGCGCCGAGCGCGGCGAGCGGCCACTTGAAGCCGGTCCAGTCCAGACCGAGTGCGCTGTCCACGGAGATGTCGCCCGGCTTCTGCTCCGCCAGGGCGAGCAGTCCCGCGATCAGCACGAGGTTGTACTCGTAGCCGCCGGCAGCAGCCCAAGGGCCACTGCTCCAGTGCACCTTCCGGATCGCGGTGATCATCGTGCCGATCAGCCCGGCACAGGCGAGCGGCGTCGCCAGTCCCAGTGTCAGCAGCGTGCCACCTGCGGTCTCGGTCACGCCGGCGGCCATCGCGTTGCGTCGCGGTGGGTGCATCTCCAGCGACTGCATCATGCCGGCGGTGCCCTCCAGGCCGGGACCGCCGAACCAGCCCATCAGCTTCTGGGTCCCGTGGCCGACGAACAGACCGCCGATCACGGTCCGCGCGACAAGACGTCCGATGTTCATGGCTGCTCCCGAGTGCTGGCCCTTGCCCCCGCTCGGTGGCCGGTACCCCGCCCGGTCCCGGGCATGCAGTGCCTGCGCTGTGCTGTTGTTGTCCCGGACCGGAGGTGTCAGCCGTGACGCCGCTGCCGGTTGTCGTACCGATGCCGGGCCAGGTCGTGCGCGCAGGCCAGCAGCGCAGCGAGCCTCGGCCGGGTCCGTTCGCCCGGGTTGACCACGCACACCCAGTGCATCGGCGCGTAGAACGGATGCGGCAGCAGGGTGTCGGTGGCGGTGTAGTCGAAGCCCGTGTCGAGCACGTCCTGCCCGACGGCCTGACGCGGGGCCCGGGAGAACAGTTCCTCGTAGCTTCGACGGTCCACCCCGAGGTTGACGCGGTAGGTGTGGGCATCGCGGTCCAGGAAGGACGCGGCGTCGTAGCGGTCGCCGGTCACGAGGGTGCAGAAGGGGAACCGCTGCTCCGGCTCGGTCGTCCCGTCCGGGTCGTAGAACAAGAACCAGTCTCCCGAGCCCGCGGTCACCACGACCCCGGGCAGCTGCCGCTCGATCGCGCGAAGCAGCGATGCCGCCCCAGCCAGGTCGGCCCTCTCCAGCCAGCTCACGTCTCAACCATGCCAGGCGCGATCGACGCTGTCTCTCGGGCCGGACGGTCCGACTGACCCGATAACCAGGTTGCGCCGGGGAGGGATTCTCGGAAGGGTCGGCAGCCATGAGTGACACGTGGATGGACCCCGCCGACGACCCCCGACCCCAGGGCAACCCACAGGGCGAGAAGGCGACCCTGCAGGAGTACCTCGACTACTACCGGATGACGCTGGAGCTGAAGTGCGGTGGCCTCGACGCCGAGCAGCTCGCCCGCCGCGCGGTGCCGCCGAGCACCTTGAGTCTGCTGGGGCTGGTCCGGCACCTGGCCCAGGTGGAGAACCACTGGTTCCAGCGGGTGCTGCAGGGAAGGACCGAACCGCCACGACTGTTCAAGCGCGAGGACGATACGGACTTCGACTTCAACGGTGCGGTCGCCGACCCGGCGGTGGTCGACGAGGCGTTCGCCGCCTGGAAGGCGGAGATCGCCGCCGCCGACGAGTGGCTGGAGGCCCTCGACGAGAACGACCTCGGGCGCGAGATCCCGTTGCACGACGGCGTCGCGAGTGTCCGCGACATCCTCGTCCACATGGTCGAGGAGTACGCCCGGCACGCCGGCCATGCCGACCTGCTGCGCGAGTGCATCGACGGACGGACCGGGCAATGATGATCGCTGACGCCTCCTGACCGCGCAGCGCACCGAGAGGTCTGGCGGGGGTCGCCGCCGACTTACTAGGGTGCACGGATGGAGTCCTACGCGAAGGGTCCGACCGAACCGCCGCTGCTCGAGGAGACGATCGGCGCGAACTTCGAGCGCATCGCCCGCGAGCACGCCGACCGTGAGGCGCTGGTCGAGGTCGCCAGCGGACGGCGCTGGACGTACGCGGAGCTCGACCGCGACATCGACGCGCTGGCACGAGGGCTGATCGCGGCCGGCATCGCCAAGGGTGACCGGGTCGGGATCTGGGCGCCCAACTGCGCCGAGTGGACGATCGTGCAGTACGCCACCGCGAAGATCGGCGCGATCCTGGTCAACGTCAACCCCGCCTACCGGACCCACGAGCTCGCCTACGCGCTGAACCAGTCCGGTGTCCGGTTGCTGGTGTCGGCCACCGCGTTCAAGACCAGCGACTACCGCAGCATGGTCGACGAGGTGATCTCGGCGGGCTCAGCCACGGGGAGCGCCGTGGAGCGCGTCGTGTACCTCGGCACCGGCGACTGGGACGAGCTGGTCGCGGAGGGCCAGGACCTGCCGGCGGACGCGGTGTCCGAGCGGATGGCCACGCTCGACCACCACGACCCGATCAACATCCAGTACACCTCCGGCACCACCGGCTACCCCAAGGGCGCGACCCTGTCGCACCGCAACATCTTGAACAACGGGTTCTTCACCACCGAGACGATCAACTTCACCGAGAACGACCGGCTCGCGATCCCGGTGCCGTTCTACCACTGCTTCGGGATGGTGATGGGCAACCTCGGCTGCACCACGCACGGCGCGACCATGGTCATTCCCGGGCCGGGCTTCGACCCGACGGTCACGTTGCGGACGATCGTCGAGGAGCGGTGCACCGGGGTGTACGGCGTGCCGACGATGTTCATCGCGATGCAGAACGCACCCGACTTCACGACGTACGACCTCTCCACCCTGCGCACCGGGGTGATGGCCGGATCGGTCTGCCCCGTCGAGGTGATGAAGCGCTGTGTCAGCGACATGCACATGGAGGAGGTCTCCATCGCCTACGGGATGACCGAGACGTCGCCGGTCTCCTGCCAGACCCGCAGCGACGACGACCTCGACCGGCGCACCGCGACCATCGGATCGGTGCATCCGCACGTGGAGGTCAAGATCATCGACCCGACCACCGGGAACACCGTCGAACGCGGCGAGCCGGGTGAGTTCTGCACCCGGGGCTACTCGGTGATGCTCGGCTACTGGGACGACCCCGACAAGACCGCGGAGGCGATCGACTCGGACGGGTGGATGCACACCGGCGACCTGGCGGTGATGCGCGAGGACGGTTACTGCAACATCGTCGGTCGGATCAAGGACATGGTGATCCGCGGTGGCGAGAACATCTACCCGCGCGAGGTGGAGGAGTTCCTCTACACCCACCCGGACATCGAGGACGTCCAGGTGATCGGGGTGCCCGACGAGCGGTTCGGCGAGGAGCTGTGCGCGTGGGTCAAGGTGCGGGCCGGAGCCGAGCCGCTGGACGCCGCCGCGATCCGCGAGTTCGCCACCGGGAAGCTCGCGCACTACAAGATCCCGCGCTACGTGATGGTGGTCGACGAGTTCCCGATGACGGTGACCGGGAAGATCCGCAAGATCCAGATGCGGGAGGAGTCCGCCGCGAAGCTCGGCCTCTCCTGAGTTGTCAGGCCCTGTGTGCGCCATAGCGGTCACAGGGGCTGACAAGTCGGTTACTGGAGGGTGATCAGGGTGCGGTGGTCGGAGTCGCCGTAGCGGATCGCACCGAACCAGCGGTAGGGGTCGAGACCCTCCCACGACACCCGGTAGGCGAACCGGTTCCCGGCCGCCGCGTCGATGGCGGGTGGGGTGACCTCCAGGTTGCCGGAGTCGCCCTGGCCGACCACCCAGCTGTAGAACTGACCGCTGGTGGTCGATCCGTTCGCGGCGGAGTAGGAGCTCACGTAGACGGCGTACTCGCCGACCTCCGGCTCGAACAGGGTCACCGTCTCGTCGGCGGACGCCGTCGCGGACTGGGCGACCAGCTCGCCGTCGAGGTAGACGAACAGGTCGAGGTCGTCGGCGGAGTTGTGGCCGTTCATCTCGAACCGGGCGACCTCGGTGCCGGCCGGGACCTGGACCGGCACCCGGAAGGTGTCGTCGTCATCGCTCGGGGACGCCGGGTCGAACGGGCCGGGCACCAGGCTGACGCCGATCGGCATCGCCGAGACCAGGCCGCTGGTCGCGAGTGCGATCCCGTCGTCGGTGCCGGACACGCCCTCGACCGTGATCGCGCCGGAGCTGCCCTCGCCGGTGACCTCGTCCGCTGCGTCCACCAGCTCGGGCTTCACCACGATCGGCATCCGCACCTGGTGCTCGAGGCCGGTCCAGGTCAGGCTGCCCTTGGCGTAGTTGCTCATCGAGGCGTCCGACGTGGCCTCGAACGTCACCCGGAAGCGGGCGGTCTCACCCGGACCGAGGGTGAGCCGCTGCGGGCGGACCGAAGCCGCGATCCCGTCCAGTCCGCTGAGCTGGGCCGCGTAGGTCTCGGTGCCGCCGGAGACGTTGGTGACCCGGCGGGTCACGGTCGCGCTGCCGGTGAGGTCACCGACCGCGATCGAGGGCAGGTTCAGGTCGCTGGCGTCGATCGGTCTCTCGGAGACCGGTGAGCCGTCGGCGTAGGTGAAGCCCTGGCCGGCGAGGAATCCGAGGTAGTCGCCGACGTCGGCGCCGAACACCAGCCCCGGCTCCAGGAAGCTGGTGGGGTCGACGTGACCGGCGCCCTGCGCGAACGGGCCGGTGTGGCCCTCGAGGGTGTAGGCGGTGGTCATCATCGCGGACTTCGTCTGGGCCGGTGACCACTCCGGGCGGGCGCTCTTGATGAACGCCGCCAGCCCGGCGATGTGCGGCGCGCTCATCGAGGTGCCCGAGTAGAGGTCCCACAGCCGGCCGGCGTTGGACGGTGGCGCCACCGCGGCGACCACACCGACACCGGGTGCGGTCAGGTCCGGCTTGAGGATGTCGCCACCGGAGGCCGGTGACGGGCCGCGCGAGGAGAACTCCGCGACCTGCGGGACCGGGGTGTCGTCGAAGCCGGCGGGGTCGATGCTCGCGGTCGCGTCCTCGCCCTCGGTGCGGACGTAGTCCTTGATCGCCTGGCCGGCGGCGACGTCGAGGTGGACGGTCGGCACCGAGTGGAAGTCGGCGTGCACGCTGTCCGGTGCAGTGTTGGCGAGCACCATGCCCGCGCCGCCGGCACGCGCCACCGCCACCGACTTGTCG